>JBJEOV010000117.1:0-24773 GCA_051880895.1 Ruminococcus sp. | reverse complement strand
CCGCAAGCCTTTAAAAAGGCTTGACCTAAACTTTTTGCCCGAGCAGATAGTAAGCAATATTCTTTATTTTTGTTGCCCGACCGAAAGTTTTGTTTATCCGATTATCCATAGTTTAACCTATAAATAAACAACCGTATTTTTATTCGCTTTTAAACATCATAATTCTTCCGTTTTAAAGGTTGTATATCCCTCGTAATAATAGCTGTGGTCTATGCCTTTCATATATACCTCACGGCTGTTTATTTCATCGGTGAGCGCATTTTTCAGCAGATATTTTATTTCAATATCCTTAATCGGGCTGCGCTCCATAGCAAGCAGATAGTCCTCCTTATCAACCCTGCTCCAATCAATCACCCTGCCGATTTCATTTTTCAGAATGTGGTCAAGCCATATGCGTGTACTTCGACCGTTGCCCTCCCTGAACGGGTGGGCGATATTCATTTCAACATATTTTTCTATTATCTCGTCAAAGTCTGACTGCGGCATTTTATCTATATTTTCAAGCGCAGCTTCAAGGTACATTAGCGGAGCAAATCGGAAATTTCCCTTTGCAAGATTTACCGTGCGTATTTCGCCTGCAAAATCGTAAATATCCTCAAACAGATACCTATGGATTGCCTGTAATGCAGAAAAACTGCCAGGCTGAAGATTATTCAGAATGCCTTTTTCAAACAGCTCCGCAGCCTTTTTCTTGCTTATTCGCTCTTCCTCACGGGCAAGCTCAGCCGGATTATCAATTCCGAGTTTATTTTTAAGCATAGTTTTCCCTCACTTATTATTATCACTTTTTATTATATCACTATAATCATAGAATTTCAATTTTGACAATAACCAAAAATCGCCCCTCAGGTCTGATTTAAACAAAACAGCCGGCTCGGTAAAACAGTCCGGTGGACTGTTTTACCGCAGAGAACCCGCATAAAGGTACCCTTTGAAGAAGAGTTTAGTTTTATGCTAATATTCAGATAGGATAGATTTGCAGTTATTGATAAATAAAGTATTTACTGTATTTTTATAATGAAATATAATTTACTTAAAAGGATAACCATAAATATTTTTATAGGCTTGTGATATTGTTATTATCTGACGCATTATATATACGAAAGATTTACAGGATTCTACTCAAAATTTATGAGTTTTATTACAGAAAGGGGTGGCATAAATGGAAAATGCGGAATTTCAAAGAATTGCCGAAAAATTTACTGACATAATTTTTCGTACAGCTTTAAGCTATTGTAACAGTAAAAGTGATGCAGAAGATGCTGTGCAGAATGCTTTTTATAAGCTTTTGAAGTCCGATATTTCTTTTAATGATGATGAACACATAAGGCGGTGGTTAATTAAAGTAGTAATTAACGAATGTAAAATGATGTGGAGAACTTATTGGCATAAAAATGTAATCTCATTTGAGGAGCTTACTAACGAGCCTGAATATATAGAAGTTGAGCATAAGGAGCTTTTTAACGAGATTATGAAACTTCCGCAAAAATACAGAACAGTTTTGCACTTATATTATTATGAAGGATATAGCTGTGATGAAATTGCTCATATTATGAAACTGACAACCACCACCGTGCAAACACGGCTTATGAGAGCAAGGAATAAGCTTAAAGAACAACTTGAGGAGATGTGAATATGAACAACAAAAATACTCGTCAGATTTATCAAAGCGTATTTAACGAAGTTCACGCATCTGAAGAACTTTTGAAAAATATAAAAAATATGAGCAACTCACCAAAAAGGAAGAAAAGCAATTATAAATTTATAACCGCTGTCGCTGCTTGTCTTGTGTGTGTTATTTTAGGCACAACAATTATCAGCAGCATTAACGGAGGTGAAAACAGTTTTATTCTTAAAGCTGATGCAGCTGAAATAGGCGGTGACTCTCTTATTAAAATGACCGCCGTTTCTCCCAACGCCGGCTTATCAGGAAGTGTAACAAACGGAGATAATAAAGAAATTACTATGGGGAGCATTTCGCCTTTTACAGTGATATGCAACGGCAAAAATGTTCAAACCGTAAAATATACAATAAAAAACGGAGTTTTTCTTTTTCCGTATAGCTCCTATGCTAAGGATTACCGAAACACTTATCCTGATGCTGCTGCTTTATCCGATAAAATATATGACAAAGCAGCCGCCGAGCAAAAAATAAAAAACAATATAGAAAACGAGGAACAGTATGTCAGCTATACTTTGAATTATTCCGACCAGACCGAACTTGAAAAATATACTGATTTACAAACATTCCCTATTCAGATATTTTCATCAATATCCTCAAATGATGATATAAGCGACAAAGCAAAAAAAGCTCTTACAAACTATATTTCGGTAAATCCTGATTCGGAAGGTAAATATACAAATTCTCTGTCGGACAAGGAATATATATCAGAACTAATGAATGCATTTCAGATTGTGTACGATGAAATGTACAGTAAAATCTATATATCTGTTGAGGTTACCTATACAGACGGAACAGCTGAAAATGAAACTTTACAACTTGGCTGTGAAAGAGTTAATGAAAAAGAAGGTATCGTTATAGGAGCAAAAGTTGTTAAGTAATTGCTACCAATATATTAAGGAAACAGCCGGCTCGGTGTCGCTACCGGGTCGGCCGTTTTCATTGGAGAGTATATTAATAAGAAAAATCTGCAAACTAAATCATATCAAATTCCTATAAACACATCTTGCATACATCCATAGAATAAACCATATTGTCTTTTGCAACCATTGTAATCGGCATTTCGGGCAAAAGCCTGTTAAAGCCTACAAGGAAGCTTTCTTCACCGCCATCGTGAAGTCCTGTTACAATTCTTGAGGCATTACAGCTCTTTGCAAACTCAGCCGCTGCACTGTCGGTATTCTTATCAAAAATCACCGTCATATCTGCGCCGAACTTCTTTGATACCATATTGAGGTATTCTATCTGCCACGCCGCCTCGGTGTAATCGTGCGCAGGTTCGAGTACAGACAGCACTCTCAGCTCGCAGTCGGTATCGTCTGCAATCTGCTTTGCAACCTTTATAATACGGTCACATTCAAACTGCATTGTTACGCAGGCAAGCACTACGGCACGCTTTCCAGTATTCATTCTGTCACCTCCGAACTTTTCCGTGCGTAAGTCGCATTGCACGGTTTATAAATCATTTTTCAGATAGTCCCACAAAATCGGGGCGTCTGCCTGACCGTTGTATAAGTAATCAAGATCGGTACCGTGAAGATTGAACATATCTCTGCCGACAAGCATTCCGATACCGAAGTCGCTGTAATCGTTTCTTCCGCTGTACATTACAATATAGTGATTATCCGCATATATGAAGGTCGGTCTGTACAGTCCTCCGCCGTCCCACGCTGTATAATCATCAGAGGGCGAAACAACCTTTATTGCGGTTTCCCAGTCGAGTCCGTCCTCTGAGGCAGAAAAATACAGGCTCATATGCTTTCTGTCCTTTGGGTCGGTTGTAGCGCAGGCTAATAATTCGTAGCCACGGTTGGTTTTTATGACATCGGGATGCCATATATACGCACCGTCCTCAAAAATCATTCCCGTATCCTCAGGCTGTGACCATACGCCGTTTCTCAGCTCCCTGTAATAAAGCTTGTAATGATTCACATACCACACCTTATATGCTCCGTCGTCACGGATTATCGCAGGGCTGACCATATCGTACTTTTCCTTTTCGTAGGTTTCAAAATACACAAGTCTGTCGCTCCAGCTGTCGCCGTCATACGAATACCTCATATAAAGAGCCATATAATCGGTATCGTAGTCCGTATATCTCCAGAAAAGCTCCAGTCTGTCAAGCTCCTCGTTATATACAAGGTGACTGTCCGAATTATATCGCACCGACTTTTTATAATTTGCAAGCACAGGCTCAGTAAATTTTATCTCCGAATAGTTAATAAGGTCGTTTGTGCCGACAATCTGTGGATTTTCGTAATAATCGTTGCCCTTAGGATAGGGAGTGTAGGACAACCAGAATCTGTAGCCGTTCCACTCTTTTCCCATATCAATAAGCTTTGGGTGGTAGGCGTTGTTCGGATACCAGCTTTCCATATAGCTGTCTGAATTTGTTAAATTCAGCTTACTGAGCGAATTGGAATAGAAATCGAACTCAGGCTCGTATTCGGCTTTTTCCTCTGCCTGCGTATTTTTACTTTTCAGGTTTGGTTGTTTGCTTACAGTAACAGCCGATTTCTTTGCAGCTGCCGTTGTATTTATTGCCGCATCGCCCAAAGCGGCATTTCCGGAATTTGCAAAAACCGCAAACGCAGACGCAGTCATAACTGCCGCAAGCAAAAAAGCAAGTGTTTTTTTCATATATACCCTTTCTAATTAAAGCCCTTTACAGCAGGTTTTGATTCACTTGTAAAATCCTTATACTGATCTACAAATTTCCAGAACCTCTGTGCACTGTTCACACCGTCATATACATAGTCGCAGTTTGCACCGTAAAGATTATACATATCCTTACCAAAGAGAAGTCCCACGCCAAAATCCCTTGCGTCATTTCTTCCTCCGTAAAGCACATAGTACATTCCGTCCGAATACATCAGCGTTGACCTGTAAAGTCCGTTGCCGTCCCAGTCGGAGTCATTTCCCGTAGGCTCAAGCACTTTTTTGGCGGTATTGTAATGCAGACCGTCGTCTGACTGAGCATAGTAAAGCTTCATATGCCTTCTGTCCTGCTTATCTGTGGTTGCACAAGTCAGAATTTCGTATTTTCCGCCGTTTTCAATCAAATCAATATGCCAGGTAAATTCACCGTTTTCATAAGGGAGGTCGCACATTCTGATTTTTGACCATTTGCCGTCCTTCAGCTCACGGTACTTCACCTTGTAGGCATTCACATACCATACCTTGTAGGTGCCGTTTTCGTACAGAATAGCGGCGCTCACCATATCTTCCTTTTTGCGGTCATAGGTTTCAAAAAAGGTCTGCGGCTCGCTCCAGTTGTTTCCGTCATATGAATAGCTCATTAAAAGCGAGGCATAATCAATATCGTAGTCGGCATATCTCCAGATTATTTCAAGGCGGTTTAAGTCATCGTTAAACACAAGGTGACTGTCCGAATTAAAGCGGACACCCTTTTTATAATTCGGCAGTACCGGCTGTGAAAATTTGATTTCCGAATAATTGATTAAATCGTTAGACGCAACAATATGCGGATTTTCGTACTCGTCGCTGCCGTAGGGATACGGTGTGTAGGATAACCAGTAGCGGTAGCCGTTCCAGCCGTCCTTACCTAAATCAAGCGCCTTGGGATGATATGCGCTGTTCGGATAGCACTCCTCCTGATATTCGTCCGAGCACCTGAGGTTAAGCTTTGACGGAGAATTTTTGGTAAGCTCAAAGCCCGTCATATCCACATTCGGTGATGTGGTGAACTGCACAGGCTTTCTGTTAATAACAGTAGGCGCCATAGTGTATGTAGCGTCATATCTTGATTTATTTGCATCTTCCGGTATATTGTATGCGGCAAAAACAGATACGCCTGCCACTGCAACAGCAGTAACAAATATCAATACGAATTTTCTCATTATCTAAAGCCGCTCCTTTACTGTTCAAATCAGCTGTTCAATACACAATTTGTATTACACGCATTAATACATATAACTATATATCCATACAGCGGATTTGTCAAGCAAAAATTTGACTTCTGTAACGAATCGCAGAATCTGCCGATTTGTACAATGTCATACTTTTCTGACTTTACAAGTATCATAGCCTCTGTATATGATTATATTATATTGCCCGTGTGAATTTAAGGTGAATTTTGGCATTTCAAAAATTTTTCTTTTACGCAACACAAAAGCCGCCATTCAGACCTGAATGACGGCGGTGAAAATACGGTTTTTTAATTAAAACAATTCGGTATCGTCTGTTTCTGTGTCGGCGTCAAGGCTTTCGTCTTTTACCTCTCTCGCAGAAAGCTTATTTACATAAGCCTTTAAAGCCTCCATCTCCTTGTCAACAGACTCCTTCTCCTCTGCGCCGTCTGCCTTTGCAGGCTCTGCGCTATCGGCTGCCTTCTCGGTCTTAGCCTCAAACGGTGAGCTTTTATATTCGCTCTCGTTTGAGCAGGCAACCGTAATATCCACAACCTCATTATTATTAAATTCAGTATGCGGCTTTGTCTGAGCTGTGCCGAAGAGGATGTCGTTTGAGCTTTCAACAATCTGACGGTAACACTCCCTTGCCTTTGCAATCTTTGCCTTGGAGCTTTCAATTACCTCAAAAAGCTTTTTCTGCTCTTCCTCAGACACGCTCACGCCCTTTTGGGTGCTTTCGTAGAAGGACTTGCCCAGTGCAATGTAAGCCCTGTTCATAAGCTCGCTTTCGCACTTCATAATAAGACGGAGGCGGTTAAGCTTTGCTTTTGTACGGTTTTTCTCCACAATATCCTGAGTGACATTAGAAATAGTATCAACTGCGGTGTTGACTGTCCCCTTTACAGTATCAAAAAAAGTCATATCAATATCTCCTTTAACGCAAAACTGCGGATTCGTTTTTATAACATTATTATTATGACAGATATTAAAGATAAAATCAATATTTTTTTTGAATTTGCTTGTTAAAAATGTACTTGTTTGATATAATAATCTGGAAAGAGGTGTTGAAAAATGTCGGACAAGGTGATAAAAGCAATAGTGTGTCCGGGGTGCGGAGAGCTGAGCAAGGCTGAAATCCACACAAGCATAAATCCTGCACGAGATAAAACAATCCGGAAGAGAGTGCTTGACGGCGAGCTGTTTGAGTTCAGATGTCCGTCCTGCGGATATACCGCCAAGCTGAATTATCCGCTTTTGTACAACGATATGAAAAACCGCTTTATGGTATATCTCATTCCGAAAATAGACCGCTTTCAGCTTTGCGACAACGAGCTTGAAAGCAGATACAGCAATCTGCGCAACATCAACAAGCGGATTGTGCCCAGCTTCAACGCATTCAAGGAAAAGCTGTTTATATTTGAATCGGGGCTCGACGATATGGCTGTGGAGCTGACAAAGCTTGCCATAAGCCAGACCGTATCAAAAAAGCTCAATAACATTGAGGTGACCGAGGGCTACCTTTCGATGTACGACAGAGAAACCAATACAATGGGCTTTACATATTTTACAGGCAAGGACAAGGAGCCGTATGTGCAGACCGCAAGGCTTGAAATCTACGGCAAATCAAAGGGCATTATAGATAAATTTGCATATAAAGACAAAAAGCTCAAGGGCTTTATAAAAATTGACCGTGAATGGGCGGAAAATGTGCTTTACCGCTACAAACGCTCCCGTCAGATGGAAAAAATCAGAAAACTTAATGAGGATTAATCAGAACGCAACGCACCCCTGCTGTTATCACACAGCAGGGGTAATTTTTATTCATATTCAACCGTAACCTCAAGATGTGCAGGAAAATCATTTTCTATCATTTTTTCCACCCACGCTTTGTTGGTTTCGCTGAGTGTATCATATATTTTTACGGTAAGGGCATTTTCAGACGGATTTTCAACAATTTCAAAGCTGTTGAGTCCGTAGCCCGTCATAATTTTATTGAAGGACTCGGGAGTACAGAATTTTTCGTTTGTCTGCTCTCTTATTTTTAAAAGCTCACGCCTCTTTTGTGTGCTCAAATCATCTCTCACCGCACCTGTAAACCGTTCTCTTTCGTAAAGTCCGTAGCTTTGCGCCGTATCAATAAAATACTCCCCGAGCATTTCGTCCAGAAGATTAAACAGCAGGTCAAGTCCGACCGAAAACGCTTTCAGCTCCGCATAATTTCTTCCGCCCGGTTTTACCTTATGTATCCTTGTGCCCTTAAGCTTTTCCGTCATAGAAGTCAGGCTATCCATCATCTCACCTCAATATTTACCGTACCCACGGAAAAGCACTGCGAGGCAGATGCGTTTACATCAGTAAAATCGGTCGCAAATCTGTAGGAGCGGATACATCCGCTGTTCATAAATCTTTTGCCAAGCTCTGCAATATACATAGTTCCGCCGATTTCAATTTCATTGAGATATTTTTTAAAAATATCCCTGCATATATCAATTATGTCATTTTTTATGTATCCGCCCTGCGCATAGACAACCACCGACATATTTACATTTTTCGGCTGTGCCGCAACCACCTTCACATCAACATTAAGCTCTCTGTTTTTGCTGATAAGCTCCTGCGCCTGAGCTACGGCAGAGGCAGACGGCGAATTTTCTCCGTTGCTTACATAAACATCAACCGTGCCCGTTCCCCTGCCCTTGGCTATAACGCCTGCCTTGGTAATTCCCGGAACGCTCAGCGCAAGCTTTTCATAATAAGCCTTGTTGGTTCCGTTTGACGGCACAAGAAAGCTTGCTCTTATTCTTTCTCTGAGTTCCTCGTCCGTTTCTTCGTCACAGCCGCCCTCAAAAGGCTCTCTGTTGTAGGCATAGTTAATCTCTGCCGGTGCAGAAACAATAATTTTCGCTGCACCAATCAGTATATTCGAGCTTTTTCCTGCCTTGTCAGCCTCTGCCGAAACACTCACAAGCGTAGCGCCTGCCGAAATTTCAGCGTCCTCAATCGTAACATAGCGCAGCGGCTCTGCGTCTGCGGTCGCCACCATACTTCCCTTGGGGATAAAAATGCTGTGCTCCAAAGGCTCGTTAATAAAAAATGTAATTTCACCCTGCGCCTTCTGCGCCTGCTTGCGTTCAAGTCCTCGCTGTGATGCAAAGTAATCCAGATATTCTCCGCTTGCAGTTGAAGTGAACATCTGTTTTTTCAGCCACTCTGCATTTGATACGGCATTGAAGATTTCGCCTGCAAGCACCCTCATTCTGATTGCGCAGTCGCTTTTTTCGTCAAATTCATACCTGCTCTGCAATATATATTCGGCTTTCATTTTATTGTATATCTCATCATATGTAATCATCGGTATTAATAATCTCCTCTCTCACGCAGTCATTACAGCTGAGCCTTATGCTTATTTTCGGCTTGCGCACGGCTATAACCGCTGCGCTGACCTGCGGAAAATCCGCCAGTGCCTGCGCCATTATCAGATTGACTTTTTCCTTATAGCTTTCGTCGTCAAAATCCTTTTTGTAAATTTCCGAGCCAAGCTCACGGTTATACACAAAGCCGCCGAGCTTTGCGCAAACGCAGATATAAGCCTGCTGCAAAACCTCCTCGTCGCCCGAAATATGAATGTATCTGCCGCCGCTGTCAACAGCAATATCGCCGTTTTTAATAAGAGCATCCGTGTCAGCCACCCACCTTTGCACCGTTAATATACACCGAGCCGTCATTTTTGAGGTAAATCTCTGCGCCGCCCTGTGATTTAAGCAGAATTTCTCCCGGCTCAACAGACGAAACCTGCGAGATAACGCCGACGCAGACCTCCATATCTGCAAGCGGAAGCACCACCGCCTTTTCATTTACGGGCGGAATTGAAAAAACTCCGTAAGGAGTGGCAAAATTAAAGCCCCTGTGTATTCCCGAGGCAACCAGCGCATTGTTGCCGATTTCGCTTACCACCACATTACCGCTCACCGCCCCGGGCTTGTTAATCGTGTTTTTACTAAGATTTTCTGCAATCCACATATCAAATTTCCTTTCTTAATGTAATAACTGTCTTTTCACCGCCGCCGTCTGAGGAATACCTGAGCTTATGCACATAGAGTCCGTCAAGCCTGCCCTGAATTTCATCGTTTATCACAGCGCCGCTGCCAACCTCGCACATCAGCCTGTACGGACATTCCACAACCGCCTCAAAGGCATTGCTGTTGCTGTTTTTTATAATCCTGTCCGCTGTGCCTACAGAGCCGCCGCCTGTCAGAGCGTCAACATATCTTCTTTTCACAAGTCTTTTGTCGGCAAGAGGATTTTTTATCACACTGCCGTATCGGTTGCCCTGCTCTATCCTCAGCCTTACCTCGGAAATCGTATTGTATCGTTTAGCAGTGCGTTTTAAAGAGGTATAGCCGTATTTTTCCGTACAGCCAAAGCACAGCACCTCGCCGTTTGTAACGCCGTTTAAAATAACCCTGCCGTCGCCTGTAATTCTCGGCTTTTTTCCGTATTTATTAACGCAGTAATTCTCAAGCACCTGCCATTCGCTCATACCCTTGCCTACGGTTACATACCCGAAATACGGTTCGTTGTCGCCCGTATATTCCTTAAAGCCAAAGGGCTTTAAGTGCCTTTCAAAAATCACCGAAGACGAGGCGTTGAAGTAAATACAAGGCTCAGCCTCGTTATCGAGCAGAAGCCCCGCCATACTTCTCGCCGTGATTTTTACGGTAATTTTCTCACCGCTTTTCTGCGTTATAATTTCATCAGCCTGTCCCTTGAACACAAGTTTTTCGCCGTCATAGCCGTAAAGAAAATCACCGTCGTCACAGCCGTCAATATACGGAATTTCCACCGAAATATCATCGGCAGGCACAGAAAACTCGCTGTTATATACAATCCGCACAGGCGGCGGCAGGCAAAGCTCTCCCTTGCCCGTAGTCAGCTTAAAGCTCAGCACAGCCGTATCACCCTGCCCTTTTCGAGCGGCTCGTCAGGGCGCTTGACCCACGGATTGAGCGACAAAAGCTTTTCAATCTCAACCCTGCTTGCATATGAAACATCCCACAGACATTCGTCTGTATCCGCAATATAGCTGACTGCCCTTGCCGCCCTTTCACATTCCATTGTTTCTCTGAAAACAAAGCTGTAGGTAAGCATATCGGGCACAGGCTCGCCGATTACCGTCAGTTTTTCAAACACGGCATACACAGGCTTTATAAAGGGCAGTGCAAGCACTCCTGCTCCGCCCTCTTCAAAAAGCTCCCACAGCCTTTCAAACTGCTCGTGGCAGTCCTCTCCGCAAAGCTGACCCTTTCCCCTGATGAGCCTGTTTTTTCTGCCCATATTCTGAACATAGACGGTACTCTGCAGAGAATTAAGCTCTTTTATGCTTTTTTCACACTCAAAGCTTATCTCCTCGGGATTATACCGCCACTCATAATCCTTGAATCTCATCGGAACAAGCGTCATCTTTCTCTTGCCTCGTCTTCCTCGGAAAATCCGTGACTGTAGCGTCTGCTCTCCCTTTCAAGCTCCTCGCTGATAAGCTCAGCCTGTCCTGCGTTTTCAGTAAAATTATTATCCCTGTACTCCATTATGTAACCTCTCTTTTCTCACAGCCAAGCACCATTTTCAACACCGAAAAATCGCCCGACTTATGTCTGCACCACGCACTTTTTACGGTGCAGTTTCTGTATATTTCACTCCTGTCCCCGTTTCTCAGCTCAAGGCTGTCCATCCGGCTTTCCTTTAAAAAGCCCTCGCTGACGGGCACATCCATCTCTATTGTAACGGTGTATTCGTCCCTTGTGTGCGCACATTCCACGCCGTCCGTAAGATACTGCCTTACCCCGTAAGCCCTGCAGTTTTTCTGCGTTTCCACACTTATTATTCCTCCGAGGATATTGCCGTTTTTAAGCACGGTAATATCCTCTCCCTTTAAAAATTCCCTCAACCGTCAGACCTCCTCGCAAAGGCAGAACTCCATAGTAAACTCCACCTTCCTGTAAATAGCGTTCATATCTGCGTCAAACTCTATTGCCGATACCGAGGTTTCCCCGATTATTTTTTCGGTATCGGCTTTTTTCAGTCCCTGCATAAGCTCGCAGGTAATCTCTGAAAGTCCGTTTCCGTTTTCGTCGGCAGGAGCATAAACAATTATCTGCACATTCGCCGAAAACCGCTCGCCCTTTACCGCAGGGGAAAGATAATCCCCCACAAATTTTCTTGAAAGCGCAGTATCGGTCACACAAACCACGGCAAGAAATCCGCTTAAGCTGACCTCCGCCCTGTGATTGCCGTGTTCTCTGATAAACTTCACCCTGTCAAGCCTTTCGTTGAGCCTGAGCCTTGCAATAATTCTGTCAAGCTGTGCAGTTATCTGATTCATACTCATCCTCCAATACCTCGCCGCAGGGCGCAAGCACGGCATATGTATATACCCCACGCTCGCCCATACGGTAAATATCGCATCTCCTAACAATATATTTGCTGTCTTCGGTTTGTATTACGCTTTTATCGCAAATCAGCCTTGTTTCAGGCTTGCCTATATACAAAAATCTTTCCGAGGTAACAGCACCCGCCTTTTTGCGCTCGGTTGTGCCGTAATACCTTCCGTAATATCTCAACGGCTGAATAAAAGCCTTTGCCCTTGCGTTATCCACAAGAATATCCATACCGTATCTGTCAATAAGTCTGCCTACAGTGCCGTAAATCTTCAAATTACCACTCTCCCGAACAGAAATCCCTCTTTCTTAATTAAGTCGGAGCATTTTGCAAGCTGGTCAAGCCAGAGCCTTTCTGCCCTTTGCACCTCGTCGGCAGAGGATGTCACCTTAACATCCCCTGCCTTAAAGGAGGAAAATCCTCTGTCTGCGCTCATTGCATAAAGCCTGTAGGCATATGCCGCACACAAAAGCTCAAGCCGACATTCATCGCCTGCGCTAAGCTCGTTTTTGGTAATTCTTGAATACACATAGGCGCAGGCGTCGTCAATGACAGACCGCCACTTTACCGCCTCAGCGCTGTCAGCGCCCGAAAGCAGTTCAAATTTTTCAATAATACTGCCTGTATTCAAAATATCACCTCATCAATAGGACAGGGTTTTTACCGAATCGGTAAAGATTTTGGAAAAGCCAGCCGTGCAGGTGATTGCCGCACGCTCAAGCTGACGGTCGATAAGCTTGTCGTAGTCGGTAGTAACCGTACCCGCCTGCACCATCTCAAGAGCGCAGTTCTTGTCAAGACCGATGAGCTTTTTGTCTGTCATTTCGGGAGCGTGGAGAAGTGACGCACCGAGAGGGGTAATCATTCTTCCGCTTGCCTGGAAATCAAGACCTGCGTTAGCGTCCTTCATCTCGCTCATAGAGAGCAATTTCTGCATAGCCTCTGTGGGCGCAATAATCGTGTTAAGCTCGTACGGTGAAAGCTGTGACCAGAGCTTTAAAAGGTCGGAGTAGGTAATCGAGCCGCTTGCTGAAACCGCAATATTTTCCGCAGGATTTGAGTTGCCGTCACCGTTTACAAGCACATCAATGGCGTCCTTTAACTGCGCCCTTGCAATGTACTCGCCGATTCTTCTGAGAGTGACGGTAAACAAATCAATACGCTGAAATCTCACCGCCTCATATGACGCAACAAGCATTCTGCCACGCTTGTGGAGCTTTACAAGGTTCTCCCTTGTCTTGATTTTTGTCTGCGGAATCACAGCACCCTCGCCCACAGGCTTTAAGCTCTTGTCATCGTCCGTCATATCGGACTCAATGCTTCTGTAGTCCATACCGTCAATGTTCGTTACCGTAGCCACAAGCTGAGGGAGAATATCCGCTCTCTCCATACCCTGTCTTACCGCACGGCTCACATATTCGGGAAAAAGCGCCGCCGAGTCGGAGCACTGAAAGAACTTTTCAACGCAGTCGCTGCCCGAGCCGTTCACCTTAATGTCAAAACGCTTGAGCTGTCTTGAAAATGCGTCAAGCCCCGAAAGCGCAGTGCCCTTGTAATTTTCGGACGGGTCAAGAGTTTCAAGCACATCTGTAAGAGTTTTTCCCTTTGCCTGATACATACCCTTTTCGATTGTTATGTTTTCAAATTTTGCCATAATTTATACCTCCTTAAAGAATAAAGCCGACTGAATCAGCAGTTGAATTTACCACAAGATACTCTCTGCCGCTTGTTGAAACCGCCACGCAGGAGTTTTCGCCCGTTGCAAGCTTTTTGTAGCCTGCCGCAATTTTGGTCTTTGCAGGCACGGTAACATAACCGCCGAGCTGAACCACCGCATAGCCGTCCCTCACCGAAAGGCAAATACCGCAGAACACCTCGCCGCTTGCGCAGGCTGTCACCTTGCCGTCATCAGTCATTTTTACGGGAACACCCGCTGTTGTAAGATTGCTGTCAGCCTCAAAGGTAACAGCGTTTTCGCCGTAGCCGTTAAAATTCACATTCATAATAAAACCTCCGTTATATTTTAAAATTGCCGTTTAAGTCGGCTGTTGTATCGTTTTTCTGCTTGTAAAGCTGAGGGACTGACGGCAGTAAGCTGTCCGCCCTCTTTTCAAAGGCGTTTTTAAATTCCCTTAGCTGCGCAAGGCTCATACCCTTTGCAACGCTCTCCATAGTGTCCCTTGAAATATCGGGCTGAACCACAGCCGATAATCTGAGCACCTCGTTTGTCAGACTTTCACGGTAATACACCCCGTCAGCCGCACTGCTTTTAAGTCCGTCAATGTACGAGCAGAGCTTTTCACACTCGCCGCCGCTGAGTGTAATATCCTTTTTCGTGCGAATACTCTTTAAAATTTCCTCCATCTTCATTTCCTTTCCCTTATAGCTTTTGATAACTCCTGCGCTTTTCTGGGCAGGCACAGCCACAAAGCTCCATTCGTAGGCGTCATACACGCCGCAAAGCTCGCCGCAGCACACCCTGCCCGAGTAGGCTTCGCCCTTGATATGTGAGCAGTTATGTATATCCTCTCCGCAGATACTGCACCTTGTTTCGCTAACGGCACAGCCTACGCTCACTTCCTTTAAAATACCGCTGTCAACGGCAAGTATAACTTCCTCGTTGCCCTTGCTTCTTGGAATATACGCCCTTGCGGTGAGCCTGAAGTAATCGTCGCCCGTTGCGGTTTTTCTGCCGTCAACGCTTTCAACCGAGCAGGCAAAAATCCTTGCCGTCTGATTTTTCGCTGTCGGCGAATGGTCAAAAATTCCCGTCTTGCCCACAAACAGCTTTTCAAGCTCAAAAAGCGACTCCACCGTAAAGCGTTCGCCGTCACGGTCAATGTCGTTGTCGCACAGCACCACGCTGAACACATACACCTCTTCCCTTGCAAGCGGTCTGCGTGAGTAGGCATTGATAAGCTTTAGCTCCTCATCCGTTACCGGGGGCGAAGAATTTTCCGCCGCCGCACTCATTTCCTTTTTAATCTGTCCTGTCATTTTTCACCTTACCTGTTTCAATTTCAATCTGCTCCGCCCTTGCGTTGTTAAGTCTTGCGTTTGAAAGCTGAACAGCGTCCTGCATATTGATGTCGTCCCACTCAACGGTAAAGCCGTCGGTGTAGCCCTCAAGTCTTAACACTGTCTTAATAATCCTTGAAATCACAGGATTGAGCAGAGTTCTGTAATATTCAAGCTCGCTTGTGAGAATATCCGCCTGCTGTTCGCTCATTCTCTCTGTACTCGACCACGAAAAGCCGAGCAAAAACGGCGGAAGTCCCAATTTCGCCACAATCTGCTCAAGCAGATGCCTTATCGGCACATCGCAGTCGGGTATCTGATTTTCTGCGCCGATAACCTTTACCGACACATCGCCCACAGACACAAAATCGCACACGCTTTCGCTCCTCATAGCCTTGCTCCATTCGTCTGCAATCTGCCTTGCGCTTTCCTCGGTAAACACTGCGTTGTCACCGGGCTTGCAGGTAACGGCAAAGCGCACATTGCCTACCCTCTCCCAGTTGGTCTTTATCGACTCAAAAATCTTTAACAGCACCGAGCTTACAAACGGCAGTCCCTTTAGCAGTGAATTGCCCCTGACCGTACCCGGCTCGGGATTTAAGAGCGTTGCAAACACAAGCTGTGAATACCGCACAGGCAGGCTGACTCCGTCATTATTTGTGCAGATTACAAGGTCAAGCGGCGAGCTGCCCTCCCTGATTTCAACATCCTCAAGGCTTGCGTTGTAAAGAGCCGCAACCCTTTTTCCGTCACGGGAAAGCACAATTTCGCCCACAGCCTCGCCGTAGGTAAGCAGCGACTCCATATACGAATACACAAAGCCGTTGATGCCCGTACCCGTTCCATTCGTGCATACATTGTCCATAAAATTGTCAATAATATGCTGACAACGGCTGTTTTTTGCCTTAACCGTAAAAGTGCCGAGCAATCTTATCAGCTTGCAGATTGCGGCGTCAATCACAGGCACAGAGCCTCTCAGAGTGCGGTACAATTCACGCTCAACCGCCGTACTGCTCACCTCGGAAAGCAAGGCAAGCTCAGATTTTATTTTTCTCGGCGCAGTCTGCACCGCCGCAGCCCTGCTTTCTCTTTTTCTGCGTTTAAACAAATTCAACCTCACACCCCCTGTCTTTTTATGGCGCATACCGAAAAGCTGTTTCTGCCCTGCGATATTGACGCCGTAAAATACCTTATATCGTCCATTGAATGGTCATTCTCCTTAATCGGCACATCTGCGCCGTTCTTTGTATCCCACCTGTAAAGGGCAAATTCTCTCCTTGCGTCCCTACAGGTGTTGCAGATTTTTATTCTGCCGTCCTTTAAAGCCTGACTTACAAGCCTTATGCCGTTTACAACATTGTTTTCGGCAGGCACAACCCTGAATTTTCCGTGTCGGCGTATCACCTCAATAAAGCTTGCGGCAGAGGGGTCAACCACCACCCTGCTTATTTTTCTGTTGCCGACAAGCTCCTCAAGCTGTGCATAATGCTCCTCGTCCGTCCTCTGAAAGCCCTCCCTGCGTGAGTCAAAGTAATATTCTTTAATTCTGTACCAAACGGAATTTTTCTCTCCCCAGAGTCCGAAGGATGCCGGGTTTACAGTGCCGTAGTCGCACGAAACCGCAAAATCGTCAAAGCATACATCAGGCACCTCGCAGTACATTTTTTCGTCCTCCATAAACGGATACACAGCACCGTGCACCGCAACCCACCTGCCAAGCACAAACCGCTGATAAAACACACCCGAATACAGTCCCTCGTACCTTTGCCGCACCTCCTTGGAGAGCGAGGGGTTGTCCTCCATTGTAAAATGCAGATACAGCGCATTCTTGCTTTTCGCCTTTTGAATCCACTCGGTATAGAACCAATGTCTGGGATATTCGGGATTGCAGTTGAACCAAAATTTTGAACCGCTGACAGAGCATCTTGCAAGAGCCTGCTCCACAAACGAGCGCGGCATAAGCGCAACCTCGTCAAAAAGCACACCGCACAGCGTCATACCCTGAATAAGCGACGCCGAGGACTCGTCCTTTCCTCCGAAGAGATAAAACCTGTTTTCAACATTGCCGTACCTCACAATGAGCAGATTTTTTGAGATTTGCTCAATGCACTCAAAGCCAAGGCTTTTCAGTACGGGGATAATCGGCGTTATCATATTCCTGCGCAGTGAGCGGATAGTTTTTCCGCAGAGGGCAAAGTCCGAATCTGCAAAGCTGTAAAAGCTCCACGCAAAAAACGAAATACTCATACAAAAGGTTTTGCCCGAGCGCACAGCACCGTCGCAGATGATTGCGTCCTTGTGCCTGTCACTGCTCTCCCTGCACCACCACGAAAGCACCCTGAGCTGCTGCCTTGAAAAAGTCCTAACCTTCATTGCTGTCACTTCTCAGCGCCTCTGCGCCCCTTGCGATTGCGTCGTAAAACGGCGCCGCTCCGTTCTCCCTTTCGCTGTCGTCTGTCAGCCTTTCAAGAGCCTTGAGCCTGTCAAAAAACTTAATCTCCATTGAGCCGTCCTTCGGTCTTTTTATTTCCGACACCATAAACAAATCCATATGCTCAAGCTGTTCCCGTGAGGGATTTTCCATATACAAAAGCGAAACCGCATCGGAAATCTTGCCGAACGCAAGCCGCCTGTAGCCCACCGCCGCAATCTCCGAAAGCGAGCCGGCACGGCATTTGCCGAGCCTTTTTATCTCCTGCGCAATATCCTCCCTGCACAAAAGCTCCTCGCCCGACCTTTTCGGATTTTTAACAAAGCCTGCGCTGTACGCCGCCTCGTCGGCACTTCCGCAGCTTACAAAGCAGCTGCAAAAGGTCTTTTCCCTTGCGGTAAGTCCTCCTGATTTCTTTTCCATAAACACCTCCGTCTGAAAAGCAATTTATAAAACTGCCTTTCACCTATACATACAAAAATCTCAGAAATTGCATAAATTAGGCTAATTTTTCAAAAAATAATTTAAAAAATTTTAAAAATCACCCTTAATGGGATAAAACGGAGGAAATAATGTTTACAACCGATTACAATACAAACCTGAATATTCTTTCAACCGCTCTGCGAAGTGACAAAAGCTTTGACCTTGTAAAGCGTGAGCTTGTCATATCAGGCCGCAGGGCAGCACTGTTTTTCGTTGACGGACTTTTAAAGGACGATATAGCCGAAAAAATACTTGAGTTCTTCTATAAGAATGTAAAGGACGAGAATTTCAAATCCGCCCTGTATTTTTCGCAGTCCTCAGTCCCCTATGTTGAGGTGGAGGTGTCTGCCGACCTTAAAAAGGTATGCACTGATGTACTCAGCGGAATTTCCGCACTGCTTATCGAGGGCTTTTCCGAGGTAATTCTGCTCGACACCCGAACATACCCCCAGCGCAGCACAAGCGAGCCTGACAACGACAAGGTACTGCGTGGCAGCCGTGACGGCTTTGTGGAAACCCTCATCAACAACACCGCCCTTATCCGCAGGCGAATCCGTGATACCGAGCTTACCGTAAAGGCATATTCAATCGGCACGCAGTCGCATACCGATGTTGCCGTTGTCTATATGGAAGGCAAGGCGGACAAAAAGCTCCTTGAAAATCTTGACAAACGCCTGAGGGCAATCAATGTGCCGTCGCTCACAATGAATCAGCAAAGTCTTGTGGAGGCACTCTACAAAAATTTCTGGTATAATCCCTTCCCCAAGGTCAAGCACACCGAGCGCCCCGACACCGCCGCCTCGGCTGTACTTGAGGGCAACATCGTCATTCTCGTTGACAACGCCCCCTCCGCCCTGCTGCTGCCGACCTCAATCTTCGATGTACTTGAGGAGGCGGACGATTACTACTTTCCGCCCGTCACAGGCACATATTTAAAACTTGCAAGATATTTTATTACAATAATAACCGTATTCATCACACCCGTCTGGCTGCTTGCCCTGCAAAATCCCGACTACTGCCCCGAGGCTTTCCGCTTTATCCTGCTTGACGAGCCGCAAAACATTCCCGTTTTCTGGCAGTTAATGCTGATGGAAATCGGCATAGACGGACTGCGCCTTGCCGCACTCAACACCCCGAACAGCCTTACCACACCGCTGAGCATAATCGGCGCAATCGCCCTGTCGGAATTTGCCGTAGAGTCAGGCTGGGTGTGTATGGAGGCTATCCTCTATATGGCGCTTGTAACAGTTGCAAACTACACTCAGCCGAACTTTGAGCTTGGCTATTCCTTAAAATTCTGCCGTGTGCTTTTGCTCGTGCTGACCTATATATTAAATGTATGGGGCTTTGCGCTCGGCTTTATAATAAATCTTGTCCTGCTCTGCACCAACCGCACCCTTTCAAATAAAAGCTACCTCTATCCGCTTATTCCTTTCAACGGCAAAGAATTTCTGCGCAAGATTCTGAGAGTACGCAATCCCCGATAATACATTACAATGCAAAAATTCGCATATAATTTACGGGTGATTATATGCAGAAAAAACTTTTATATTTTGAAATTGCAGGAATTTTATTTATAGTGGTAATGTCGGTATTTATGCAGAATCTTCTTGAGCTGAGCGGTCACACGCTTATCGGCGTAATGTTCGGCTCGGTAAACGACAGCATATGGGAAATTGAAAAAACACTGCTTTTCCCCTTTCTTTTGTGGGCAGGCATAGAGCTTTTGTGCGTAAAAGTGCCGTTTCGCAGATTTGTCACCGCAAAAACCATAGCACTCTGGAGCTTTGCCGTTATGTACTCCGCCGTCTGTCTGCTGTATTCTCTCACAGGCTCGCAGAACCATTTTCTGCCCGAGTTTACCGCCGCACTCATCTGCTGTACGCTTGCGTTTTTCATCTCGTACCGACTGACTGTCGGCAGCACAAAATGCGAGGTTCTTTTTTATCCGGCATTTTTTATGCTCCTGCTCTTTGTAGTTCTGTACTGCTCTCTTACGCCGTTCCCGATGCACAACTACCTTTTTATGGACAGAGCAACAGGACTCTACGGCATTATTCCCGAAAATTTTGACAAGGGCGCAGTATATCTCGACAGCTTTTTTTCGCTAAACTATTCCTAATCAAAATAATATGTGTTATAATTGAAAGAGTATCCGAATTCATAAAAATGTCATTGTGCTTTCGGATGCTCAAAATATTTAAAGCGAGGAAAGCTTTATATGAATAACAAAAACAACACTACAGAACTAAAGTCTGATGTTATAGCAGGCAGAAACCCCGTCAGCGAGGCAATCCGCAGCGGCAGACCGATTGACAAAATCCTTGTTGCAAAAGGAGAAAAAAACGGAGCTGTTGTGGGCATACTCGCTAAGGCGAGGGACAAGGGCATACTAGTCAAGGAGGTTGACCGCACAAAGCTCGACTATGTAAGCGGCAACGAAAACCATCAGGGCATTGTCGCCTTTGCCGCAGTACGGGAGTATTCAACGGTAGAGGAAATTCTTGAATATGCCAAGCAAAAGCAAGAACCGCCCTTTATTGTAATTCTTGATGAAATCGAAGATCCGCACAACCTCGGCGCAATTATCCGTACCGCAGAATGTGCGGGAGTTCACGGAGTAATTATTCCCAAAAGGCGCAGTGCAGGGCTTTCCTACACGGTTGGCAAGGCTTCAGCAGGCGCAACGGAATATATGCGTGTGGCAAGAGTAACCAACATTGCAAGCCTTATTGACGACCTGAAAAGCAGGGGAATATGGGTGTACGGCGCAGATATGAACGGCACCGACTACCAAAAATGCAATTTTTCGGGAGCGTGTGCAATCGTAATCGGCAACGAGGGCAAGGGAATTTCCCGACTTGTGCGTGAAAAGTGCGATGTAATAGTATCTCTGCCGATGAAAGGGCAGATAAATTCTCTCAATGCCTCCGTTGCGGCAGGCATTATAATGTACAGCGCAATGAAAGACAGATAAACGCTTTTTGTAAAAGGAGTGATAAATTTGCCGAATAACCAAAGCAATGACGACAGAAAGCTGATTGACCGTGACAGAGAGGTTGACCAAATCCTTGAGGAGTCAAGGTACCTTCTGGATCAGGAGCAAATGGAGCTTACTGCGCAGAAATACAGAGTTAAACAGCCTGTTGCCGAAATCTTCAGCAATGCGGACAAAAAGCCGAGGCTTGAAAACAGCAATCCGCTTGAGGTAGATAAGGAACAGACTGTAAATGAAAACGAAATTTCAGGTGATAAAACAGCCGTCACCCTACAGGCAGAGCTTGTGCTTGAGGGTACGGACGAGGACTACCCCTCACCGCAGAAAAAAGGAGCTGCATACGGGGAAACAGAAAACAGCACTGAAAATTCCGTACAGACAGACTGCGAAAAAGCCGAAACCACCGCAGAAGAGAATACCGACGAAGGCGAGGACGATGAAATCGTCACCCTCACGCCCGAGTATTCGGAGGGCACTACCTTTTCGCAGGACATTCTCTCTGAGGTTGACCAGTTCAACGACAGCGAGCCTCGCATAAAAAGCATACATACCATAGATATAGACATTACGGACGATGACACAAAGCCGCCCAAAGCCGAAAACGAGCCGCAGGGGAAATTTGACGAGCTTTTCACCACCCCCGAGCCTGATGTAAAACAGCACAAAAAGGTGATAGCCAAGGTGCCTGTTTACCGCAGGGACGGCGAGGAAAACACCCTCAATGTAAAGGCAGGCAAATTCTCGGAGGTAGTCGGCTACGAATACGAGGAGTACATCCGCTCAAAGAACCCCTCGGTAATCGCCCATGTAATAAAGCCCGACACCAAACGGACGGTTATTGTTGAGGAGGACGACGAGGACGAGCCTATTGACTTCCACTCCGCCTCAGAAAAAATTATGGCAGGTCTTGTGGGATTTTTCTCAAAGGACGCCTCCGACGATAACGACACGCCCTTAAAGGAAACCGAGGTAGTTGACGACTATATGGGCGAGGACGACGAGAAGAGCATAATGCAGGAAATAAACCTCAACATAAAAAAGCTCTTCGGCAGAACCCTGCTTACAGGCGGACTTGCTCTTGTGTCAATAATCATAACCGTGCTGGTAAGGCTGTTTCCGCAGGCAATCTGCAATGCAGTTTTCTTTGCACCGGTTGCCTACGCCGTAATAAACCTCCTGCTCATCGGTTTTTCGGTCTTTATAAACAGAGTATCCATAATGAGCGGACTTACGCCCCTTGTGCACTTTAAGGGCAACTCCGACACAGCCGTTGCGCTCGCCGCAGTCGCCTCTGTAGTACAGACGGTGGTATCGTTCTTCTGCCTTTACGGCGTGACAAGATTTGACATAAATTACTATACGGTCGTAGTCCTGCTTGCTTTCTTTGCAAACAACCTGGGCAAGCTGCTTATGGTGCTGAGGGTAAAGGAAAACTTCCGCTTTGCCGCCGCAAACGGTCAGAGATACGCCGCAAAAATATACAACAACGAAGATGTAGCCTCGCAGATGATGAGCGGCACGGCGGTTGACCGCCCGATAATCGCCTATCAGCACCGCACAGGCTTTCCGTCAAACTTCTTAAAGATTTCCTATGCGCCCGACCCGAGCGAGGACCTCGCCTCAAAGCTTGCTCCCGCCACCGCTGCTGTTGCGGTTGTGGTTGCCGTTCTCTACGGAATCTTCTTCGGCTCATTTGCAGGCGCAGTCAACGCCTTTGCCTTAATCAGCGCAGTCTGCGTGCCTGTTTCCACCCTGCTTGCCGTAAACCTTCCTATGTTCAGCCTTTGCAAAAAGCTCCTGCCCACAGGCGCAATGCTTTCGGGCTATCCGTCAGTCAGACAGTTCTGCGACAGCACCGCAGTAATGATAGACGCAAACGAGCTTTTCCCTGCCGACTCCGTATTTCTTGACGGTATCAAAACCTTTGAGGACTACAACACCGACGAGTCGCTTCTGTGCGGAATTGCAATTTTAAAGGAGGCAAAGAATCCGATAGCAAAGGTATTTGAAAAGGTAGTAGATGAAACCGAGGGTGATTTGCCTGAGGTTGAGAGCGTTCTTTACGAGGACGGCTTCGGTCTTGTCGGCTGGGTAAACGGCGAGCGAATCCTCGTAGGCAACCGTGAGCTTATGACAAAATACAATGTTGAAACCCCCGGCATTGAGTACGAGGATAAATATATAATGAAAGGAAAGCAGGTAACCTATGTTGCCCGTGCAGGCAGACTGATTGCAATGTTTGTAACCCACTATATTGCAGACTCAATCCTCATGCCCGAGCTTCACAGAGCCGAGGCAAACGGCATAAGCATACTTGTTCATTCCACAGACTGCAACATCACAAACGACCTCATATGCAGTCTTTACAATATTTTCTACCGCACCGTAAAGGTACTTCCCACAGGACTCGGCACAGTGCTTCGGGAATGTAAATCCACCTTTGAGGAAACCTCAAGAGCCTACCTCATTACAAACGGCAAAACCTCAGCCTTTTTAAAGGCAATATCGGGAAGTGTGCAGATAAAGCGCAGCATTTCGCTTTCAATAGTAATTCAGCTTATCTCGGTAATTCTCGGCGTACTGCTCACCGCAACCCTTGCGCTTTACGCAGGCGTGGGCGTAGTGGGTACGCTCGAGGTACTCATATATTCACTTTTCTGGAGCGTAGCCGCAATCGTTGCTCCGCTTATACACAAAACCTGACGAAAGGAAGTAAGCAAAATGAAAATTGCCCCCTCGCTCCTCTCCTGCGATTTTGCAAAAATGGGAGAAGAAATAGAAAAAATGGATAAATGCGGTGCAGACTATATGCACCTCGATGTTATGGACGCACACTTTGTGCCGAACCTCACCTTCGGCGCACCTGTCATAAAGGCGGTAAGAGGCTACACCAAAAAGCCGTTTGATGTGCATCTTATGATTTCAGAGCCGCTGAAATATATAGACGATTTTGCAAATGCCGGCGCAGACATCATCACCTTCCATACGGAGAGTGATTCCGACATTGACAAAACCATTGACAAAATCCTTGAAAACGGCGTAAAGCCCGGTCTTGTAATCAAGCCGAACACCCCCGCAAGCGCAGTTTTCCCCTACCTCGACAGGCTTTTTATGGTGCTTGTAATGACCGTTGAGCCGGGCTTCGGCGGTCAGAGCTTTATGGCTGATATGCTGCCAAAGGTGCAGGAAATCAAGGCGGAATGTGCAAAACGGGGACTTGATGTGCTTATTGAGGCTGACGGCGGAATCAGCACCTCAACCATAAAGCAGGCGGCTGACGCAGGCGTTGATATCTGCGTTGCAGGCACAGCGGTATTCAGAGCCGAGGACAGCGCAAAAGCAATCGCCGAGCTAAAGGCTATTGCCGAAAACTAAAACACACAAACAATATCAAAAGCCATCGTCAATAAAGGCGATGGCTTTGCTTTTTCTTAAGGAAATACTGATTAAATCGTTTGTGCAGATTGCGCCGTCAGATTTTTTGTCAGGTTGCACAAACAAACCGCAGTAATGCTGCCGCATTATTTTTGAGATTTTTTGGGCAAGCTGGTGGAAAATATGCAAGCAAGATGTGCAAACATTTTTTAAGAGTGATTTATTCAGCGTTTCCTTAATTACTCCACACTGCAATCACTGCATCGTAGTATTTCTCCGAAAGCTGTTCTCTGAGGATTTTTCTGTCCTCCTCACAGTTCATATATGCGTTGCGGATATTTTCGCCCACCTGCACATCTGTACCGTTAAGGCTGATAAATTTCTGTCTTAACACGCTTACGCTGTCCTTGGTGAGCATATCAAGCGTGATTTTTTCTTTGATTTCCATATTAACCTCCTGATTAAATGATATATGTAACTGTT
>JBJEOV010000116.1:0-25817 GCA_051880895.1 Ruminococcus sp. | reverse complement strand
TTTGTTTTTATCAAGGCTTTTGATTATTGATATTGTGGTAAATTATAGTTTATCTTACTAAAACAAATAACCATATAAAAATAAATCCCTGTACAGTGAGATTGCCGTACAGGGATTTTGTGTTTTTTATCAGATGAATTTTACAGCCGTGCCGTAGGCAAGCACCTCGGCAGCCTGCGGCATAACAAAGAATTAAATATCTATTTCCTCAAGGTCGCTTTCTTCAACCCTGCGCAACTCCTTTTTGCTGACAATGTCGTAAATAACAGGCACGATAAACAGCGTCATAAGAGTAGCGTACAGCAGACCGCCTATGCATACGATTGCGATTGGCTGTATAATTTCAGAGCCTGTGCCGATGCCGAGAGCCATTGTGGAAAGACCGAGCATAGTAGTAATTGCCGTAATGAGTATAGGCCTCATTCTTGTTTTGCCTGCCTCAACAATAGCCTCCCGTCTTTCCTTGCCCTCAAGTCTGAGATTGTTGATGTAGTCAACAAGCACAATGCCGTTGTTTACAATGATACCGCAGAGCATTACCAGACCGAGCAGAGCCACAACGCTCACATCAAAGCCTGTAATGAGCAGTCCGAGGAAGCCGCCCGTAAATGCAAGAGGAATTGTAAACATAATAATGAACGGTGATTTCAGACTCTGGAACTGAGCAACCATAATAAGGTAAATCAGAATTACGCCTAAAAGCATCATAAGCATCATCTGTCCTACAGCCTCCATAGTGCTTTCGTTTGAGCCTGAGTATTCAATGCTGCATCCGGTAGGAAGCTCGTAATTGTCAAATACAGCCCTTGCTCTGTTTGCAACCTCCGTGTTAATATAGCCTTCCTTCAATGTACCGCTTATTGTAATATATCGTTTCTGACCTTTTCTCAATATCGAATTCATAGATTCCGAATCCGAAATCTCGGCAACCTCAGAGAGCTTTGTGGTTTTTTCGTTGCCCTCCTTGTCGGTGTAGGTAAGCTTAAGGTCCTTTATATTTTCCTTTGTAACCTCGGTGTTTTCATCCTTGATAACTACAACATCAAGGTCCTTTCCGCTGTTTGTGAGGGTGGAGGAGGTTGATTCCGTAGTGATTGCGGCGGCTATCTGCTGATATACCTGAGCAACAGTGAGCGATTTTTTCGCCGCCTTTGCCTTGTCAACAGTTACCTTGACCTCGCCCGAGGTTGCGCCGATTCCGCTGTCGGTTTCGTCAATTCCCTCAACCTCTGCAAGCTTTTCCGACATATCCTTTGCCGTATCCTGCAAAACCTTGAGGTCGTCGCCGTACAGCCTGATTGATACGCCAAGCTCGCCGAGCATTGCAGACATTGAGCTTGAGGATGAGCTGCCGCTTACAGCAACCTCGCCGTCGGTATCTTCGAGTGCCGCTTCAATTTCCTTTGAGATTTCTTCGCTGTTCTTTACCTTGTCATCCTTAAATACAGCGTAAGCCAATACCGAGCCCTTGTCTGCGTCAGCGGATGATACCGAGCCAGTAAGTCCCATAAGACTTGCCGTTGAGCCTGTCATAACGCCGACTGTTTCAAAATCATCGTATTGTGAAAGCGTGTCAAGCAGATTCTGAGCCGACTCTATTGTATCGTCCATTGTAGCGGAATCATCAAGCTGAATTGAAACAGAAAGCTCTGTGCTTGCCATATCGGGCATAAAGCTGAAGCCTCTTGCCAGTGCGCCGAACATACTGCCAAAGAGAAGTACAACTGCTGTTATGAGTGCGATTGCCCTGTGCTTTAATACAAAACGGATAGATTTTTCGTAGCCTGAAAGCAGTCTGTCAAAGAATCTGTGCTTAACAGGCTTTACCTTTCTGAGCATACGCTGTCCCATTGCAGGCACGAGAGTGAGCGCAACAATAAGGCTTGCGAGCAGGGAATAGGTGATGGTCAGAGCCATATCCATAAATATCTGTCGGGTAAGTCCCTCAATGAACACGATAGGGAAGAACACGCAGATAGTTGTGAGCGTCGAAGACGCTATCGCACCGGAAACCTGCTTTGCGCCGTTTAAAGCCGCCTTTATCGGAGGTACGCCGAGATTGCGCAGTCGGTAGATGTTTTCAATAACAACAACCGAGTTGTCAACAAGCATACCAACGCCTACCGCAAGTCCCGACAGTGAAATCATATTGAGGGTAACTCCGCTGAAATACATCAGCACAAGAGCAAAAATAACGCTTATCGGGATAGAAAGCGCAACAATAAGAGTAGGCTTTATATCTCTTAAAAACAGATACAGAATTATTATTGCAAGCACTGCGCCCATAAGCAGATTCTGAAGAACGCTGTTGATGATAATGTCTATGTAGTCGCCCTGGTCCATAAGGGTGGTGAAGTGCAGACCTTCGTTCTCCTTTGTAAGGGAGTCGAGCTTTTTTGCAATGTTTTCGGATACCGTAGCGGTAGCGGTGTCACTCTGCTTTGAAAAACTGAATACTATGCCGGAATTTCCGTTGATTTTTGTAAATACCTTGTCCGAATCGTCAGCAACAAACACATCGGCAACATCGCTCAGTTTTACTGTGCCGATGCCGTCAATGCCTGTGTCAAAGAGTGAAAGCGACTGCATTTCCTTGTCGCCGTCTATCTTGTCGCCTACACGCACGAGATATTTGGTGTTTGTATCGTCGCTTACATAGCCTGCGGGCATTGAGAAATTCTGCGCCGTGAGTATATTTGAAACATTGCTGATTGTGACGGTGTTAGTCATATCAGCCGCTTTTTTAGCCTTCTCCTTCTGATCTGAAAGCTCCTCGCTTGCAGTCTTTAATTCCTCCTGAGCAGAATTGAGCTGGGTTAATGCGCTGTTTACCTCGCTCTGCTTTGTGTTGAGAGTTGAGAGTCCTCCCGAAAGCTGATAAGCCGCAAGCGACTGCTGCTTTTCAACCTCGGAAAGAGCCTGATTTACCGAAACGGTATTGCTGTCAAGTCCCTTTAAAGCTGTAGAAATCTGAGCAATTCCGCTGTCTATCTGAGAAATCTTGTCGGCAATTTCAGCTATTGTGTCATCAAGCTTTTCTTCGGTTGTACCAAGCTCCTTTAATGCCTCTATGGTCTGAGTTATTGCCTTGTCAACATTTGCAAGCGCATTTTTGGCATTGTTGAGCCTTTCCTCAAGCTCTTCCTTAGGAAAGCCGAATTTTTCAAGCTGTTCGTCAATTTTTGCAAGAACCGCCCTTACCTGCGCAAGCTCCTCGTCTGTAAGGTCGGGGTTTGTCAGCTTTTTAAGAGCGTCCTTGTATTGGTTGTAGATTTTTTCAAAGGCTTCAACCTGCTCGGAAAGCTGCTGCTTTTCGTCCTCAAGACTGCCAAGCTTTTCCTTAATCTGCGTCAAGGTCTGATAAGCGATAGTCAGCGTCTGCTTGGTTGAGGTAAGCGACTGCTGCCGGTCGAGCAGCTGCATTTTTGCATTCAGAATTTCGGTATAGCCGCTCTGAGCCTGTCCTTGTGCGTCTGCAAGCTGCTTTGCAACCTCCGCCTGCTGTGCATTCAAATCGTTAATCGATTGCTCAATCGTATCGCTGCCTTGCTCAGCCTTTGAAATGTTATCCTTGATTTCCTTCTTTGCGTCATTGATTTTCTTTTCTGCGTCACCGAATTTTTCATTGAGCGCATCGTTTATTTTAGCGTTAAGAGCGTCAATCTTAGCCTGCGAAATTATAACATTTTCCTTTTCTGTTACGATACCCTTGGTTGTAACAGAGGCAACGCCGTCAATGCCCTCAAGCTGGTTTTTAAGCTCATTGTTTACATAGTCGGAAATCTGCACCGTGTCGTAGCCGTCATAATCAACCGCAACCATAGCCACAGGCATCATATTCGGGTTTATTTTCATAAGATACGGACTTCCCACCCCGTCGGGCCAAGCGTCCTTGATTGTGTCAAGGTTGCCTCGCATATCAACCGTTGCGGTGTCCATATTTGTTCCGTCCTCAAATTCAAGCGTCAGCATTGAGTAGTTGTCTGACGAGGTTGAGGTGATGTTCTTTACGCCGTCAATCGTCGAGAGCGACTGTTCAAGCGGCTTTGTAACCACCTTTTCAACCATTTCGGGAGTCTGTCCCGGATAGGTGGTGAGAATTATTGCATACGGAAAATCCATATTCGGCAGCAGGTCGGGAGTCATTCTGGTTACAGAAACTATACCCAGCACAATAACCACGATTACCGCCACAAAAATTGTCATCGGTTTTTTTACACTCAGCTTAGGCAGCATATCATTCCTCTTTCCTTAATATATTATCGGCTTAGCGTTAATTCTGCTTTACCGCCCCTTGCTTGATTATTTCGATTTTCTTTACAAGCATAGAGCGCACCTCTTCACGGTCGCAGCCTGCAACAAAAACATCAAAAACAGAGTTTTTAAGCACCTGAGTAAGAATTTCAATCAGGCACTTTACACTCTCGCTGTCCTGAAATTTCAGGTTTTGTCTGTCAACCATAAGATATATTTCGTTGTTGGTGAGCGCAATGTTAAAGCGGTTTTTAAGATATTCGCTCACAAGGTCATCGTTTGCCTTAAAGCTTTCAACAATGTTTCTCATAATCTTCATTGTCTGCTTCTGCTTGCAGTAATCGCCGAAATAGTCAAACATCTTGATATACATAACAAAAATGTCGCCGCAGGAAAGCTTAAGAATTTCCTTAGCCTTGTTGTTTGACTGGTCAAACATAGTCTTTGTTATTATTTCAATCAGATCTACCTTGTCATCAAAATACTGATAAAAACTGCCTCTCGATATTCCGGCTGTTTTAATGATTCTGTTTATGGATACCTTTTCATTCGGTCGTTCCATAAATTCCTTGATAACAGCGTCGGTTATACGCTTTCTTTTTTCGTACGGAAGATTGTAAAATGTTTTCTTAATCATAAAGCTACCTCCTGATGTGACAGGTTATCATATTTGTTGTCATTTTAACATTAACAAATTCCTTAGTCAATAAAGGTAACATAAATGTTATGTGAAGATTTTGTGTATAAGCCTATTTTATAATGTCGGCGCACTTGCCGTTTGTAAATTCAATCAGAGCCTTTGGCGCAAGGTCAATCTGATAGCCGATTTTGCCTGCGCTTACGATTATGTTGGGGTTATCAAGACAGCTCTCGTGAAAAACAGTAGGGTATTGCTTTTTCATTCCCACCGGAGAGCAGCCGCCACGGATGTAGCCCGTTACCTTTAATATGTCCTTTACACAAATCATCTCAACAGATTTTTCGCCCACTGCCTTTGCCGCCTTTTTTAAATCAAGCTCCTGAGCAACAGGCACGACAAACACAAAGTAACCGCCGCCTGCTCCTTTTGTAACAAGCGTTTTGAACACACATTTCGGATCCTGTCCCAGAAGCCTTGCAACGCTCACTCCGTCAACAGTCTCCTTGCCGTGAGGATATTCGTGCGCAGTGTAGTCTATACCTGCCTTTTCAAGAATACGCATTACATTTGTCTTTAATTCCGACATATTAACCCCTCAAATCTGAAAGTATAGAAAGTATAGAAAGTATATACATATAAATTTTATTGTGGATTATTTCGTATGTCAAGTATTACTTGTAATATTACAATAAAACTGTGTTTTTGCTCAAAATTTCAAAATATTGGAAGATATATATTGACTTAATTACTGCAATAAAGTACAATAGAGTAAAAATTAATAGCAGATTTTTCGTTTTTATTGTATTTAGCGGTTATTTTTTAAAAGAATTAATCGCTGTTTGGTTTATTTTTGTGGTATATAAAGAAAATTTCGGAAGGATGATTTTAAGTGCTGACAAAAAGCGAAGAAGAAATTATGAATTTACTGTGGGATGTGGGCGAGCCTCTTGCAAGCTCCGAAATTGTAAACAAATCCGTAAACAGAACCTGGAAGAAGAGCTATATAAATCTTCTGATAAATTCTCTGTTAAGCAAGCAGATGATTGAGGTTGCGGGGGTAAAGCAGATGACAAAGAATTATGCCCGCACCTTTAAACCTACAATGTCGAGGTACGCCTATTCCGTAAAAAGGATATTTTCTCAGGAGGGCTTTAAGGAGGATAATATTCCCGATATTTTTGAAGAGATAATTAAAAATACCAATAACCCCGGAATTCTCGAGAAAATGCAGACTCAGCTTGACGCAAGAAAGCAGGAGCTTTCAGCTGTCAGCGATAACTGAAGTAAATTATTATAATTCTTTTAAGATATTAAAATCACCCCTCAGCCAATTTACAGCTGAGGGGTGTTGCTTACAGTCTTACAGGAATATTTTTTTCGCTCAGATATTTTTTAAGGGTTGGAATCGGAATTTCACCGAAGTGGAAGAGAGAGGCGGCAAGCACTGCGTCTGCCTTGCCCTCGGTAAAGGCGTCATAAAAATGCTCAAGCGCACCTGCGCCGCCGCTTGCAATTACGGGAATAGAAACCCTTTCGGAAATTGCTCTTGTCAGCGCAATGTCGTAGCCGTTTTTCTGACCGTCCTCGTCCATACTCGTGAGCAGAATTTCGCCTGCGCCGAGCTGTTCGCATTTTACCGCCCACTCAACTGCGTCAAGTCCGACGGGAGTTCTTCCTCCGTTTACATAAACCTCCCAGCCGTTGTCCCTGCGCTTAGCGTCAATAGCCGCCACAACGCACTGACTGCCGAATTTGTAAGCCGCCTCGCTTATAAGCTCGGGACGGTGTACTGCTGCGGAATTTACCGAAACCTTGTCTGCGCCTGCTCTCAACAGCAGGTTGAAATCATCAACACTTCTTATACCTCCGCCCACGGTAAACGGAATAAATATGGAATCTGCAACCTTTTCAACCATATCTATAGTAATATTTCTTGAGTCGCTCGAGGCTGTTATGTCAAGAAAAACAAGCTCGTCTGCGCCCTCCTTATCGTACTGCTTTGCGCACTCAACAGGGTCGCCTGCGTCAACAAGGTTGACAAAGCTCATACCCTTAACAACTCTGCCGTTCTTTACATCAAGGCAGGGAATAATTCTTTTTGCGTACATACTGCCATCTCCTTACTTTCCGTTTACCATATCAGCAAAGTTTTTAAGAATTTTCAGTCCGACCTCGCCGCTTTTTTCGGGATGGAACTGAGTAGCCGAAACATTTTCCCATTCCACGGCTGCGTCAATCTGAACGCCGTAGCTTGTTCTTGCGGCAACTATTTCGGGATTTTTTGCTGTTAAAAAGTATGAGTGAACAAAATATACATAGGCATTATCTTCAATTCCTCTGAAAATGCCGTCCTTCTTTACAATATCAAGACTGTTCCAGCCGATGTGCGGAATTTTAAGACCTGTATCGGCAGGGATTTTTGTGATGCTTCCGTCAAAAACAGACAAGCCCTTTTTATCCGGACTTTCCTCGCTTTCGGGGAAAAGCAGCTGCAAGCCCAGGCATATACCCAGAAATTGCTTTTTGGTTCTGATAAAATCAAGAACGGTGTCCTTAATGCCGTAGCCTTCCATTGTGTCCATAGTATCTCCGAATGAACCGACTCCCGGCAGAACTGCGCCGTCCGCTTTCATAATTATATCCTTGTCCCTTGTAACAACACAGTCGCAGCCGATATATTTCAAAGCCTTGCTTACGCTCTGAATGTTTCCTGCGCCATAGTCAATTATAGCAATCATATTCTTTCCTCCCGTGTTATTTCAGCATAGTAGTATATTAGCATATCCGCACATTTTTTGCAAGAAAAACAAAGCGATAATTCATTTTTTCAAAAAATAAAAAAATTGCCTGATTTTTCGGTTGAATTAAAATAACTTGTGTGATACAATTAAATATGTATGTAAATGTATGTAATTTACTGAAAATCCTGCTTTTGCAGGTCGCTCACAATTTTAAGAAGAAGGTTATTTAATGGTCACTCATTTATTGACAAGAATAGATTTGAGTATGAATTCGCTTTCAAAGGGGCAGAAGCGGATTGCACTTTATATAGAGGAGCATTACGACAAGGCTGCGTTTATGACAGCGTTAAAGCTCGGCGAAACAGTAGGCGTTTCGGAAAGCACCGTTGTGCGCTTTGCAACAGAGCTTGGCTATGACGGCTACCCTAAGCTGCAAAAGGCAATGCAGGAAATGATAAGGGACAAGCTCACCTCCGTTCAGAGAATAGAGGTAACCTCAAGCCGTATTGGAAATGCAGATGTACTTAACAGCGTTTTAAATCAGGATATTGAAAAAATACGCAGAACTATTGAGGAAACCTCCCACGAGGATTTTGAAAGAGCGGTTGATAAAATCTGCAATGCCGACAGAATTTACATCTTCGGCGTTCGCTCAACAGCGGCTCTCGCAAGCTTTCTCGGCTATTATTTTGAGCTTATTTTTGATAATGTAAGAGTTATCGACTCCACAAGCCATACCACCACCTATGAAAGAATTTTCAGAATGACGGATAAGGATGTTATGATAGGAATTTCCTTCCCACGCTACAGCACAATGGCGGTTGACGCAATGAATTATGCCCGTTCTCAGGGCGCTCACGCAATCGCAATCACCGACAGTATGGTATCACCTCTTGTAAAATCTGCCGATTCCGTGCTTATTGCAAGGAGCGATATGGCGTCCGTTGTCGATTCGCTCGTCGCACCTCTCAGCCTTATAAATGCGCTCATCGTTGCAACCGTACTTAAAAAGAAGGACGAGGTTTCCGAAAACTTCCGCAGGCTTGAAACCGTCTGGAACAGAGAGGGAGTTTACGCAAGCGGAGAAAAAAACGGCGAAGAAGAAACGGAAGCAGGAAAGAATAATGAAAAATAAAAAGGTTGTCGTGGTCGGCGCAGGTGCGGCAGGACTTATGGCGGCGTCAACTGCGGCTGCATACGGCGCAGGCGTAACCCTGATTGAGAAAAACAGGCGTGTCGGCAGAAAAATTATGATAACGGGTAAGGGCAGATGCAATGTCTGCAACAACTGCGATGTCGAAACCTTTATCAGAAATGTTCCCGTGAACGGAAAATTTCTTTATTCCGCAATCAATAAATTAACCCCCGAGGACACCATAGCTTTTTTCGAGGGACTTGGACTTGCGCTTAAAACCGAGCGTGGTAACCGTGTTTTCCCTCAGTCCGACAAAGCTGTTGATGTTGTCGATACCATATATAACTATGCGAAAAACTGCGGCTGCAAAATCGTTGAGGACACCGCCGAGGAGCTTTTGCTCGAAAACGGCGAGGCTATGGGCGTTAAATGCAAAAATAATACCTACTTTGCCGACAGCGTAATTATCTGCTGCGGCGGCAAAAGCTACCCACTCACAGGCTCGACAGGCGACGGCTACACCCTTGCAAGGCAGGCAGGCCACACCGTTGTGCCGCTAAAGCCTTCGCTCGTGCCGCTTGAAAGCAAAAACCTCGACTGCAAGTCAATGCAGGGGCTTTCTCTTAAAAATGCAGGGCTTAAAATTGTTGATACCCAAAGCGGAAAGACGGTTTACGAGGACTTCGGCGAAATGCTTTTTACCCACTTCGGAATGAGCGGACCTATGATTTTATCAGCCAGCTCGCATATCAGAGATATTTCAGACGGCAGATACAACGCCGTTATCGACCTAAAGCCTGCGCTTTCCTACGAACAGCTTGAAAAGCGACTTCAGCGTGATTTTGACGAAAATCATAACAAGGATGTTTCAAATTCCTTTACAAAGCTGCTGCCCAAAAAGCTTGTCGTTCCCGTTTTAAAAAGATGGGGAGTGCCGTTTGACAAAAAATGCAACTCCGTTACTAAGGAGGAGCGCAAAAGGCTCTGCGATATTCTGAAATCGTTTACCGTAGAAATAAGCGGTTTCCGCCCCATAGAGGAGGCAATTATCACCTCCGGCGGAGTAAAAACCTCAGAAATCAACCCAAAAACAATGGAAAGCCGACTTGTAAAGGGACTGTACTTTGCAGGCGAGGTAATCGACTGCGACGCCTATACCGGCGGCTTCAATTTACAGATAGCGTGGAGTACGGGAAATCTTGCAGGCGAAAGCTGTGCATATTAAAGGAGGATAAAAATGAGTGTTGCAATAGCGATTGACGGTCCTGCCGGCGCAGGAAAATCTACCATAGCAAAAAGAGTTGCAGAGGAGCTGAACTTTATGTATGTCGATACCGGTGCGCTCTATCGTGCCGTAGCTCTTTGCGCAATACAAAAAAATATTGAGCCGGATGACTCGCAAAGGGTAAGTGAAATGCTTTCTGAAATTAAGGTGCAGCTTGCTTTTAACTATAGGTTTGAGAAGGTAGTTCTGCTTGACGGAAGGGATGTTTCTTCACGAATAAGAACGCCCGAGGTGTCTATGGCAGCCTCAAAAATCTCGGCACTCCCTCAGGTAAGAGCCTATCTGCTCGATTTGCAGAGAGATATTGCAAAGGAAAACAATGTCATTATGGACGGCAGGGATATAGGTACGGTTGTGCTCCCCGATGCAGAGGTAAAAATCTTTCTGACTGCCTCCCCTCAGGTAAGAGCCGAAAGGCGATACAAGGAGCTTTCGGAAAAGGGAGCGAATGTAAGCTTTGACGAGGTGCTCAGGGATGTAAATGAGCGTGACTACAACGATTCCCACCGCAAAACAGCTCCGCTGAAGCCTGCCGAGGACAGTGTATTTGTAGATACAACCGACCTCGATTTTGAGCAGTCGGTAGAAAAAATTATTTCCGTTATAAAGGAGAGAATTTAATGGGACAGTCCAAGGTGCTTTACAGAGTAGGTCAGGTAATCTGCCGCCCGATTATGAAGGTGTTTTATCGCTATAAATTCATCAATAACAACTCAATCCCCCACAAGGGCGCATATATTATTGCAAGCAACCATATGTCCTTTTCCGACCCTGTGCTTTTAGGACTCGGACAAAGGCGCAGACTTTTCTTTATGGCAAAATCTGAGCTTTTCAGCAACAGATTTTTTGCTGCGTTAATAAGAGCCCTCGGAGCATTCCCTGTTGAGCGTGGCGCAGGCGACGGCAAGGCTATAAAGACAGGCGAGGACCTCATCAGAGAGGGAAATATTATGACTATCTTTATTGAGGGCGGAAGAACCAAGACGGGCGAGCTTATGCGTCCACGCAGCGGCTGTGCGCTTGTGGCTCAGCAGATGCAGGTACCCGTCATTCCTGCCTGCATTACAATCACGGGAAATCCCAAGCACCTGTTTGCAAAAAGAGTAATACACTTCGGCGAGCCGCTGACTCCCGAACAGCTCGGACTTACTCCCGACGGCGACAGACGACAGATTAAAAACGCTACGAATATGATAATGGACGAAATCAGAAAGATGAGGGAGCAGGACAGAAAATGAGTATAACCGTTGCAAGGTCTGCCGGCTTCTGCTTTGGAGTAAACAGAGCAATAAACATTGTAAACAGCCTGCTTGACAAGGGCGTAAGCGTGTTTACCCTCGGACCTATCATTCACAATATGGAGGTTGTAAAGGAGCTTGAAAACCGTGGCTGTAAGGCTGTAAAAAGCATTGACGAGGTGGGGGACAGCTCCACCCTCGTAATCCGTTCTCACGGAGTTCCGAAATATGTTATTGACAAATTAGATGATAATGGTGTAAAATATGAAGATGCAACCTGCCCTTTTGTCAAGAAGATACACAACATAGTTGCAAATCCCGACAATAAGGACGGCATAGTTTTGATTGCAGGCAACAGCGTTCACCCTGAGGTTGAGGGCATTATCGGCTATTGCAGTACCGAGTGCCACACCTTCAGGAACAGCGAGGAAATCGACGAAATTTACAACAATATTCTCAAAAAGAATAATAAACCTGTTTTTGTTGTCGCACAAACCACTTTTGACACAAAAGAATGGAAAAAGTGTGTAAAAAAGATTAAAAAACTATGTACAAATGCAAAAATATTTGATACAATATGTAATGCAACGTCAGTTCGGCAGACAGAGGCTGACTTACTTGCGGCGCAGTCCGATTTTATGGTAGTAATAGGCGACAGGCACAGCTCAAACACGGGCAAGCTTTTTGACATCTGCAAAAGGCAGTGCAGTAATACAGTTCTTATTGAAACAGCGGACGAGCTTTCGGCACAGCAGGTCAGAGAAGCAGGCAGTATTGGCGTTACTGCCGGGGCATCTACTCCGGCAAGGATAATAAAGGAGGTACTGGATACAATGAGTGAAATTAAATCCGGTGTAACAAATGGTGAAGAATCTTTTGAGGCATTGCTTGAGGAATCCCTCAAAAACTTAAATACAAATGAGAGGGTAATGGGTACAGTGCTCAGCATTGCTCCTAACGAGGTACAGGTTGATGTCGGCAGAAAGCAGACAGGCTTTATTCCTGCAAGCGAGCTTTCAAACGATCCGAACGCTAAGCCTGAGGATATCGTTAAGGTTGGCGACGAAATCGAGCTTCTTATCATGAAGACAAACGATCAGGAAGGCACAATTATGCTTTCAAAGCGCAGAGTTGACGCAGCTAAGGGCTGGGAAATCCTTGACTCCAAGGTTGAGTCACAGGAGGTTCTTACAGGTAAGGTTACAGAGGCTGTCAAGGGCGGCGTAATCGTTATCTACAACGATGTAAGAGTATTTATCCCTGCTTCACAGGCTACTGCAACCCGTGACGAGAGCCTTGAAAATCTCGTAGGTCAGGAAGTAGAATTCAGACTTATCGAGGTTTCACAGCGTGGCAGAAGAAAGAGAGCAATAGGCTCTATCAGAAGTGTACTTAAGGAGCAGAGAGCTGCTCAGCGTGAGGCTTTCTGGAACGAGTGCGCAATCGGCAAGCGTTATACAGGCGTTGTTAAGTCACTTACAAGCTACGGCGCATTTGTTGACCTTGGCGGCGTATTCGGAATGATTCACATTTCCGAGCTTTCATGGACTCACATCAAGCACCCGAGCGAGGTTGTAAATGTAGGCGATACCGTAGAGGTATATGTTAAGGACATCAACGAGGAAACAAAGAAGATTTCTCTCGGCTTTAAGAATGCTGACGAAAATCCTTGGGAAATTCTCAAGAAGAACTATCCCGAGGGTACAGTTGTAAAGGCTACAATCGTTGGTCTTACATCCTTCGGTGCTTTTGCAAACATCATTCCGGGAATTGACGGTCTAATCCACATTTCTCAGATTGCCGACAAGAGAATTGAAAAGCCTGCCGATGTACTTTCAGTAGGCGAAACAGTAGAGGCAAAGATTACTGCTATCGACTTTGACAAAAAGCGTGTAAGTCTTTCAATGCGTGCGCTCCTCTCAGAGGACGAGCAGGCTCCTGCCGAGGCTGCTGAAGAAACAGCTGAAGAGGCTGCCGAATAATTTGTTATTACACAGGGCATTCCGTTAAGGAGTGCCCCCTTTTGTTTTACGGTAAATATTCTGACAATTAAGTTTTATGATTATCCCGTTTGTAAGCTAAACTATAATTTAGTGTGGAGTTAATGATTTGATGAACTACACGCAAAGCCTTCCCCTTGAGGGGAAGGTGGCGGCGCAGCCGACGGATGAGGTGTAGCCACGAAGTGGCGTTATAACTATAAATAAAGCTATAGTATATGACGGACGCTAAAGCGTCCTACACCTCATCAGTCACCTTCGGTGACAGCTTCCCCTCAAGGGGAAGCCTTTAAAACTTTTCCGCAAAATTCCGGTTTTACTCACTCTTAAAGCGTATAATTTCAGCTTAGTTAAAGAGATAGTCAGATTAAGTTTATATTCATCAGTTTACAATCAAAATTTTATGTGATATAATTATCCTTATAATACATAGTAAAGTTGGGATAATATGTCTGAAGAAATAAATTACACTACATCAGCAGAAGAAGCGCAGCCTGAAAACGAAACAGCGCAGATTCAGCTTACACGCTCTGAACAGCGTGAGCAGGCTTTTATGCTTTTGTTTTCAAGATCATTTACAAAAACATCTGTTGACAATATGGTACAGTACAACTCGGAGCTTTTTGTAGGCGGAGTTTGTGCCTATGCACAGGCTGTAGTAGAGGGCATTGTTGCAGTCAAGGACGAGCTTGACGAAATTATTTCGGGCTTTCTTAAAAAGGGCTGGACGCTTTCAAGAATTTCAAAGCCATCTCTTGCAATTTTAGAGCTTGCAATTTACGAAATCAAGTATCTTGACAGCGTGCCTGCAAGCGTTGCAATCAACGAGGCTGTAGAGCTTGCCAAGAAATACACCATAGACGAAAGCGGCTTTGTAAACGGCATCTTAGGCTCATATGTCAGAGCAAACGGAGAAAAGTAATGAGCCTTTTTCTCGGAATTGATACCTCAAACTACACCACCTCGGTTGCGGTTTACAACAGCCAAAGCGGAAAGATGCTGCAAAGAAAACAGCTTTTGCCCGTAAAGCAGGGACAGCTCGGACTCAGGCAGAGCGACGCTGTATTTCATCACACGCAGCAGCTCCACACGCTTATTGAGGATATTTCAGAAGAGGTAGATTTGTCGCAGGTGTCGGCAGTCGGCGTATCCACACGCCCCCGACCTGTTGACGGCTCGTATATGCCGTGCTTTACGGTGGGCGAAAACACTGCAAGAATTATATCGGCGGTAATAAAAAAGCCTCTCCTGACCTTTTCTCATCAGGAGGGGCATATTGCCGCAGTGCTGTTTTCATCGGGAAGAGATGATTTATTCGATAAGGAATTTTTAGCCTTTCACATAAGCGGCGGCACAACCGAGGCGGTGCTTGCAAGGGGAAGAGAAAGCTCCTTTGCAGTAACCGAGGTCGCAAAAACGCTTGACCTCAACGCCGGGCAGGCTGTTGACAGGGTAGGACTTATGCTCGGTCTTAAATTCCCCTGCGGAGCTGAGCTTGAACAGCTTGCGCTTAAAAATACCGAAAAATTTACTGTCCGCCCCACCTTAAAGGGTGCAGATTGCTGTCTTAGCGGTCTTGAAAATCAGTGCAGAAAAATGCACGATAACGGCGAAAGCAGGGAGAAGATTTCAGTCTTCTGCCTTGCCTTTATTCAGTCAACGCTTGAGAAAATGACCGAAAAGCTCCTTGCCGAATACGGCAAGCTCCCCGTAGTTTTTGCAGGCGGAGTAATGTCAAATTCAATCATCAGAAATGCGCTGACAGAGAAATTCAGCGCAGATTTTGCCACGCCCGAGTATTCCTCCGACAACGCAGGAGGAATAGCATATCTTACATACAAGGGCTTTAACGACAGGAGGTTATGAGATGTATTCACCGCAGATACAAAAGCCGAGGGTGCTTTCGGTTTCACAGATAAATTTTTATATCAAGTCAATAATCGAAAATGACGGCAGTCTGCAATTCGTGCTTGTAACCGGTGAAATCTCCAACCTTACCGTGCATCAGCGCAGCGGTCATATCTACCTTTCACTCAAGGACAACAGCTCGGTTATCGGCGCTGTTATGTTTGCAGGCAACGCAAGACGGCTGAAATTTCGCCCCGAAAACGGAATGAAGGTCATCTGCCGTGGCAGAATTTCCGTATATGAGCCAAACGGCAGGTATCAGCTCTACATTGAGGATATGCAGCCCGACGGTATAGGTGCGCTTACGCTTGCCTTTGAACAGCTTAAAAAAAGCCTTGCCGAAAAAGGACTTTTTGATAACGCACACAAAAAGCAGTTGCCCCGCTTTCCGAGAACGGTCGGAGTAATAACCTCTCCCACCGGTGCGGCTGTGCAGGATATCACCAATATAATAAGAAGAAGATTTCCGAGTGCGGATATTGTGCTTGCGCCCGTTCTCGTTCAGGGCGACAGCGCACCCGAACAGCTTGTCCGTGCCGTAAATCTGTTCAGCGAAAGCAAAATTGCCGATGTTGTAATAATCGGCAGGGGCGGCGGCTCGGCAGAGGATTTGTGGGCGTTCAATGACGAACAGCTTGCCTATGCGGTTTATAACTGCAAAACCCCGATAATTTCGGGAGTAGGTCACGAAACGGACTTTACTATCTGCGACTTTGTTGCAGATGTCAGAGCCTCCACACCGTCAGCGGCGGCAGAGCTTGCCGTACCCGACCGACAGGAGCTTATCGCTTACTATCAAAAGCAAAGGCAGTACATTTCCGCAATGCTCGACAGAAAAATTAAAACCGCACAGCTAAGACTTGAAAATCAGCAGAGAAGAATGGCGGTTTATTCGCCCAAGGTGAGGGCAGAACAGCTTGAAAACCAGCTTTTTGCAAAGGCAGACAGGCTTACTCAGCTTATGAATATTTATATTTCCGATAAAGAAAATAAACTTGTTTCCGTAAAGGGTAAGCTTGACGGCTTAAATCCGCTGAATGTACTTTCACGAGGCTACGCAATAGCCGAAAAGGACGAAAAAATCATCACCTCGGCAAAACAGCTTAAAGAGGGCGAAAGCTTTACGGTTGTTTTTGGTGACGGAAAAATTAACGCAAGGGTGTGCGGTGAATAATTATGGCTTTTACACATCTTCATAATCATACCGAATACAGTCTGCTTGACGGAGCAAGCCGTATAAACGAGCTTGTCAAATCGGCAAAGGAAAAGGGGCAGACCGCCCTTGCAATCACCGACCACGGCGTAATGTACGGTGTAATCGACTTCTACCGTGCCTGCAAAAAGCAGGGGATAAAGCCTGTAATCGGCTGCGAGGTTTATGTTGCCCCTCACTCCCGTTTTGACAAAACATCATCATACGAAAAATACTACCATATGGTGCTGCTTTGTGAGAATAACGAGGGGTACAGCAACCTTATAAAGCTTGTTTCAAAGGGGTTTACCGAGGGCTTTTACTCAAAGCCGAGAATTGACGATGAGCTTTTAAAGCAGTACCACAAGGGGCTTATCTGCCTTTCCGCCTGTCTTGCGGGTGAAATTCCGCAGAATTTGCTTGACGGCAACTATGACGGCGCAAGGCAGAAGGCTCTTTTTTATCAGTCGCTTTTCGGTAAGGAAAACTTTTTTATAGAATTGCAGAATCACGGGATAGAGGAGCAAAAGCGTGTCAATCCTCAGCTTATCCGTCTTGCAGAGGAAATCGGCGCAGGACTTGTGGTGACAAACGACAGCCATTATATTGACAAAAAGGACAGCTTTACACACAGTATTCTCCTTTGTATCCAGACCAACAGAACCGTAAACGATGTTGACAGAATGGAGTTTCAGACGAGCGAGTTTTACCTCAAGACCGAGGAGGAAATGCGCTCTCTCTTTCCCGATTTACCGCAGGCATATGATAATACGCAAAAAATCGCCGACCGCTGTAATGTGGAATTTGAATTCGGTGTGCGCAAGCTGCCACGCTTCGATGTGCCGAACAACGAGGACCATTACGAATATTTCCGCAGAAAATGCTACGAGGGACTTTTCAGGCACTACGGAGAAAATCCCGATAAGTCGCTCATTGACCGCCTTGAATACGAGCTTTCCACAATTTCAAAAATGGGCTTTGTCGATTACTACCTCATAGTAAACGATTTTGTGCAGTATGCAAAGGGCGAGAAAATCCCCGTAGGCCCCGGCAGAGGCTCGGGCGCAGGCTCTCTCTGCGCCTACTGCATCGGAATAACGGCGGTTGACCCGATTAAATACAACCTCCTTTTTGAGCGTTTCCTAAATCCCGAAAGAGTCAGTATGCCCGACTTTGATGTCGATTTCTGCACAGAACGCAGGGGAGAGGTTATCGACTATGTTGTGCGCAAATACGGCGCAGATAGGGTGGCGCAGATAATCTCCTTCGGTACTATGGCGGCAAGGGGCGCAATACGAGATGTGGGCAGGGTGCTTGCAATTCCGTATGCAACGGTTGACTCGGTTGCAAAGCTTGTGCCTATGGAATTAAAGGTTACTATCGACTCTGCGCTCAAAACAAGCCCCGAATTAAAACGCCGTTATGACGAGGACGAGCAGACAAAACAGCTCATTGATATAGCCAAAAGCATTGAGGGAATGCCCCGACACGCCACAATGCACGCCGCAGGAGTTGTCATTACCGACCGCCCCGTTTCGGACTATGTACCGCTGTCAAAGAATGACGACAATGTGGTAACTCAGTTTACTATGACTACGCTTGAAGAGCTCGGTCTGCTGAAAATGGACTTTCTCGGACTTCGCAACCTCACCGTCATTGACGACGCAGACAGGCAGATACGCAAAAATCACCCCGAATACAACCCCGACAATATAAACGATAAGGACGAGCAGGTGTTTGCTATGATTTCTCAGGGCAATACCGAGGGCGTTTTCCAGTTTGAAAGTCAGGGTATGAAAAATGTCCTTATGCGCTTAAAGCCTGACTCTGTCGAGGATCTGATTGCGGTGGTTTCTCTCTACCGCCCCGGTCCTATGGACAGTATTCCACGCTACATTGACTGCCGTCACAATCCCTCTCACATTACCTATAAGCACCCGCTTTTAAAGCCTATTCTTGAGGTAACCTACGGCTGTATCGTCTATCAGGAGCAGGTAATGCAGATTTTGCGTGTGCTTGCAGGCTTCAGCCTTGGCAGGGCGGATATTGTGCGCCGTGCAATGAGCAAGAAAAAGGCTGCCGAAATGGCTAAGCAAAGGGAGATTTTCCTGCACGGACTTACAGATGAAAGCGGAAATGTAATTGTTGACGGCTGTATCCGCAGAGGAATAGACGAAAAAATTGCCAATTCAATCTATGACGAGATTGAAAGCTTTGCGTCCTATGCGTTCAATAAATCCCACGCAGCGGCTTATTCGATAATTTCATACAAAACGGCATATTTAAAGTGCCACTATCCGCACGAATATATGGCGGCACTGCTCACAAGCGTGCTTGACAATCAGAATAAGCTTGCCGCCTATATCGGTGAATGTCAGCGGCTCGGCATAGGAGTTCTGCCGCCGAGCGTAAACGAAAGCGACTTCGGCTTTACGGTAAGCGGAAACAATATCCGATACGGACTTCTTGCAATCAAAAACCTCGGCAGAGTCTTTATCGAACAGATAATCAGGGAGCGCAGGCTAAAGCCGTTTAAAAGTCTTTACGATTTCTGCAAAAGACTCTGCGGCAGGAATATGAACAGCCGTGCTCTCGAAAGCCTCATAAAATGCGGCGCACTTGACGGACTCGGCGCAAACCGCAGACAGCTGCTCGCAATCAGCAAAACCGTGCTTGACGATGTGGAGTACGAATCACGCAAAAACCAGGGCGGTCAGCTTTCCTTCTTTGATTTGGGTGATGAAAATATTAGAGCAACCTCCGAGCCTGAGCTCCCCGATTTAAAGGAATTTAATACAAGCGAGCTTTTGCGTATGGAAAAGGAGATTGCAGGTATTTACCTCAGCGGACACCCTGCCGACAATTACAGCCTTTACACCGAGCGCTTAAATGCCGACAGAATAGGCGAAATCATCAATGACGAAACAGGCAGATACCCCGACGGCAAAAAGGTAATTGTTGTGGGAATAGTTGCAAGGGTAAAAACCCAGCTTACCAAGAGCAACAAGCTTATGGCTTTTATGAATGTTGAGGATAAATTCGGCGTTATCGAGGTTGTGGTGTTTCCGAATGTCTATGAAAAAAGCACCATACTCCTTAACGAAAACACACCTGTAGTCATAAAGGGAACGCTTAATTTCAAGGAAAACGAAGAGCCGAAAATCATCTGCGACAGCATTGCAAAGGCTTTTAACAATGAAGAATGTAAGAATATGCCCGTTACAAGCTCTGAAAAAGTCAGGGGAAACAGCAATACACCTCAAAAGCCGTATCAGTCGAAAGCACTTTATCTTAGAATTGACGACCTCAACACCGATATGTACTATCGTGCAAAGAGGGTAACGGACATTTTTGACGGCTCAACTCCCGTTATTTTTTACCTGACAAGCTCAAAAAGAAAGGTAAAAGCTCCACAAAATATGTGGGTAAGTCTTAATGATGTTATGATAAAAGAGCTTAAGCATCAGTTAGGTGATGAAAATGTAGCGGTAAAATAGCCAAATTAACGATGAAATTCTTATAAAAAACAGATAAAATTACCCTTTGCTATTGCAAAAACTGTTTTTATGGTATATAATACTATACAAGAAATTCACTTTAGCAGACAAAAGCTTTAAAGCATATGTTCATTCAAGCGTTAAAGTGAAAAATTGGAGGACGGATTTATATGAAAATGACAAAAAGAATTTTAGCTGCGGCAACAGCTGCACTCACAGTAACGGCTGCTCTTGCAGGCTGCACAGGCGGCGCATCATCAACACCATCAACCGCATCAGCTGCATCAACTGCCTCAAAGGCAGACGCAGACAAGGTGTATAATATCGGTATCTGCCAGCTGGTTCAGCACGAGGCACTTGACGCCGCAACAAAGGGCTTTAAGGATACCCTTACCGAAAAGCTCGGCGCAGACAAGGTAAAATTTGACGAGCAGAACGCACAGGGCGACTCAGCTGCCTGCGCTACAATCTGCAACCAGTTTGTTTCTTCAAATTATGACCTCATCTTAGGTAACGCTACAGCCGCTTTACAGGCTGCATATACAGCAACTCAGACTATTCCGGTTCTCGGCACATCAATCACCGACTACGGCACAGCTCTTGATATGGCTGAGTGGACAGGCGTTTCGGGTATGAATGTATCGGGTACAACCGACCTTGCACCTCTTGACAAGCAGGCTGATATGCTTCACGAGCTTTTCCCTGACGCAAAAACAGTAGGTATTCTTTACTGCTCCGCAGAGGCAAACTCAAAGTATCAGAGCGACACTATCACTCCTTTATTTGAGAGCGCAGGCTACACAGTAAAGACATATTCATTCGCTGACTCAAACGATGTTGCAGCCGTAACAAAGACAGCCTGTGACGAAAACGATGTTCTTTACATTCCTACCGACAACACAGCAGCGTCAAACACAGGTATTATCGACAACACAGCCTCAGCCTCAAAAACACCTATCATCGCAGGCGAAGAGGGCATTTGCAAGGGCTGCGGTATCGCAACACTTTCAATCAGCTACTATGAGCTCGGTCAGAAAACAGGCGAAATGGCTTACGATATTCTTGTAAACGGCGCAGACATCACAAAGATGGAGGTTCAGTCTGCTCCGAATGTTACAAAGAAGTATGTAAAGAGCCGCTGTGACGCTTACGGAATTACAATTCCTGAGGGTTACGAGGCTATCGAGGAGTAATATCCTTATTATATGATTAAATAACGGTGGGGTGCCGTGAAAGCGACACCCCGATATTTTTATGTATTGGTGGTTTTTATGGAATTTTTAGCAGAATACTTCGGTTCTCTCAATCCTGCAAACTTTGTTTCGGCGTTGCCGGGCAATATTGCGCAGGGTATTATCTGGGGACTTATGGGACTGGGTGTTTTTATCACCTATAAGCTACTCAATTTTGCCGACCTGAGTGTTGACGGCTCCTTTGCCACGGGCGGCGCAGTTACGGCAATTATGCTGATTAACGGCTGTTCGGTGTGGCTTGCGCTTGCCGTAGCCATACTTGCGGGTATTCTTGCAGGTCTTGTAACGGGACTTCTGCACACCCTGCTCGGTATCCCCGATATTCTTGCAGGTATTCTTACCCAGATTGCACTCTATTCAATCAACCTGAATATTATGGGAAAATCCAACCTCCCTATAAGCTACAGAAACTACAGACTTGTTATTTCTGCAAGCAATATAAATCTTTCGATTATAATCTGTCTTGCCGTTGCCGCAATAGTTATAGCCGCAATGTACTGGTACTTCGGCACCGAGCAAGGCTCAACAATCCGTTCCACAGGCTCTAACCCTGCTATGAGCAAGGCACAGGGCATCAACATCAATGTTGCAAAGGTAATCGCACTTGCGCTTTCAAACGGACTCGTTGCGCTCTCAGGCTCTCTCTTTGCTCAGTATCAGGGCTTTTCAGACATCAATATGGGCAGAGGCGCAATCGTTATCGGTCTTGCCGCAGTTATCATCGGCGAGGTGCTTGGCGAGGCTATCTTCCGCAAGCGTATGAATTTTGTTATCAAAATGCTTTTCGTTATTGTCGGCGGAATCCTCTACTACATCGCAATGAGCATTGTTCTCTGGCTCAAGATGCCTACCGACGACACAAAGCTCTTTACTGCTGTAATAGTTGCAATCTTCCTTGCCGTTCCTTATTTACAGAAAAAGAGTAAAACCTCCTTTAAAAAGTCAGCAAAAATGAACTTAAAGGCTAACAAGGCGAACGGAGGAAACAACAATGCTTGATATTATTGATATTCACAAAACCTTTAACAAGGGTACAATAAATGAAAAGGTTGCCCTTGACGGCGTAACCCTTCACTTAAACGAGGGTGATTTCTGCACAATCATCGGCGGAAACGGCGCAGGCAAGTCAACCACTCTCAATGCGGTTGCAGGCGTGTGGCCTGTTGACAGCGGTCAGATTCTCATTGACGGAGTTGATGTAACCGGACTTCCCGAGCATAAAAGAGCAAAGTACCTCGGCAGAGTTTTTCAGGACCCAATGACCGGCACTGTTGCCGATATGGAAATCCTCGAAAACCTTGCGCTTGCCGCAAGAAGAGGACAGAAAAGAGGACTTAGCTGGGGAGTCAGGAAGTCTGAAAAGGAGGAGTACAGAACTCTTTTAAAGCAGTTTGAGCTTGGACTTGAGGACAGAATGACCACAAAGGTAGGACTTCTCTCGGGCGGTCAGCGACAGGCAATCACCCTGTTAATGGCTACCTTAAACAAGCCAAAGCTGCTGCTCCTTGACGAGCACACCGCAGCGCTCGACCCGAAAACCGCCGCAAAGGTGCTTGAGCTGAGCGACAAGATTATTGCCGAAAACAATCTTACCGCCCTTATGGTAACCCATAATATGCACGACGCCATTGTGCACGGCAACCGCCTTATTATGATGGGCAACGGCAGGGTTATCCTCGATATTTCGGGCGAAGAAAAGAAAAGGCTTACTGTTGATGACCTTTTACAGAAGTTTGAAAAGGCAAGCGGCTCTAAGCTTGAAAACGACAGAATGCTTTTAAGCAAGGGCGAGAAATAATTGCTTTTAATTTGCAAATAATACTACGGCAAAGGGCTGTTTCATAAACAAAATGAAACAGCCTTTTCTGCAAAAAATTTATTTTTTAATCAAATTTTAACTTTTGTGTAATACAATCTGCATTTCCAGGACAGAATTGTCGGAATTAATAAAAAAATATATTATAATTCCTTTATGTAAATTAGAACTTCCCGAAATCTTGTAAAATATGATGTTGAAGATAAGTGACTGAGGTGATAGGGTTTTGAAAAAAGCATTGGTAATATCTCACTCGGCACAGAGCGGAGAATCACTTTCACAGCTTTTAAAGCTTGAACATTTTACGCAGATTTCCGTTGCTGATAATTCTAAAACAGCAAAAAAGCTTGTCGAAAATGACGAGTTTGACCTTATCTGTATTAACGCACCTCTTGCAGACGAAAGCGGCATTGAGCTTTCAATGCATTTTGCCAAGGTAACCCGTTCAAGCGTGGTTATTATAGTACCTCAGAAGAACGCAGACGATGTAAACGACGCTCTCACAGAGCACGGAGTGCTTGTAATTGCAAAGCCGATTAATAAGCACCTATTTCATCATTATGTGCAGTTTACGGAGTGCTTCAGAATGAGAATGCTCACGGTAAACGAGGAAAACGAAAAGCTCCGCCATATTGTGGAGGATATGAAGATAATCAACAGGGCTAAAATGCTGCTGATTACCTGCCTTAATATGACCGAGCAGGAGGCGCATCGCTACCTTGAAAAGCAGGCGATGGATCTGAGAATGAGCAAAATGCAGATTGCAATGCAGGTTATAAAAACCTACGAAAACTAATAAAGTTATGCAAAATTTCTGAAAGGAATGTGTATTTATGAGCCGAAAAGCATATCTGATACTTGAAAACGGAACAGTTTTTGAGGGTAAATCATTTGGTGCAGAAAAAGAAACAATGGGAGAATTGGTTTTTACAACAGCTATGACCGGTTATCTTGAAACACTCACCGACCCGTCTTATTTCGGTCAGGTGGTTATTCAGACATTCCCTTTAATCGGTAACTATGGTGTAATTCCCTCTGATTTTGAGAGCAAATCGCCCTCGCTCAGGGGTTATATTGTAAGAGAATGGTGCCAAGCTCCCTCTAACTTCCGTTGTGAGGGAGATCTTGACACCTTTTTAAAAGAGTCTGATATTCCCGGAATCTACGGAATCGACACCAGAGCGCTGACAAGAATCGTTCGTGAGTACGGTGTGCTTAACTGTAAGATTTCGTATTCGGGAGAGGTTACCGAGGAGGAGCTTGCTCAGATTAAGGCTTATAAAATCGAGCAGGCTGTTGAAAGCACCACAATCAGCGAAAAGGAAGACTTCAAGGCTGAAAACGGCGACCTCAATGTAGTTCTTATGGACTTCGGCGCAAAGCACAATATCGGAAGAGAGCTTGTAAAGCGTGGCTGCAATGTTACGGTTGTGCCTGCTCATACAACGGCTGAGCAGATTAAGGCTATGAACCCCGACGGCATTATGCTTTCAAACGGACCGGGAGATCCGTCTGATAATACCTCGGTTATATCAGAGCTTAAAAAGCTTTGCGAATACAAAATCCCGACCTTCGGCATCTGCCTTGGACACCAGCTTTTAGCCCTCAGTCAGGGAGCAAAGACAGAAAAGCTCAAATACGGTCACAGAGGAGCAAATCAGCCTGCAAAGGAGCTTGAAACAGGCAGGGTTTACATCACCTCACAGAACCACGGCTACGCAGTTGTAAGCGACAGTATGCCCGAAAACGGCGAGGTAAGCTTTGTAAACGGCAACGATAACACCTGCGAGGGCGTAAAGTACAACAATATGCCTGCGTTCTCGGTACAGTTCCACCCCGAGGCTTGCGGCGGCCCGCACGATACGGCATTTTTGTTTGACCGTTTCATTGATATGATGAAAAGCAACAGATAAAGCTATCCATAATTTATACGAATTTGATTATTAAATAAGGAATGATTTTATGCCACTGAAAAGCAACATTAAAAGAGTTATGGTTATCGGCTCAGGCCCTATTGTAATCGGTCAGGCTGCTGAATTTGACTACGCCGGCACACAGGCTTGCCGTGCGCTCAAGGAAGAGGGACTTGAGGTTATCCTCGTAAACTCAAACCCTGCTACCATTATGACTGATAATGCAATGGCTGATAAAATTTACATTGAGCCGCTTACGCTTGAAACCGTAAAGAGAATTATAAAAAAGGAGCGTCCCGACAGCCTGCTTTCAACCCTCGGCGGTCAGACAGGACTTACCCTTTCAATGCAGCTTGCAAAGGAGGGCTTCCTTGATAAATACGGAGTACAGCTCCTCGGCGCAAACCCCGAAACAATCGATAAGGCAGAGGACAGACAGATGTTCAAGGATACTATGCTTGAAATCGGTCAGCCTGTCATTCCGTCACTCGTTGTAAACGATGTTGAAACAGCCGTTAAATTTGCAGATGAAATCGGCTATCCTGTAATTATCCGCCCTGCATTTACCCTCGGCGGCACAGGCGGCGGCATTGTAAACGATGAGGAAGAATTAAGAGAAATCACCTCAAACGGTCTTGAGCTTTCACCTATTACTCAGGTGCTTGTTGAAAAATGTATCTCAGGCTGGAAAGAGGTTGAGTTCGAGGTAATGCGTGACAGCGACGGCAATGTTATCACCGTCTGCTCAATGGAAAATTTCGACCCTGTCGGCGTTCACACAGGCGACAGTATCGTTATTGCACCTACCGTTACCCTTGCCGACAAGGAGTATCAGATGCTCAGAAGTGCGGCTCTCGACATTATCTCAGCCTTAAAGGTAGAGGGCGGCTGTAACTGTCAGTTTGCGCTCAACCCCGAAACCTTTGAATACGCAGTAATCGAGGT
>JBJEOV010000115.1:0-26077 GCA_051880895.1 Ruminococcus sp. | reverse complement strand
AAACGACCAAAGGTCAGTGACCTTTGGAAACCCTATACTTTTGTTTTTCTATCATGGTTTGTTTTTATCAATACTTTTGATTATTAATATTGTGGTAAATTCCAGTTTATTTTAAAATACACGGAGGTGCATTATGAAGATTTTAGTTGTTTTCACAGGCGGAACTATCGGAAGCTGTAATAATAACGGAGTGATTTCTCCTGATTCTTCCGCTCGTTACAAGCTGATAGAAATGTATAGGCAAAACGGCGGAAAAGCTGAGCTTGACTCAGTTTCGCCTTATACAATACTTAGTGAAAATATGACGGGTGAGTATTTCAGCCTGCTCTATAATTCCGTTAAGGAAAATATGAGTAAGAATTATGACGGAATAATAGTCACCCACGGCACAGACACACTGCAATACACCTCGGCTATGCTTTCGTATATGCTCGGCTTATGCAAGATTCCTGTTGTGCTTGTTTCTGCAAACTATCCGCTTGGCAACCCAAAGTCCAACGGTGTCGAAAACTTTAAATCAGCAGTGGATTTCATTGCGTCAGGCGAGCATAAGGGTGTTTTTACGGCATATAAAAACAACGGCGAAGCTCCCAAAATCCACCGTGCCTCCCGATTGCAAAATCACCTTGCCTATGACGACAGACTGTATAGCGTTCATAATATGTTTTACGGTGAGATTACAGACAACGGCTTTGTCAGAAATCCTGATTACAAGGAAAAAGCCGACGAGCTGAGCCTTGAACATATACCAACACTTACCGCAAATTCCTCCGTACTCAGAATTTCGCCGTATGTCGGAATCACCTATCCTCCGATTGATAAAAATACTAAGGCTGTACTTTTGGAAAGCTATCACTCGGGAACTGTCAACACCATAAGCACAGAACTAAAATCATTCTGCAAGGCGGCTGAAAATTCAGATATTCCGATATTTCTGACAGGCAGCGAGGCAGGCTTTTTCTATGAAAGCAAAAAGCTATATGCTGAGCTGGGAATAAAAATACTCCCCCCTGTTGCTCCGATTTCGTCATATATAAAGCTGTGGCTTTTATCCGAATGCGGTAATACAAAGGATTTATACAACGCTTTTTCAAAATCCCTCGGCGGAGATATACTATAAAGAACACAGCACCGATGCAAAAATGCCGGTGCTGTTTTTTCAGCCGAAAGAGCCGACACAATTTCTTGCGCCGGCCCTTTCGGTTTATGTGAATTAAAAAGGATAGGTAATGTAATCAGGATTACTCAATATCCTGCATTGCGTCGTAGCCTGTTTCTCCTGTTCTTACCTTTACAACATCCTCAACATCGTAAATGAAGATCTTACCGTCACCGATATGTCCTGTGTAGAGAGCCTTGACAGCAGCATCTACAACAGATTTTACAGGAACCTTGCAAACTACGATTTCAACCTTCATCTTAGGAAGGAGGTTACTTTCAACAGCAACACCACGGTAATACTCTGCCTTGCCCTTCTGAGCGCCGCAGCCGAGTACCTGAGATACTGTCATACCGGTAATACCGAGCTTATCCATTTCTTCCTTGAGCGCCTCAAGCTTTGACTGCTTAAGAAGAATGTCAATCTTAGTAATCTTTGTACCGTCAGTAGCCATATCATATTTGCCTGCAAGCTGTACGGGAACAGCCTTTGTAACAGGTACATTGCCTTCAACATCAAAGGTTTCGTCAAGTGAAGCAGTACCAACGCCGATTGGCATAAAGTCTGCATAAGCATTAACAAGACCGTGCTCGCAAACATCAAGACCCTTCATTTCTTCGTCCTTAGAAACACGAAGACCGACTGTTCTCTTGATTACCTGGAATACTATTGTCATAGTAACAATAGTCCAGGCAGCTACGCTGAGCACGCCGAGAGCCTGAATACCAAGCTGAGTAAAACCGCCGCCGTAGAACAAGCCTGTGATACCGTCCTGACCGTTGCCTGTTGCAAAAAGACCAACTGAAAGTGTACCCCACATACCGTTTACGCCGTGAACTGCAACTGCGCCGACAGGGTCATCAATTTTAAGCTTGATATCAATAAATTCAACTGCAACTACAACAAGAATACCTGCAACAAGACCGATAATTGTTGCACCGAGTGCGTCAACATCAGCGCAAGGAGCTGTGATTGCTACAAGACCTGCAAGTGAGCCGTTAAGCGACATTGAAACATCAGGCTTGCCGTTCTTTATCCAGGTAAAGAGCATTGTTACGCAGGTTGCAACTGCCGGAGCAATTGTTGTTGTAAGGAAAATCTGTCCGAGGTAAGCTGTGTCGCCTGCAGCCGCACCGTTAAAGCCGTACCAGCCGAACCAGAGAATGAATACGCCGAGTGCGCCGAGTGTAAGGCTGTGACCGGGAATAGCGTTTACCTTACCGTTTTTGCCGTATTTACCGATACGGGGTCCGAGAATGATTGCGCCGATGATAGCTGAGATACCGCCAACCATATGAATTGCACAGGAGCCTGCAAAATCAACAAAGCCAAGCTGTGAAAGCCAGCCGCCGCCCCAGATCCAGTGAGCCTCAATCGGATAAACAACTGCAGAAATTACCAATGAATAAATGCAGTATGAAGAAAACTTTGTTCTTTCAGCCATTGCGCCTGATACGATTGTAGCTGTAGTAGCGCAGAATACCATATTAAATACGAAGTTGTGCCATGGGAAATTAGCAAAATTTGAAAAGATGTCAAGATTCGGAAGACCAATCAATCCAAAGAATGCGTCCTCACCGCACAATAAACCAAAACCAAGAAGCATAAATACAACGGTACCGATACAGAAGTCCATTAAGTTCTTCATTATAATGTTACCGGCATTTTTAGCTCTTGTAAAACCGGTTTCTACCATTGCAAATCCACACTGCATAAAGAATACAAGTGCGGCGCCAATAAGAAACCATACTCCTTCCGTGCCAAAGATGACACTGTTTACACCGTTAAGTATGTCTGTCATAAAACTCTCCCCTTTTTTTAAATAACAAAAACGGCGTGTATCAGACAGCATATATATGAATATATCTGTCCGTTACACGCCATTGTGTCACCAAATCAGTAATTCAAAAATCGGTCAATAAATCATACGCCGTAAAGCATTTCGCCGTATGAAGGATATGGCCAGTAATCAGCGGCTGTTTCTGTTTCCATAGCGTCGCCGATTGCACGAAGCTCTGTCATTACCGAGAATACCTTTTCTCTGTAATATTTTGCATAAGCGAGAACATCGTTCTCAAATTCGCCTGCACCGATAACAGCATTTTCAAGCTCTGCTGTCTTTTTGCTGAAGGATACAAGCTTGTTTGAAAGGCTTGTGATAAGCTCTTCCTCAACTGATGTAGGAATTGCGTCTGAAAGTGCTTTCTTTGCAAGAGCTGTATCTGTAAGCTCTCTTACATATGATGTAACAGCCGGAATCATATCCTTTTTAGCCATATCAATCATTGTAAGCGCCTCGATATTGATAAGCTTAGCATAATTCTCAAGCTCAATTTCATATCTTGCGTGAATTTCCTCAACTGAATAAATCTTGTTCTTTGTAAAGAGGTCGATATTCTTCCGGTCAATGTAATGCTCAACTGCGTCAGGAAGTGACTTGAGGTTAAGAAGTCCTCTTCTCTCTGCCTCTTCAACCCACTCGTCTGCATAGTTATTGCCGTTGAAGATAATGTCCTTATGCTCTGTAAATACTCTCTTGATAAGAGCCTTAACAGCTGCTTCGAGGTCTGATGCGTCCTTTAACTCATCATAGAACTCAGAAAGCTCCTCAGCAACCATTGTGTTGAGCATAATATTCGGACAAGCGATGTTAAGCGCCGAGCCAAGTGCTCTGAACTCAAACTTGTTGCCTGTGAAAGCAAACGGCGATGTTCTGTTACGGTCTGAAGTATCCTTCTTGAAGTCAGGAAGAACTTCAACGCCTGTTGACATTTTAACCTTGCCCTTGCTTACATACTCCGTACCGTTGATAATTGACTCAACAAGTGCGCCGAGGTCGTCGCCGAGATACATTGAAATGATTGCCGGCGGTGCTTCGTTAGCGCCAAGACGGTGGTCGTTACCTGCTGATGCAACAGAAATTCTTAAAAGATCCTGATACTCGTGAACGCCCTTTACGATAGCAGCAAGGAAGAGCTGGAACTGAAGATTTGTTTCAGGATATTTGCCCGGGTCAAGGAGGTTTTCACCTGTATTTGTAGAAATTGACCAGTTGTTGTGCTTACCTGAGCCGTTTACGCCTGCAAAAGGCTTTTCGTGGAGCAGACAAACAAGACCGTGCTTTTCAGCAATCTTCTTCATCATTTCCATAGTAAGCTCGTTGTGGTCGGTTGCAATATTTGTTGTAGAGAAAATAGGAGCAAGCTCGTGCTGTGAAGGAGCAACCTCGTTGTGCTTTGTCTTTGCAAGAATACCAAGCTTCCAAAGCTCTTCATCAAGCTCAGCCATAAAAGCAGCAACTCTTGTTTTGATTGCGCCGAAGTAATGGTCGTCAAGCTCCTGTCCCTTAGGAGCCTTTGCGCCGAAAAGTGTACGGCCTGTATAAATAAGGTCTTTTCTCTGATCGTACATTTCCTTATCTATAAGGAAGTACTCCTGCTCAGGACCTACGGTTGTTGTAACTCTCGTTACATCCTTCTTGCCGAGAAGATTAAGAACCTTAACAGCCTCTGTGCTGATTCTCTCCATTGAACGGAGGAGCGGAGTTTTCTTGTCAAGAACCTCGCCTGTATATGAACAGAATGCTGTAGGAATGTAAAGTGTGCCGTCCTTAGCAAAAGCATATGAGGTAGGATCCCATGTTGTATAGCCTCTTGCCTCAAATGTAGCACGGATACCGCCGCTCGGGAAGGATGATGCGTCAGGCTCGCCCTTTACAAGCTCTTTGCCTGAGAACTCCATAATAACCTGACCGTCACCGCTGGGTGCGATAAAGCTGTCGTGCTTTTCTGCTGTGATACCCGTCATTGGCTGGAACCAGTGAGTGTAGTGTGTGCAGCCCTTTTCAATAGCCCAGTCTTTCATTGCACTTGCAACTACATTTGCTACGCTCTCATCAAGAGGCTCACCGTTCTGGATTGTCTTTTTCAGCGCCTTGTAGGTAGCCTTCGGAAGACGCTCCAGCATCATCTGATCGTTGAATACCATACTGCCAAATAATTCAGGAACTTTTGCCATTTTAATCTCTCCTATCCATTTTTTAAAGAAATTATTTTGAAATTATTTTCAGAAAAACAAAAAGGCACTGCAAGCCTTACGGCTCACAGCGCCCTTGCTGTTTGTCATTGACTGTAGTATAAACCCATTTGCGCTATTTGTCAATAGCTTTTTAAAAAAATTTTCATAAAAATTTTTGATATTTGCAAGTTTGAGTATTTTTCCTGCACTTAACGTGTATTTATCTGTCAGTTTTTGAAGTTTTTGCCTTGTTTATTAAAAAATATGAAAGTTCGTTTTAAAAATATTGCATTTTCTATTGACATCTCAAATAACAGGCTATATAATAAAGATATTGCTGAATGAGTACTGTTTTTGACGACAGTATGTTTATTAGCATACATTTCATATAATATGTTTTAGCAAATATAAAATGTATTAATCAGCTCAATCAGTTACACTGTACCGGTTATTCTTTACTTATTATATAGTATGCGGTATCGGGTAAATGTTGAAGAATTGAGCGGGAAAGGGTGAATTAAATTGGAACAAATCTCAAACAGACAAGACTTCAAGGGACTTTATTCTCCTAAGTTTGAGCACGACAACTGCGGTATAGGTGCTGTTGTGAACATTAACGGCATCAAAACGCACGATACGGTTGCAAATGCTCTTACTATAGTAGAAACCCTTGAGCACAGAGCAGGTAAGGACGCCGAGGGCAAAACAGGTGACGGCGTTGGTATTCTGCTCCAGATTTCACACAAGTTTTTCAAAAAAGTAGCCGAAAAAGATCTTGGAATCAAGCTTCTTGCAGAGAGAGATTATGCAGTCGGTATGTTCTTCTTCCCTCAGAACGAGCTTGCAAGAAATCAGGCTAAAAAGATGTTTGAAATTATTGCGGAAAAAGAGGGACTGGAGGTTCTCGGCTGGAGAAATGTTCCGTCAAATCCCGATGTGCTCGGTAAGAGAGCCGTAGAGTGTATGCCGCATATTATGCAGTGCTTTATAAAGCGACCGAAGGGCGTAAAGAAAGGTCTGCCCTTTGACCGCAAGCTTTATGTTGCAAGGCGTGTATTTGAGCAGAGTAACGAAGATACATATGTAGTATCTCTTTCAAGCAGAACTATTGTATATAAAGGTATGTTCCTCGTAGGCGAATTAAGACAATTCTTCCTCGACCTTCAGGATCCCGATTATGAGTCAGCAATCGCTATGGTTCACTCGAGATTCTCTACCAACACAAACCCGAGCTGGCAGAGAGCGCATCCGAACAGAATGATTGTTCACAACGGCGAAATCAACACAATCAGAGGTAATGCAGACAAAATGCTTGCCCGTGAAGAAACAATGAAGTCAGAGCATCTCAAGGGCGACCTTGATAAGCTTATCCCTGTTGTAAACACAGAAGGCTCAGACTCGGCTATGCTCGACAACACTCTCGAATTTCTTGTAATGAGCGGTATGGAATTGCCTCTTGCCGTTATGATTACAATTCCTGAGCCTTGGGACAGAAACCACACCATTTCTCAGAGGAAAAAGGACTTCTACCAGTACTACGCAACAATGATGGAGCCGTGGGACGGTCCTGCGTCCATTCTCTTCTCGGACGGCGACATTATGGGCGCTGTGCTTGACAGAAACGGTCTTCGTCCGTCAAGATATTACATCACAGATGACAACAATCTTATCCTTTCATCAGAGGTTGGCGCACTTCCGATTGACCCTGAAAAGATTGTTACCAAGGAAAGACTCCGTCCGGGCAAGATGCTCCTTGTAGATACAGTCAAGGGCAAGCTTATTGATGATGATGAGCTTAAGGAATATTATGCCTCAAAGCAGCCCTACGGTGAGTGGCTTGACAGCAACCTTGTCCGTCTTAAGGATCTCAAGATTCCGAATGTTAAGGTTGAAGAGCATTCCTATGACGAAAGGCAAAGACTTCAGAAAGCGTTCGGCTACACATACGAGGAGGTTATGACCTCGATTCTTCCTATGGCTAAAAATGCAAGCGAGCCGATTTCTGCAATGGGTACGGACAGCCCTCTGGCAGTGCTTTCAAAAGAGCCTCAGCCCTTGTTCAACTACTTCAAGCAGCTTTTTGCACAGGTTACAAACCCGCCGATTGACGCAATCCGTGAGGAGGTTGTAACCTCAACAACAATTTATATCGGCGAGGACGGCAACATTCTTGAGGAAAAGCCTGAGAATTGTAAGGTAATCAAAATCAACAATCCTATCCTTACTTCAACAGATATTCTTAAAATCAAGAATATGAACATCAGCGGCTTTAAGGTTGCTACTATTCCGATTCTTTACTATAAAAACACAAGCCTTAAAAAGGCAATAAACAGACTTTTCATAGAAACAGACAAGGCATTCAGCGAGGGCGCAAACATCATCATTCTTTCCGACCGTGGTGTTGACGAAAACCATCTTGCTATCCCGTCATTGCTCGCTGTATCTGCTATCCACCAGCACCTTGTAGTTACAAAGAAGAGAACCTCCTGCGCTATCATTCTTGAAAGCGGCGAGCCAAGAGAAGTACATCATTTTGCTACACTTCTCGGCTACGGTGCAAGCGCAATCAACCCGTATCTTGCTCAGGAAACAATCCACGAGCTTATTGCCGACGATCTTCTTGATAAGGATTACTATGCTGCTGTCAGCGACTACAACGACGCTATTCTTCACGGCATTGTAAAAATTGCGTCTAAAATGGGTATTTCTACCATTCAGTCATACCAAGGCTCACAGATTTTTGAGGCTATCGGTATCGGCAAGGATGTTATTGACAATTACTTTACAGGCACAGTCAGCAGAATAGGCGGTATCACATTAAAGGATATTGAGAAAAATGTTGACAGACTTCATACTGCTGCCTTTGACCCTCTCGGACTCGGCACAAAGCCTGACCTTGAATCAAGGGGCAGTCATAAATTCAGAAGCGGCAAGGAGGAGCACCTCTACAATCCTCAGACAATTTATATGCTCCAGCAGTCAACAAGAACAGGCGACTACGAGCTTTATAAAAAGTATTCGCATATGATTTCAGAGGAAATGGACCCTGTAAATATCAGGGGACTCTTTGACTTCAACTACGCAGAAACTCCTGTTCCGATTGACGAGGTAGAGAGCGTTGATTCAATCGTAAGACGCTTTAAGACAGGCGCAATGTCCTACGGCTCAATTTCGCAGGAGGCGCACGAGGCGCTTGCTATTGCTATGAACAAGCTTCACGGCAAGTCAAACTCAGGCGAGGGCGGCGAAAGCCTTGAAAGACTTCTCACCAAAGGCACTGCCGAAAACCGTTGCTCTGCAATCAAGCAGGTTGCGTCGGGCAGATTTGGCGTTACCTCAAAATATCTTACCTCGGCTGACGAAATCCAGATTAAGATGGCACAGGGCGCAAAGCCAGGCGAGGGCGGACATCTTCCGGGCAAAAAGGTATATCCGTGGATTGCAAAGACAAGACACTCAACTCCGGGTGTATCACTCATCTCCCCTCCCCCTCACCACGATATTTATTCAATCGAGGACCTTGCACAGCTTATTTATGACCTTAAAAACGCAAATACAGACGCAAGAATTTCTGTAAAGCTTGTTTCGGAATGCGGCGTCGGTACGGTTGCCGCAGGCGTTGCAAAGGCAGGCGCAGGCGTTATCCTTATCTCCGGCTATGACGGCGGTACAGGTGCTGCTCCGAGAAACTCTATCTACAACGCAGGTCTTCCGTGGGAGCTCGGTCTTGCCGAGGCTCATCAGACTCTCATTATGAACGACCTCAGAAACAAGGTTGTTATCGAAACAGACGGCAAGCTTATGAACGGCAGAGATGTTGCCATCGCAGCTATCCTCGGCGCAGAGGAATACGGCTTTGCTACCGCTCCGCTTGTAACTCTCGGCTGTGCTATGATGAGAGTATGTAACCTTGACACCTGCCCGTTCGGTGTTGCAACACAGAACCCCGAGCTCAGAAAGAGATTTATGGGCAAGCCTGAGTATGTAATTAACTTTATGCGTTTTGTTGCTCAGGAGTTAAGGGAATATATCTCAAAGCTCGGTGTAAGAACTATTGACGAGCTTGTCGGCAGAATTGACCTTATAAAGAGAAAAGACGGTATCGAAGGACAGGCTGCTGAAGTTGATCTTTCAAATATCCTTAATCCTGACTTTGTATCAGAAAAGGTTGAATACAATAAAAAGCATCTCTATGACTTTAAGCTTGACTCTACTCTTGACGAAAAGGTACTCTTAAAGGAATTCAAGTCATCGCTTGCAAACGGCAGGAGCAAGACAATCACTGTTGATGTTAAGAATACAGACCGTTCATTCGGTACAATCCTCGGTTCTGAAATCACAAAGGCATTTGACGGCAAGCTTGAGGACGATACATTTAAAATTATTTGTAACGGCTCAGGCGGTCAGAGCTTTGGTGCATTCATCCCTAAGGGACTTACACTTGAGCTTGTCGGCGACAGCAACGACTACTTCGGCAAGGGCTTGTCAGGCGGTAAGCTGATTGTATATCCGCCAAAGGGCTCAACCTTTAAGCCTGATGAAAATATAATTATCGGTAATGTTGCTTTCTACGGTGCAACAAGCGGTAAGGCTTTCATCAACGGTGTGGCAGGCGAGCGTTTCTGCGTAAGAAACTCAGGCGCAGTAGCTGTTGTCGAGGGTGTGGGCGACCACGGCTGCGAATATATGACAGGCGGCAGAGTGGTAGTTATCGGTAAAACAGGCAAAAACTTTGCCGCAGGTATGTCAGGCGGTGTAGCCTATGTGCTTGACGAGGACAGAGATCTCTATACAAAGCTTAACAAAGAAATGGTACTCTTCTCTGAGGTTAAGGAAAAGTACGATATTATCGAGCTTAAATCCCTTATTGAGGAGCATACTGCTGCTACTGACTCAGCAAAGGGTAAAGAAATTCTTGATAACTTTGACGAGTATCTCCCTAAATTCAAGAAAATCATTCCTCACGATTACAAAGAAATGATGTCTGCAATCGCTTCTATGGAAGAAAAGGGGCTCAGCAGTGAGCAGGCTCAGATTGAGGCATTCTATCAGATAATCAATAACAAGTAAGGAGGGTACACTACGATGGGAAAACCAACCGGTTTTATGGAATATATGCGTGAAGATGCCGAGGCATTTTCAGTTAAAGAAAGAATACAGAACTACAACGAATTTCACACTCCTTTGAGCAAAAAGGAGCAGGAAAAGCAGGGCGCAAGATGTATGGAATGCGGTGTTCCGTTTTGTCAGGCAGGAATGCAGATTGGAAACGCATATTCAGGCTGCCCTCTGAACAACCTTATTCCCGAATGGAACGACCTTATTTTTAAGGGCTGCTGGGAACAGGCGTATAACAGACTTAAAATTACAAACAACTTCCCCGAATTTACCTCCCGTGTATGTCCTGCGCTTTGCGAAAAGGCCTGCACCTGCGGTGCTAACGGCGACGCTGTAACTGTTAAGGCAAACGAATACGGAATCATTGAAAACGCTTACGAAAACGGACTTGCAACAGCAAATCCGCCAAAAGTAAGAACAGGCAAAAAAATTGCTGTCATCGGCTCAGGTCCTTCGGGACTTGCCGCCGCTGACCAGCTTAATCAGAGAGGTCACTCTGTAACGGTATTTGAGCGTTCCGACCGTGTCGGCGGTCTGCTTATGTACGGTATTCCGAATATGAAGCTTGAAAAAGAAGTTATCGACCGCAAAATTTCGATTATGCAGGAAGAGGGCATTGAGTTCAAGACGGGAGTCAATGTCGGCAAGGATGTTAAGGCAAAAAAGCTCCTTGAAGAATACGACAGAGTAGTTCTCTGCTGCGGTGCGTCAAATCCAAGGGATATAAAGGTTAAGGGCAGAGATGCAAAGGGCATTTACTTTGCTGTTGATTTTCTTAAATCAACCACAAAAGCCTTGCTTGACAACGGCTTGAAGGACGGCACATACATTTCTGCAAAGGGCAAGAATGTAATGGTAATCGGCGGCGGCGACACAGGTAACGACTGCGTCGGCACAAGCATCCGTCACGGCGCAAAGTCAGTGCTTCAGCTTGAAATGATGCCAAAGCTCCCCGATCAGCGTACTGCAGATAATCCCTGGCCGCAGTGGCCGAGAGTCTGCAAGACAGACTACGGTCAGGAAGAGGCTATTGAGGTATTCGGTCACGATCCGAGAGTTTATCAGACTACTGTCAAGGAATTTATTTCAGATGACAAGGGCAACCTCAAGGGCGCAGTTCTTGTTAAGCTAAAGCCTGAAAAGGACGAAAAGACAGGCAGAATGATGATGAAAGAGGTTGAAGGCTCAGAATACACGGTTGATGTAGAGCTTGTACTTATCGCCGCAGGCTTCTTAGGCTCTGAAAGCTATGTTACAAAAGCATTCGGCGTTAATGTTGATGCAAGAACAAATGTTGCTACTGCTGACGGCTCACACGCAACAAATGTTAAAAATGTATTTGCCGCAGGCGATATGCGCAGAGGACAATCCCTTGTTGTATGGGCAATCCGTGAGGGCAGAGATGTAGCCAAAGAGGTAGATTTAAGCCTTATGGGCTACACAAATCTTTAAAATTATTATTTCTATCTTCCACTTAAAAACACAGCGATGTAATTGCACCGCTGTGTTTTTTATGTACGGAAAGTATTATCTACTGTTTATCATAATAATCAAAATTATCAGTCATTGGCAGCTTTAGCAGAGTAATTAAAAACTACTCAGCTGAAGAAATTATCTGCGTTGTTTGCGTGTTTTGTAATCCCTGTCTATTTCATCCTTCCACTCGTCACTTATCGGTGTGCAGGCTCTGCACTGAGAAACTGCGCTTGATACGCTGTCATATACAACTCTTGTTCCCTCGCTGTCAGGGTTGTAATTCACGGCACGGTTTTTCGGAATACCAAATGTGCCGGCTGTCTGAACTGCGTCAATGTTTGCTCCTATAAAGAGAAACTCCCAGCCGTATTTTTCCTGCTCGTGCTCAATCATTTTTCTGACCTTCTCCAAGTCATACTTGCGGCTTGCGTTTTCCATTCCGTCTGTTGTAATCACAAACAAGGTGTGCTCCGGTACATCCTCTTTTCGTGCGTACTTATGGACATTTCCTATGTGGTGAATTGCTCCTCCGATTGCGTCAAGAAGAGCAGTACAACCTCTGACATAATAATCCTTTTCCGTCATCGGTTCAATTTCGTCAAGACTTACACGGTCGTGTATAACCTCGCTCACATTGTCAAACAGAATGGTCGATACATACGCCTTGCCCTCCTGCTTTTTCTGCTTTTCAATCATCGAATTAAAGCCGCCGATTGTGTCGCTCTCAAGTCCGCTCATAGAGCCGCTCCTGTCGATTATAAATACGAGTTCTGTAATGTTGTTTTTCATATTCAATTCCTCCTGATAAAAATGTAATTGCAGGTCTTTACCTTACAATCACATTATAGTATTAATCAGGTTAAGAATGGTCGCATTGCAAGCGACAAATTACACACCGAGCAGCGTCTGGTCAAATTCAAACAGAGCCTCATTAATTTCAAATATGTTATAATTCTTATTTGTAATAAAGTACTCTATAATTATATCAAACTTATTGCTGTGCGACAGCGCATAGCCTGCTTTCATAAGGAAATCCTTTGTTTCTTCAAGGCTCAGTTCCAGCGCAATAGCAAAAGCAATGGCAGTAGTCTTGCTCGGCTTGTAGTTCACATTGCTTTTTATTTTTGAAAACAGCTTTCTGTCTATATTCGCCTTTTTGTAGCACTGCGAATCGGTCATTCCAAGCTCGTCAATCTTGCGCAGGAGCATTTGCGAAAAGCTCTCGTCAAGCTGCAACAGCATTTTATCAAGACTTGCTTTGGGATGCATTGACGGCAGGCTTGACTTTGCATCATAACAGCAATTCTCCGAAATTACAGTGCTTTCTCGCAAATCTCTGCGGCGGCTGGAAAAACGCTGTGCATAATTATCGTCTATGTACTGCTGAATGTCACAGAACAGCCTTTTTCCGATTGAAAACGCCCTTTTGTCAAATACTACAATATACACAAGCATCTCGTTTTCAAGCAGGAAATCGCTGATTGTATCTGTTGCAACACGCAGTGCCTCCGCCTTTGGGTAGCCGTATGCGCCCGATGAAATAAGAGGAAAGGCAACCGACCTGCACTCATACCTTTTTGCAAGCTCAAGTGAATTTTTATAGCAGGAAGTCAGTAATTCCTTTTCACCGCAATGTCCGTTGCGCCAGATCGGCCCCACTGTATGGATAACATATTTACAGGGCAGATTATATGCACCCGTAATTTTCGCATCACCCGTTTTACAGCCGCCGAGCGTTCTGCACTCTCTGAGCAACTCTTTTCCTGCGGCTTTGTGAATTGCACCGTCAACCCCTCCTCCGCCTAAAAGCGTGTTGTTGGCGGCATTAACGATTGCGTCACATTCAAGCTTTGTAATGTCCTGTCTTATAATTTTTAAAGGCATAATCTCACCTCGTTATTCTGGCAAATTTTAATAATTAAGGCTTTTGTGTGATAAACCGGAATTTATGAATTAGAAATCACATCACAAAATGACTTTATCTCGGCAATTCTTTCAGCCACATTCTCTTTATATTCAATAGAACATAAGCCCAAATGACCACTTGCTTTTATTTCTAAATGTCCATAAAAGTGCTCTATACTGCTAATTATCCTTTCACATTCTGGCATACTTGGTCCTGTTCTCAATGCAATAGTATATCCTTTTTTACCATTTGATATAGTTGCGTGAGGCTCATGTGTATTACACCACGGAGTACATCTATCTATAAAAACTTTAAACTGTCCAGGAATATCAGCCCAATACGATGGAGAAACAGAAACTATTTTATCTGCCCACTCATATTGCTCTATAATTTTATTTACATCATCTTCTTGGAAACACTTTGCTGTCTTGTGACATTTTCTACATCCCTTGCATAACCTCACATCATAATCATCTATACATATGGTTCTAACCTCATTACCGTCATTTACATATTGACCTACTAACTTAACAATTTCAGCAGTTGCTCCATTTTTTACCGGACTACAATTTATAACCAATATATTCATATGTACCTCCTCAAATTATTATTTATAACACAAACCTTATGTGCAAAAGCCGACCTCTTGCGAGGTCGGCTTAAAACTTGAATAATTAACGATTCGGAACAGCGATTGGTGCGTCCGGATTTGTATCAGGATTATCTGTGTAGAATGTGAGGTATGAACCTCCGTCAACTGCAGAGTCATCAATTACAATCCAAATCTCGTTATCAACAAAGCCCTTATAGTCCTTTGTCTGTGTTTCACCTTCATTAGAAACAATTACATTATAAGAACCAACCTTCTTGTAAGTAAAGTCCTTTACATACCAGCCGTTTTCGTCCTTTTCTGTAAGTGTATCTCCGGGCCATTCGCCTGATGTTGTATAGTTATCTGAATCTTTGCCGCTTGTATCTGAACCCCAAAGCCAGAGGCTTGGATTCCAAGTAAGGCTGCCGTTGTGCTTAACATGGAGCTTTACTTCCTTGCTTGATGCAACATAGTAGTAATCAACAGACAAATCTACTCCAAACGGAATGTTACCGATAGCATTAACTGGCATTCTCTCAGGATCAACTGCATAACCGATTGTGCGGTAATTAGCTGTTATGTACTCGTCGCCTACTCTGCCTGAAATTGTTGTAGAAGGAGTAAGCTTTTTGAGTGTACCTTCTTCATCTGTGTAGTAATGATTTACTGTGATGCTGCCTGATGATACAGGCTTTCCTGAAATGTAAATCTGAAGTGCTGTTACGTCGTTTACATCTTTCTTTGTATCGTAGTTTACATCTACCTTATTATATGTATCAGCGTCTGCGGCTGTCGGATTGGAAATAACAGTCTGCATCTTTGTTACATCACGAACATCAACAACACCGTCTGCTGTAAGGTCAGCATTGATGAATGACTGCGGAACATAGTCGGTATAGTAGTAAGTAACTACAGCAGGTGTTGAAGAGTACTTGCCGGTTGCAGGACCTTCAACCTTGCTTATTACATATGTTTCAGGAATGCTCGAATTTCCGGCTGTTACATAGCCTGTGCCGATTGTTCCCTGAATAACCTCAGGGTCAACAAGGTTTTTACCTGTCTTTTCGTGAACATAATTTACTGTTACCTTGCCCATACCGTCATCAAGAGCGAGCTTATCAAAGCTTGCCTTGTCAACAGCAATAATGCTTGTAAGTGCAGGAACTGTAAATGTTGAGCCTGAAACCTCACCGAGGTTCTTTAAGCCTGCTGACTGACCGTCAGCAATAATTACCCACTCTGTGCAGCTGTCATCCTTGAGAGTAACATCCTTAGCATCCTTTGCTGAGTTGTGAATAACTGCCATTGTCTGCCACTCATCTGCCTGGTCATTCTTCACTGTGAAAGCAACCTGATTAGTGAATGCACTGCCCATTGCCTGGTTAAGTGTGTATGAAGGTGCATATGATTTATCCATTGCTGTGAACGGAGTAAAGTTCTTTCTGATTTCAAAAAGCCCCTTGTAGTATGAAACGAGATCCTGATACTCAACAATGTTGTTCCAGTTAATCTTGTTGATTTCCGGTGATGACTTGTAGCTGTTTGTATCGCCGTACTTTGTACGAGCCATTTCCTGACCTGCAAGCATAAATGAAATACCCTGTGAAGTATTTATAATTGAGCCTGCAACCTTGTTCATCTTAACAAGATTCTCATAACGCTTGCCATAATCGCCCGATACAGTTGATGCTACGAGCTGGTCGTACAGACATGCGTTATCGTGGCAGTCTGCATATGTAACACTCTGTGAAGGAGCCTTTGCCATCCACTTATTGTTACCTACCGAGTTTGCAAAGATACCGTAGGAAATGCCCTTAGCGTCTGTCTTTTTACCCTGTACAAAGCCGGTGTTTGCAATACTCATTGCACCGCCCTTAACAGCGTCACGGATTACATCGTTGAAAATACCGATTCTGTCGCTGAGCATAGCAGCATTGCCCTGGAGAGCAGGAGTAAATACTGTGCCGTCGCAGGTATTTGTCGGGTGATATGAGTCGCCGCCTGTCCAGCCTTCGCCCCACATTGTAACCTTAGTGCTTACATTGTCGAGTGCATCTCTGATCTGGTTCATTGCTTCAACATCCATAATACCCATAAGGTCAAAACGGAAGCCGTCAACATGATACTCATTTACCCAGTAAAGGCAGGACTGGATAACATAATTTCTGTACATTGCACGCTCTGTTGCGCATTCGTTGCCGCAACCTGAGCCGTTTGAGAATGTACCTTCTTCATTAAGTCTGTAGTAGTAGTTAGGAACTGTCTTCTGGAAGCAGGAATCTGTAGAATATGTGTGGTTGTAAACAACATCCATTACAACGCTGATGCCTGCGTCGTGAAGAGCCTGAATCATTTCCTTACACTCTTTAATTCTTACATTACCGTCATATGGGTTTGAAGAATAAGAGCCTTCGGGAACATTGTAGTTCTGCGGGTCATAGCCCCAGTTAAACTGCTCATCGTCGCCAGCCTCGTTTACAGACTGATAATCATAGAACGGATTAAGCTGTACTGTATTTACACCAAGCTCCTTAAGGTAATCAATACAGGTTGAAATGTTTCCCTCGCCGTTGAGTGTTGTGCCTTCTTCTGTGAAAGCAAGGTACTTACCACGGTTTGCCTCAGATACACCGGAAGCAGGGTCATAAGAGAAATCCTTGATATGAAGCTCCCAGACTGTGCTGTCTGTTACCTCATCCTGGAAAATATGAGTATCGTTTTCCCAGCCCTCAGGATCTGTGCTGTCAAGATCAACAACCATTGAACGGTTGCCGTTTACGCCGACTGCCTTTGAGTAAACATCCTGTGTTTCGCTGGTTGTTGTAACGCCTGTTGTGGGGTTCTTGACTGTGATTGTATATGTATAATACGTATTCTTATAATCACCCTCTAATTCCAGACTCCATATGCCTGTTTCAGCATTAAATGTAAGAGGGTAGCTGTCAAGATTTTCAGCGCCTTCCTCGCTGTCAGAACCCTTTGAGTATAGGTTCACTGAGATTTGTGTAGCTGTTGGTGACCATACCTTAAAGGTTGTTGAATTCTTTGAATATGTTGCACCAAGGTCGTTGCCGTTATATCTGTACTTTGCGTCAAGAGCCTCAAGTGCCTGAGTAGCTGCGTTATCAATAGCTATAGAGTTGCCTGACACTGATTCCGCATCGGTTGTGGCAGCCATTGCAGACATAGCTGTGGTAGAACCGAGCATACAAAGTGCAAGAACAACAGAAACGAATTTCTTTGTAGTTCTCATAGATTTATTTCCTCCTTGTTGTATTTATAATCTATCCCTTGTGGGAATAACTACCAAAATTTACTCATCAATATCCATTGACTCAGCAAAAGCTTTTTTTCTCTTGCTGTTTGAATATATAACGCTTGCAACACAGCCTGCAAGAATAACTCCTGCGACTATATATACCGCTATCATCACCGATTTGAGCGGATCGGGATTATCCGAATATGAATAAATAACATTGATTTCTGTTTTGGTAAAGCTGCCGTTTGCATTTGACGGTACAAATCTCAATGTCATATCCTCAAATTCTTTTTCAGACGCCGAGTAAGACTCGCCCTCTTTGCCGATAAGCACAATTTTTTCTGTTATCTTTCCGCTGCCGTCCATATAAATTACATTTACACGGCATTCATCCTTTGCTTTATCGTCATCTGAAAGCTTTTCATATTTAAAGATTACATCAAAATCCTTATCACCGAGAACACCTGAAGCATTATCGGGAAGCTCATCAAGCACAAGCCTGTAGTTCTCAATACCCGGAATTTCCGGAGTGTAATACTCCACACCTGTCCTGTTCTTAATTGAATAAGAATCAATCAGATCCTTTCCGCTTTCCCTATCAACAAAACGGAAGGTAACATTTGCGAAAGTTCCCTCGTATTTTTCAACATACAGCTTTGCGTGAAGAACTCCGTCTGTGAAAAAGCCCTCGGCATCTCCCTCAGTCTTTTTTACATCAAAATCAAGAATAAAAGCATTCTCCGCAAGGTTATAAGCCTTGCCGATTCCGCCTGTTACAGTCTGAGTGGATATAAGCTCCTGAGTTTTGTTATCATAATAATTTACAACAACTGCGCCCTCACGGATAGTAAGCGCTGCGTTTTCAAAGCCCTGCTTGTCAGCCATAACAACAGCCGAGTGAGCCTTGACCTCAACACTGCCGTCAACCTCACCGAGATTTCTGAGTCCTGCTGTTTCATTGTCTGCAACAATTACCCATTTGCCGTCAACCTTAATCTTCTGATCGTCATCGCCGCCGTTAAAGATAACGCAGACCTCATTCCATTTGCCCTGCTCGGTATTATTAAGCCTGTAGCCGACAACCGTTTTAGGCAAATCACTGAGATAATTGATTGCGTTTGCGCTCTGCGCCGTGCAATCCTTAAATGCGGCAAACTCTTCCCTGATCTGCATTAAGCCTCTGTAATACTCAACTATATCGCTGAAATCGTTGATATTGTTCCAGTCAAGCATATTTTCCTCACGGCTTGACGCATATGAGTTTTCATCGCCGTCTTTACTTCTTGCAAATTCCTCGCCTGCAAGCATAAACGGAATACCCTGTGAGGTCATAACGATAGCGGCAGAAAGCTTGTTCATTGCAACTAAGTCCTCATAACGCTTTCTGTACTCCGAATCCCTGCCGTAAACAGAGTCAACAAGCTTATCATAAAGGCAAAGGTTATCGTGACAGGATGCGTAGGTTACGCACTGTGACGGTGCATTTGCCCAGCCTGATGTGCGGTCCGACTGACCTGCAATACCGATTCTGAGGTCGGATTTTCTGCTTGCCTCCTGCACAAATGCCTTATCTGTACCGCCTGTACTACCCTTGATTGCATCTCGGATGGTATCGTCAAACGCACCTATGCGGTTATCAAGCAGCTTAAGATTGCCCTGATGAGCCATTACCGTGCCTTCGTCACAGGCAGTCGGCATATTCCAAGCCTCGCCGTACATTATAATCTTCTTGCCGATGCCGTTATCATAAAGATTATCAAGCGCTTTTCTCACCTGATTGAGCGTTTCAACATCGTGAAGTCCCATAAGGTCAAAGCGGAAGCCGTCAATGTGGTATTCCTTTGCCCAGTAGGTAACGGAATCTATCATATATTTGCGGAACATCTTATGCTCTGAGGCAGTATCGTTGCTGCAGCCCGAGCCGTTTGAAAATGTGCCGTCCTCGTTCATTCTGTAGTAATAGTTCGGAACAGTATTCTGGAATACAGAATCGGTTGAATAGGTGTGATTATAAACAACATCCATAATAACGCCGATTCCTGCATTATGGAGTGCCTGAATCATCTGCTTGCATTCCTTGATACGGACATTACCGTCATAAGGATTTGTAGAATACGAGCCCTCGGGGCAGTTGTAATTCACAGGGTCGTAACCCCAGTTATACTGCGACATAATATCCTTCGATTCATCAACAGAGCCAAAGTCATAGAAAGGCATAATCTGCACATACTTTACGCCGAGCTTTTTAAGATAGTCAACACAGGTTGATGTGCCGCCCTGAACACCGTTTACGGTTGTGCCGCTCTCGGTAAACGCAAGGAATTTTCCCCTGTTTGCAGCAGAAACACCGCTTGACTCGGAGGACGAAAAATCAGCAACGGAAACCTCCCACACGGACGCATCCGTTGGATTTGAAACAGTTACATGCACATCGTTTTCCCAGCCCTCGGGGTTTGTGCTGTCAAGGTTTACAACCATACTGCGTTTGCCGTTTACACCGCACGCCCTTGCATAAACATCTCCTGTTTCGGTAACAGTATCGCCGTTTTTCACGCTGTAGGTGTAGTACTTGCCGGCAAGGTCACCGCTTACTGTCACGCTCCACACGCCCGTCTTTTTGTCAAGCTCCATTGTCTTTGTAGCTATAGAACCGCCGTCGCCCTCTTCATCGCTGCCGTGCTCATAAAGATTCAGCTTTACCGTAGCAGCCTTAGGCGCCCATACCTTGAAGGTAGTTGATTTTTCAGACCAGACTGCACCGAGGTCATCGCCCGAATAAGCAGTTTTATCAAGCTCTGCTGCATAAGCCTGATAATTCACCTTTGTATTTTCGGCTTTCTTTTCTTCTGCTGCACTGATTGCAGATGCACACATACCTGTCATAATCATTGCTGTTAATACTCCTGTAATAATTCTTTTTAATAACAATAAAAATGCCTCCTGACTCTGCGGCAATACCTTTCAGAATTCCTGTCTGCTTATTAAGCCGCCATCAGAAACAATATTTTCAGTTTTAGTATTTACCGGAAATCATACTGTACACCTTGAGTACAGAAATTTACATAAAAAATATATTTTCTTTCATATCATTTTATCATAATTCGGAATTGATTTTATATCTATAAAAGAATTATATTCCAAATCCGAGCCTTTGCAATGTAGAAATTTTCCTGATTTTATTGTGCAACTTGCTATATATCAACTGATATTTTTATGTATTTTTCAATCAAAATCATAAATGACAACACAAGGATAAAGAAGTTTATCCGACAGCGCAAGCCATCGGATAAACTTTTCGGAAATTATCTGTTTTACTGCTTTTCTTAGCCTGTACGCACTAAAAGCCGTAAACAGATGAGCCTTTTATCAGACCTTCGATTCTCAGCAAACGGTTATATTTGCATACACGGTCAGTACGGCAGGGCGCACCCGTTTTTATCTGACCTGCGTTTACCGCCACTGCAATGTCGGCAATGGTTGTATCCTCGGTTTCTCCGCTCCTGTGAGAAATAACCGTTGTATATCCTGCCTTTTGCGCTGTATCTATCGCCTCAAAGGTTTCCGTGAGCGTTCCGATCTGATTCATTTTTATCAGTATCGAGTTGCCTGCGCCAATCGAAATACCCTTGCACAGTCTTTCTGTATTGGTGACAAACAGATCATCGCCGACAAGCTGGATTTTATCTCCAAGCCGTTTTGTGATTTCCTGCCAACCCTCCCAGTCATACTCAGAGAGCGGATCTTCTATTGAGATTATCGGATATTTACTGCAAAGCTTTTCAAAATAGCTGATAAGGTCATCTTTTTTCAGCACATCGCCCCTTTTTGGCAAATGATATATTCCCTCGTTATACCATTCAGACGCCGCAGCGTCCATCGCAATTTTTATATCGTCCGTACTGTAGCCAGCGTCACTCACAGCCTGCAAAATAAGCTCTATTGCCTCTTCATCTGTTTCAAGATTTGGGGCAAAGCCTCCCTCATCCCCCACAGAGGTCGCCATTCCCTTGCCTGCAAGAATTTTGCCGAGCCTGTGATATATTTCACAGCATTGCATTAAGCCCTCAGAAAAGGTTTCTGTCCCTACAGGCATAATCATAAATTCCTGAATATCAATATTATTTTTTGCGTGTGCTCCGCCGTTTAAGATATTCATCATCGGTACGGGCAGTTTTACAGTGTAAATTCCGCCGAGATACCTGAAAAGCGGAAGTCTGAGCGACTTTGCCGCTGCCTTGGCAACTGCCGCAGAAACGGCAAGCACAGCGTTTGCGCCGAGATTTTTCTTATTCTTACTTCCGTCAAGCTCAATCAGCTTTTTATCAATCAGACCCTGGTCGTACGGTGACATTCCGCAAAGCTCGGGTGCAATTATTTTTCCGATATTGGCAACCGCCTTTTTTACACCCTTGCCGTTAAAGCGGTCTGAGCCGTCACGCAGTTCAACAGCCTCATAAGCTCCGGTTGACGCACCCGAGGGAACAGCGGCATTGGCAAATGTGCCGTCAGTAAGTCCTACCGTAGCCTCTACCGTAGGATTTCCTCTTGAATCAATGATTTCTCTGCCGACTACTGAATTAATGGTTATCTTCATTTTACTTACCTCCGAGTATTATTCTGCCGTATCAGTCAAAAAATATTCAGAACAGTAGCACTTCAACATCACAAGCATATTATATTAGAAAAACGAAGGAGGAAATAATGTGGATATTGTTTACTATACAGTCAGACCGGGCAACACCCTGTTCGCAATAGCGCAGTTTTTTCAGACCACAGTAAACGACATTCTGAGATATAACAATATAGCTGACGCAAACAGGATTTATGTGGGTGAAACTCTTGCCATTCCGGCAGGCACAGTGGAGTCCCCAAGAACACATATTGTCCGCCCCGGCGAATCACTCTGGTACATTTCTAAAATGTACAATATGACGGTTGATGATTTATTGAGCAAAAACAACCTCGTCAACCCGAACATTCTATACCCCGGGCAAATTCTGAATTTATAACACAAATATTGTAAAAAGAAAAAGCTGTACCGAAATCCGATACAGCTTTATGTATTTATCCGTTTATACCGTTTTTTCTTAAATACTCGACTATCTGCTCGTCATCGCAAATGCCAAGGTCGTCACAGCCTGCAAGATGCTCGTTATGATGCTTTACTTCATGGTGCATTATCCTTTCAAGCTCGGTATATAGCTTATCCGCAGGCAAGCTGCCGTAAACCTTCATAATACTTCCATAGTAAAAAACAATGGAATTTCCTATTGAATTTCTTATATACTCGCCGAGAATATACAGCTCTCCCCTTACGCTCTGCGGATGCACCTTTGCTTGAGGCACAAGCGACATACCTGCGTTTAAATCCCTGAAAAGCTCAGTGGGCATAGAATCTGCAATTTCGTCGAGCATATCAGCACATTCTTCAAAAGTAACCATAATCAATAATCAAGATAATCCTTAAGCTTTCTGCTTCTTGAGGGGTGTCTGAGCTTTCTGAGAGCCTTAGCCTCAATCTGACGAATACGCTCACGGGTAACATTAAACTCCTTGCCCACCTCTTCAAGAGTTCTGCTTCTGCCGTCCTCAAGACCAAAGCGAAGTCTTAAAACCTTTTCCTCTCTTGGTGTAAGGGTTGAAAGAACATCAGAAAGCTGTTCCCTGAGCATTGTGTGCGAGGCAGCGTCAGCAGGCGCAGGCGCACCGTCGTCAGGAATAAAGTCGCCGAGGTGGCTGTCCTCCTCCTCGCCGATAGGTGTTTCAAGCGAAACAGGCTCCTGAGCCACACGCATAATTTCTCTTACCTTATCTACGGGCAAATCAAGCTCCTCTGCAATTTCATCGGGAGTAGGCTCGTGACCGTTCTGGTGCAGAAGCTGGCTCTGAACCTTCTTTACCTTATTGATTGTTTCAACCATATGAACAGGAATACGGATGGTTCTTGCCTGGTCGGCAATAGCCCTTGTAATTGCCTGTCTTATCCACCATGTAGCATATGTTGAAAATTTAAAGCCCTTTGTGTAGTCAAACTTATCAACAGCCTTGATAAGACCGAGGTTGCCCTCCTGAATAAGGTCAAGGAACTGCATACCTCTGCCGAGATAACGCTTTGCAATACTTACTACAAGACGAAGGTTAGCCTCTGAAAGCCTCTGCTTTGCAACAACATCGCCGTCAGCAATTCTGATAGCAAGGTCAATTTCTTCATCGGAAGAAAGGAGAGGTACTCTGCCTATTTCCTTGAGATAAACCTTAACCGGATCGTCAACGGTGATAGCACCGTCTGCAACAAAATCAGAGTCCTTGCTGTCACTGATTCCAAGGTCAATATCATCAATTTTGATATCGCCCATATCCTCAACGATTTCAATACCCTGCTGTTCAAGGTTGTCATAAAGCTTTTCAAGCTGCTCGGGGTCAAAATCAATCTCACCGATAGCGTCAAGAATATCCTGATTGGTAAGCTGTCCCTTTTGTTTGCCAAGCTCTAAAAGCTCTTTTACAACTGTTTTCTTGTCCTGAGGTGCGTTCATACTCATTTTCCTTTCTGAATGTACAAATGATTATATGTTTAAGAAACAAAATAAATTTATCTATTTTTTATTCTGTTTCAGCCTTTTTAAGTAATCGTTTATGTCATCTGCCGACATATCCGCAAGCTTGTCCGAGGTAAGCTTACTGCTTTCCTCGTTAATAACCTTTATGTATTCCTCAACTGCAGCTCTTGTGGACGCTGCCGGAATTGTTGTTGAAATCAGCTTATACAGATACGACACCTCATCTGAGCTGAAATCTGACGAAATGCTCGTCAGCGGCTCGTATCCGCCTTTTATTTTTTCAAGTACATATTCATAGTACCGTTTAATAAGCGAATTTGAAAACTTCTCGGGCGTCACCCGTTCCGAAATGCTGTCAGCATAATCGGGGTTATTTATAAGATAAACAAGCAACGCCTCCTCTGCACTTGAGCTTCTCGGCTTTTTGTAATGCTCCCTGTTTATTTTATCGCTTTGTCCGCTGAGCTCAGCCTGAAGCTGACGGGTTTCCTTTTTTATACTCTCCCGTCTGCCACGGCTTTTTATTCTGCCAACCTGCTCGTTAAAGGCGTTTTTATCAACCTCAAGCTCTGCGCACAGCTTGGACGCAAACACATCACGCTCAATAGCGCTGTCAATAGCAGCTACTATTTTGGCTGCATTATTGAGAAAAGCAACTCTGCCGTCAGTGGTATTGAGATTATAGCTTTCCTTCAACTTCATAAGACGGTAATCTACATCATTACCGCATTTATCAATCAGAAGCTTAAAAGCCGCAGGGCCGTTTTCGCCCTTTGAGCGAATAAACTCATCAGGATCCTTTCCGCTCGGAACGGTAAGAATTTTTATCGGAAGTCCTGCATTCCGCAGAATTTCTATTGCCCTTGCAGTTGCCTTCTGCCCTGCGCCGTCAGCGTCATAGCAGATAATAACCTCGTCTGCATAGCGTTTCATAAGCACAGCCTGTTCATTTGTAAGCGCAGTGCCGAGAGTAGCCACTGCATTTGTAAAGCCTGCCTGATTCAGGGCGATAACATCCATATAGCCCTCGCAGAGAATAAGAGTGCGTGTACCCGAGCCTTTAGCGTTGTTAAGTGAAAACAGATTTTCACTCTTTTTAAAAACAGGCGTGTCCGAGGTGTTGAGGTATTTCGGCTTTTCATCAGTCATAATCCTGCCGCCGAAGGCAATAACATTGCCACGCAAATCAATAATAGGGAATATAACTCTGTTTGTAAACCGGTCATAAATTCCGCTGCCGTTCTTTCTTTTTAATCCGAGATTGGCAGATGTGATTTCATATTCCGAAAAGCCCTTGTTTTTAAGGTGAGTACAGAGTGAGGTCCAGTCGTCATCGGCAAAGCCAAGTCCGAAATGCCGTATAGTGCGGTCTGACAAGGCTCTTCCTCTCAGATATTCAAGGCCGCTCTTCCCCCTCTGCGAAATCAGGGTTGAATGAAAGAACCTTGCCGCCTCACGGTTAGCCTCAAAAATTCTCATTCTCAGCTTGCTGAAGCTGTCATCATAGGAATTTTCAGGCATATCCATACCTGCCCTTTGCGCAAGAAATTTAACCGCCTCAACATAATCAAGATTTTCAATCTTCATTACAAAGGTAATTACATCTCCGCCGACTCCGCAGCCAAAGCAATAAAACGAGCCGCTTTCGGTATAAATATTAAAGGAAGGAGTTTTTTCTCCGTGAAAGGGGCATAATCCAACCATATTTCTGCCGTTACGCTTCAGATTTACATATGACGAAGCAATCTCGGTAATATCGCTTCTGAGCTTTAATTCCTGCAAAAAACTGTCCGGAAAAGCCACAAAACTCCCCCTTTTCTGTTTCCTATTAGCTTTTTACGATTTTTTCGCAAATATTCCTTTTTTGTTTTAAAATTTTTAAATTTTTATATAATTATCCTTTTTGAAAGCTAAACTGTAATTTACCACAATATTAATAATCAAAAGTATTGATAAAAACAAACTAAGATAGAAAAACAAAAGTATAGGG
>JBJEOV010000114.1:0-6013 GCA_051880895.1 Ruminococcus sp. | reverse complement strand
TACGGTAAAACAGTCCACCGGACTGTTTTACCTACCCTCCTGCATTTTCAAAGCAGTTTCTTTTTTGGGCTCTGCCCAAACCCGCAACCCTTTAAAAAGGGTTGACCGAAATTTTATCCCCGGGCAGATAGTAAGCAATAATCTTTAATTTTGTTGCCCTACCGAAAGCTTTGTTTTTCAGTTAAATTATAGTTTATTTCAACACTAAAAACGGCTGTTGCAAACCATAAATTTGCAACAGCCGTTAAAATTATTTTGCCTTCTGAGGGAGCTTTAGTTTTGACATTATCTTTCCGCAGGCAAGAATTAAAAGAATTTCGGGAATACACTTTACAGCCTGACTGATAAGTCTTGCCGAAAGGTAGATTAAATACGATTTTCCCGATGATGTGCCGTACAGGAAAAAGAGCCAGTAGGCAGAAAGGAAAATCTCAACAGCAACGCAGTTGATAACCCACGAAATTACTACCTTTGGAATTGTGACTTCATTCTTATAAAGAAAAATTCCGTAGATAAGACCTGTAAGAATACCGTTGATTGTAAAGCCGGGGAAGTATGCTCCGCCTGTCGGGTTGAGGATAAAGGAGATAATATCTCCGAGCATACCCACAATCATTGCAGGTATCGGGCCGAACATAGAGCCTGTAATTGCTATAGGCAGAAATGCTCCGCTCAGCTTTACATTGTTGCCAAAGAAAGGCAGTGTGCTGTTGCCGATGAATCCGAGGATAATTCTCAGCGCAAGCAGCATCGCAATCATGGCAAGTGACTTAACTGATTTTAATTCCGAAAACGAATTAAGAAACTTCTTTGAAATTGACATATGTTTCCTCCTGAAAAATTTTTTTCGGTGTTGCTTCAGGAGAAAAGAAAAGCGGACAGAAATTCTGCCCGCTATCAGTCCTAAAGTAACAGCGGGATGCGAAATCTGTACCGCAGACCTACACTGATAATTTGCTTATCAGCATAACCTTTCGTTTTTGCGGCAACTCCCCGTCCGCAAAACACTTTACGCACAAATTTCTACTCTGTTAAGCACAATGCTTACAGCGATAATTATATCACTATGTCGGAAAATGTCAAGCCTTTTCAGCCTTTGCGCTGCGTTTTTTTGAAAAAGCCGTGTTCATTCGTCCGATAACATTTGAAAGAGGTTTATAAATTATAATTGCAATAATTGCGTCAACTATTCCCTTGAACAATGTAAACGGCACATTAAAGATTATCAGGGATTTCAGCAGGGTGTCTGAATAGGGAAGAATAGTTTTGTACATATTGACGATTACATTCATATCACCGCCTGCCCAGAGCTGAGCATAAACGGGATAAACCACAAAGTAATTTGTTACTACGCTCAGAACTGCCATTGCCGCTGCGCCTGCAATACAGCCGATAACCGCACCTTTTTTTGTTTTGTTGAATTTATAAATCATACCTGCAACAAATACAAAAATTGCGCCGAGAATAAAGTTTGAAAATTCGCCTACGAACATTGAGCCCGAAACAGGCAGATGAATAAGGTTTTTGAGCAGGCAGATTATTACGCCGTACTGCGGTCCCAATACAAATGAGCCGATAAGCTCGGGCAAATCCGAAAAGTCGAGCTTTAAGAATGACGGCACAAGCGGAATCGGCACCTCAATGTACTGAAGTGCAACGGCAACCGCTGTTAAAAGCGCCGTCACCGTGATTTTTGTTGTCATAATTTTTTGTGTTGATTTTTGTGCTGTTCCCATAGAACACACTCCTTTGAAATAAATTTCAGATGTCCCGGAAAATAAAAATCCCCGCTACAAAAGTAACGGGGAAAAATATCGCACAAAATGCACGGCAGAGCCTAAGGCAAAGCCGATTGTTGTGTTTCTTCTTTCATCCGGACTGTAACCGTCGGCGTCTGAGTTTCACAGACTCGGCAAGCAACGCTTGTTCGTGGGCTTTAACCACCGGTGGAGAATTTCACTCCGCCCCGAAGACAACTGTTAATTATATTATATTAAGTTTTTCTTATTTGTCAATGCCTTTTTAAGGTTTTTAAGTATTTTTTGTCATCCTCCGCAATCCGTCTGCTCTCAACGCACTTCTGAATTGCCTTGTTGAAGGTAACATCATTAAGGCTGTTATCAAGAAAATACCTATGCGTTTTTTCCTTTTGCTTTGCGTAAGCGGTTGCAAGCAGCCACGCCTGCGCCATAAAAATGTAATATTTATCGCTGTTTATACAGTCACAGCGTTTCAGAACCTCGTCAATGTATTCGTCCTCAAGATAGTAATCAAGCATAATTACAAAGGCAAAGCGGATATACCATTCGTTTTTGCTTTTAATATATCTTTCAAGATAATTAAAAAATTCGTTTTTATACCTTTTAACCTCTTTAAGACCTGCGCAGAAGCTGTCGCATACCGCCCAGTTGTTTATTTTGGGCAGGAAATCATTTACAAGTGAGAGAAAATCATCAAAGCCTTCGGTTTTTATCAGTCCGGTAACTATTCCCGAAATAATACGCTGTTCGTAAAATTCTGTTTTAGAAATTTCGAGGAATTGTCTTGCGTTGCCCTTTGAAATTTCTCTTGCAAGACTGCGCATAAAAGGCATACGAATACCGATAAAACCGCCGCTTTTTATATCAGGTACAAGGGAAGAATGAAATTCCCTGTATTTGAGATCGGCGTTGTCCTCTAAATACCGGGTGAGCCTTTCGTAGTCCTCGTCAGTCCATTTTTCAAGCGTAAACATCAGCGTTCCTCCGGCTTTAGGGTGTTCATAATTACCTTTCGCCTTACCTTTTCGATTTTTTCCTTTGCTTGACTGTTCTTTATTTTTCTTTTCCAGGACGGAATCTGAAATAAGCCGACTACCGTGCCTATACCGTATGCAATATGGAGCATAGGGAAGATGAACGGCAAAAGCACGAACTGCGGCTGAACATTTTTCATTGTGCAACAGCCCACGGTGTTTACTATGTCAAACATTCCGTAAAGTGCAAGCAGAACATATAAAAACAGAGGAAACCCCAGAAAAGCGAGGATTGAGCAGAAAAGCAGAGCCATAACAAACAAAAACGGTGCAAAATGAAAGTAGGAAAGGCAGCCGGGACACTCGGAAAGCGTAAGACCAATCCATCTGCCGTTTGAGTATTTCTGATGTATCATATACTTTAAGTTGTTTCTTGCATGCTGATATGACACAATGTCAGGACAGCAGCACATCTTGTAGCCTGCTTTTCTTATACGGTAGTGAAATTCGTTGTCCTCGGTTCTGCCGAGGTTTTCGTTAAAGCCGCCGACCTTTGCAATTACCTCACGCCTGTAGGCGGCGTGAAAAAGGCTGTCGAGGTATTCCTTTTGTGCAGACGGTCTGCGGTATGACGCAACAGAGCTGCCGAAGAGCGAGTCCTCAGCCGCAAGCAGGGTGAGCTTCCACGAGGAAATGTCGGAGGTGATATTAGGTCTGCCGCCGCCGACTACATCTTCTCCGTCCTCAAGATTCATTACATTTCTTGATACAAAATCCTTTGGAATACGGGCGTGGGCGTCAACTCTGATTATTACATCGCCACGGGCGGTCATAAGGGCGGCATTCCATGAGCTTGCCTGATTTTTTTTTATACACTGCACAATAGAAACATTGCGGAAGCCGAAGCCTGTTTCTTTGAACTTCTCCATCATATCATAGGTTTTATCGGTTGACATACTGTCAACAAACACAACCTCTATTTTATTGTGAGGATAGTCCTGCAAAGAAATATCCTTAAAAAGTCCGCTGAGTGCATCCGCCTCATTGTAGGCAATCATACACAGAGAAACTATCATAGTTAATTCCTGCCTTTTTCGATTGATATAAGCCACTTTGCAGAGGTTGCAAAGGAGGTTGAAATGTAGGGCAGCACATAGAATGCCGGCACTACAAAAAAGCATAATGCAATCCAGCCGATAAAGCTGAAATACAGCCTCATTGTGTTGCCGAAATTTTTAACAAACATTTTTATGCCCCTGCCAAAGCAACAAAACACATTTGTGTTCGGATTGTCAACATATAAAAACATAGCGTAGTTTACGAAAAATAAATAAACAAATGAAATCAACAGCACGGATAACGAACCGAAGAAAATATTAAGAACAGCAGTAAGCAGGGTAATAACCGCCTCGTTGTCCGTGCGCAGTGAATCTGTAATAATAGTAATCAGGTAGCCAAAGCTAAAGGTAAAAACAGCCGCAGCCATAATTAATACAAGCATAAGGTTTAATAAAATTGTTTTAAAATACATCTTCGGTGATTTGAAAAAGGCAAACAGCTCCCAGAACGACGGTATCTCGTTATGAGCAACAATATAAGCCGATTTGAAAAAACCGTTTATAAGCGGACTGAAAAAGAACATAACGGCAAAGGTAAGACCGTCTGTTAAACCGTAAACAAACTCCCTGCCTGACTTTGCCAAGCCTGTTGACACATTGACAGATTTTGTAATTATTTGTGCTATGCTCCCCAAGCCTGATATTGCAATTATTACGGCTGAAATCATAAGAGCCATTGCAATAAGTACGAGCCACGAGCCCTTTAATGCGGTGAGAGCCTGATTTTTTATAAGCTTTTCTTTATTCATATAAAAATCCTCTGAATTAATAGTGGTACAGCAAAATAACAGTGCAATTATTTGCTTCCGTTGTCAGCTATATCGCAGTACATTCTGTACATAGTTTCAAGACATATCTGTGCGTGGGTAAAGAATTTTTCCTTGTCAATGCTTTCGTCTGCGTTATGCATATTAACCTCATCATCCTTGAAGGCAGGACCGAATGCAAGACCTTTACCGCCGAGCTTTCTTGCGTATGTTCCGCCGCCTGTTGAATAAAGCTCGGGTTCTTTGCCCGTTACTGCCTTGTATGCGCCCGAAAGCGTCTTTACAAGCCGGCTGTCCTTTTCAATATACAGAGGCTTTTCGTGATTAATCACCCTGACATTTAAATTGTGGTGCTTTGCAGCATATCGGAACTGTCTGTAAACACTTCCGCCTGTAATAGAAACGGGATAGCGTATGTCAAAAGCCGCCCGTGCATCATTTCCCTCAATGTGAATGTAGCCGAGGTTTACGGTTAAATCACCTGAAATACTGCAATGGGTTTTAAGACCGAGGGAGCAACCGTCTGTTTCTCTTCCAAGCGCAATGTCAATAAAATTACAGATATTGCCGATTTCATTTGGCTCATATGCCTTTGCAAGCAGCTGAACAAGCGCAGCTGCGGCATTAAAGCCCTTATGCGGCTCACAGGCGTGTGCAGCCTTGCCACGGCTGATGACCATAAGACCGTCAATGGTGGAATTGAACTCAAAATTGCCCTCAGTCTGCTTTGAAAGCTCAAGGAGATGCTGTTCGTCATAGTTTGTAGAGTCAAGCAGAGCGTAGGCGATGTCAGGTACAGCGTTGATAGCCCTGCCTGAATGGAGCTGAGAAAGCACTGTAGCAAGGTTTCCCTTTGTGCTTACTTCAATCTGAAGAATACCCTTTTCGGCATAGCAGATGCCGTAGTCGCTGTCGGGAGTGAAGGAAAGCTCGGGAACAGGCATTTTTTCAAAATAGCCGTCAATATCCTCCATACCGCATTCCTCACTTGTTCCGTAAATTGCACGGAGAGTGTTTATTCCCTTTACACCCTCTTCCTTCAAGGCTCTCAGGCAGTACAGGGTTACAAGTGCGGCGCCCTTATCGTCTGCTATTCCTCTGCCGTAAAGTCTGCCGTCCTTTTCTGTAAGCGAGTAGGGAAGAACGCTCCAGTTGTTTCCTGCCGGAACTACATCGAGGTGGCTAAGCACACCGCAGAGCCTGCCGCCGTCGCCGAGCTGAATGTGCAGGCTTTCAGCTGTAATCTGTTCTCCTGAAAGTCCGAAATCGTTTGCTCTTTTAAGCATAAAGTCTATAGCGTTCTGACATTCATCAGGCTTTTCGCCGGCAACGGATTCAAAACCGATAAGTGTGTTCAGGTCAGCAAGAAGCTCGTCCTTGTATTTAAGTATTTT
>JBJEOV010000113.1:0-26779 GCA_051880895.1 Ruminococcus sp. | reverse complement strand
TCTGAGAGGACTGCGACTGTGAGGTTGAGCCGCCCTGATTTGTATTTGAGTTTGAGCCTGAATTTGAAGAATTGTTATTAGTCTTACTTGACTGTGAGTTGTTTGAATTATTGTTGCTCACATTCTTCTGCTCATTATTCCCTGAGTTGTTATCAGACTTATCATCGGTCTTTGCGGTATTCTTTGCCTCAACACCACTGCTCTCTGATTTCTCAGACGGCTGTGTCTGCTTTACTTCAACGACCTTTGTTTCTTCCTCTATGTGAGTATTGCCCTGTGCATCGGTAACTACCTGAGTAACTGTCTGCACCGATGTACCGATTACCTCATCGGGAGTTGCTGTTGATTTTTCGCCCTTGCAGGCTGAGAAGCAAAGCAATGAAATTATTACCGCCGCTACCGTCACCGTTGCTCCGGCTATAATACCGACCGCCTTTTTATTCATCATTCGCTTCTCGTTGGTTGTTTCTGTGATTGTTTCATTCGTGTTGTTAATGTTTTGGTTTGTCATATTGCCTTGACTCCTTTCTTTGATTTGTCATATTGACTTTTAGAATTAAATAATATATAATGTAGTTACAGAGGTAACCGTTTGAAAGCGGTTAGCCGAAAATCTTATATTATTTTAAATAATCGTCTGATAATTCGAGCTGTCGGGCGATTATTTTTTTATGTACTTAATGATTTCAATGAGTTCTACTAAAATAATTATGAGTAAAACCAATTCAATCATACATATCACCCCCTCGTTTGGGAGTGCTAACCGCCTTAAACCCCTCTGCAACCACCCCTTAAAGGGCAATATTTATTGGGATTAAAGGGAATTGTTTATTTTTGTTTTCCCTCTATGTCTGTATTATATATAAACTATCTGAGAATTACAAGTCCCCTTTGGAAAAGTTTTTCAAATATTTTTCTTTTTATTGAACGATATAAGAAAAAACTATTTGAGAAAACTGTATCTGAATTTTGGAAATATAATATTTCCTTTTGCTTGTTCGATGTTATATATAACTTGATTATCCATAAAAGTAACTAATATTGATTGCGGCTTGTCTTTTATATCAAAGACCAATGCAAAGCCATTACCATCTACAAGTATAAATTCTTCTTTATAAAAGAACGGTATTTCTCCGTACCTTTCATAAACTAAATGTCGAATCTGCCCGGGACAATCACTTTTACCAACAATAGAAATTATATACTTTAATGATAAATCAATATGAGAATTTTCGATTTTTTTGACACATAGTTTTGTGCTTTCCCTTAGCTCCTCATTTGCTTTAACTTCTAAGGTTACTTCGTACATAGGATAATTACCTAAATATTTATCATCGTGGAAGATACACATTTGAGGACTTTGCTCTTCTATTTTTTCTTTTTTCTTTAAAAATAATGTTGAAAAGCCGTGAACTATTTTATTAACAATTTCTATCAGTAGTGATAAAATAGTAAAATTATCTGTCATTTTTTTTATCCCTCAAATGTTCCAAGTTTATGTTACCGGTATCGCAAATATTTTTGCTTTTTAAAATATCAAATAAAAATATTTTAAATTTGGATTTTGGCTTTTGCAAAAAATCTGTATCATCATATAAAGGCTTTTTTGTGATATAGCAATAGACCATATTTATTACACTTCTCGCTAATGCTTTGTCTATTAAAACATTTATTTCAAGCTGACTGCCTTTTAAAGAAAGATTTACACCGCTAAGCTTTCTTTTCTCCTTACAATCAACACTTTGAGGGAAATATCCATTATCCAACGAACTGTTGTCACCAATAAAGTATTGGAAATCTGTTGGTTTGAATGTATCAATCGCATTATATAAATCTACCGTATAATGGTACTGTGGATTTATAAAATAAAGCTTTTTTTCAAAATAATTAACATAGGTTGAACCATTTAAATGAATTTTGCAATCGTCAGCATATTCAATTTGACTGCTGAAAAATGTTTTTCGGTTTATAGAATCAACTATAAAATTTCCGCTTTTATCAAAATCAATTTCAACTGACGGTGACTGCATTAACTCTTTTGCTTTTTCTAAATTCATTCCAATATAGTTTAGAATTTCCGCTGTACTGTTTGGACCTGTACCTTTATAACCGCAGGATAAACCCGTAAGGTGTATTTGATTACCATTCCAACCTTCGGCAACGAATGTTGTTCCGGTATCTGTTGCGTAATTTGTAAGTAAAAAATTTTCATAATCGAAGAAAACCGTTATTTTCTTTAATGGTTCAACGAGTTTACAGTTTTCTATAAAAAAGTTTTTATCTAAAATAGAATTTCCATAAGCTTCAGAATTTTTTATTATCTTCATCTGCCTGCTCCTTTTTAAGCTCGACCTGCTCTTTTGTAAGCATAGTAAACAGCATATGTTTCTCTGTTTTATCGGTTGAGTATTTGCAGTATGCTTTGTAAAGTAAAAATGCCATAATTACATTTGCAAGTATAGAAATTATCAAAGCAATCATAAGAAATGTCACATTGTTTCACCTCTATTCTACAATTAACAAAATTGTTTGTCAAATATTTTTTGCACCGTTTCTCTTTTTTGAAGAAAAAACTATTTGGAATATTACTTTTAATAATTCAGGGTATAAATTTATACCCTGAATGTTATTTATCAGTAAGTAAAATATGTAAAGCATCAGTAAGTAAAAAAGGTAAAACTACCAATGCTATGATAGCACTTTCAAATATAGAAAGATACAACGCAAACATTTTCGCAAGCATTGGCGGTACAAAATAGCCAATGCCCTGTATCTTTTTTATGCTATTATATATTATCAAAAAAGCTGATAAAAACAAAAACGACAGCCACAAGGATAAATCAAAACCTCTTAGCAGGTAATAAACAATTTGAAGTAGCCAAGCAAAAAGTAAGGATATTGTACCAATTTTCTTTCCGTTATTTTTAATTGTGTACCACACTGATTGTATAAAGCATAAGAGAATAATCAGATTTGAAAGAATTAAAATATATGGAGCGAGAGGACTAAAGATAACCTCGTATATGTTTTCTGTTTCCTGCATAAATAGTCACCATTTTACTAAAGTCTTACAGCTTTACCCTTACTTACATCTTCAAATTTTATTTTTGCGTTATCAAGTACATCTTCGTCCTCTTTTCTGAACACAAGAAAAAAGCTGTTGAAGTTCTGAAGAACAAAATCATCTTCTTTTGGAAAACGCAAACATTCTGAATTATTAAGACGCATTTCTAAAATTCTGAAAGGCTTTTCATCGTTGCTTTTGAAAAGTATGATAAGGCTGTTTGGAAAATCTATTTGAGAATAATCTATTTTTTCAGCGACAAGAAATTCACTTTCGTTGTCTGCAAGATTAACCTTGTAATAATGTCCACCTTCTGTTGGCAAGTCTTTTTTGTTTTCTATCTCCTCAAATGAGGGGGTTATTTCTCTCAGATAGTTTTCAAAAGCTCTTTTGTCAATGTAGCTTTTTACAGAATAGCCTATCAGTATTCCGAGAGCGAGAATAACAAATAAAAAAGTAAGAGTAGTTAAAAAATTCATTACATCATTTCCTTTTCGTTAATAAAATTTCTGTCTGCCTCGCCTGCGATGATTAACGATGGAAAAATTACTGTTAAGTCAAGTAAGGCAAGAACAGCCAAAGTTATTATGATTGCTACCAACATTTTTCACATCTCCCTTTTGTTGATTTTTGAAATGTGACTGCTGTATAGCATTACAGAGTTATACAGCAGTCGAGATAATAATGAAAACTATTATGAGTTGTTTGCTGATTTTGTAGTATGAATAATTATTGAGGGTATAAATTTATACCCTGAAATCGTGAAAACTATTGAGAATGTTGTTTTTAACAATCAGGGTATAAATTTATACCCTGATTTGATATTCACCGTATTGTTCCGCACAGACAATACGGTGAATTATCAGAAGTGAAATTGTATTGCAATAATAATGAGAGATGAAAAAGGAGTCAAGTCTATGAAAAAATAAGTGCGGAGTTGTTATCAATGCTGTAACTTTTGAAACTGAAAGTTGTTGAAATATCTGTCTGTATCGTTGTTGATTGAGAGCGTTTCGTAGTAGCGGTCAATTCCAAGCTTGAAAATATCAACATTTTCAAACTCAGGCTTGCCTGCATACTTTTCACAAATAGTTTTTCTCAAAATTGATTCACCTTCGATTACGGGAATTACGCCGAGAAAAGCCTTGTTGGAAAGAACATCTGCCTCATCGTAAATTCTGCCGTAAGGCTCTCTGCTCTTTTCAATTTCCATATCAAATCTTTCTGCCTGTGTCAAAATACATCACTCCTTCTATTTGGTTTATTTACTGTGGCAAAGGTTGAAATTTCACATTTGATTGCCTTGAAGTTTCTGTTTTCCGTTGTATTCTTAACTGTTACCCTGATACTGTCACCAACCTGTGGTCGCCTTCTCAGAGTATAGAAGTTGTCAAATGCGTAACCTCTGCAACCGTTCGGCAATCTGAGAATGAACGCAAAGTTTGTATTCCAGAGCTTGCGGTAGCCGATTATGTCAGCCATAAGAGTAGTGCCTACACTGTACTGCTTGTAAAGATTATCGTAATTAAGGCTGTGACCTTTAGCACCGATAAGAAAGATTTTAGAGAAGTCGTCGCTTATATCGGTAACAACCGCCTCAAACCTTTTGCCTACGGTGTAGTCGTTAAGGTCGATTGCAAGAAGTGAAATCTGATAAGGTGACATCTTGACTTCGTAGCCGCAAAACTCTACTTCAATGAAGTTGGATCTCTGTCTGATAATTCTGGCAATGCCCCTTGAACCTACACGCATATCAGGAAATTTCTTGTTTCTTGTCGGAATGAAAGCCTTTCGCCTTTCCTGCATAGCCGCTGTTCGACTGCCAACGATTGAGCCGTCAACATAATCTATTGCAATAAATTCTATGTAAGCACCAATCATATCTTTGAGTCTTGATACAGTCCATCTGTTCCTGATTTTTCTTATCTGCTCTTTCGTAAGCTGACCTCTGTCGCTTTTACCAACAGCACGGTAATAAGCCTGCAAGGATTTATCTTCAAGATTTTCAATCACATTGATGTCTGCAATTCTTACCGGAAGTATGCCAAGTCTTGTTTTAAGAGAACAGTTGATGAAATAACCGTGCTTGCTCTTTTCCACACCGTCAATTCTTGCTTTGATAATCTGCTTTTTGTATATAAGACTTTCAACACCCTGTTTCACAAGGCTCTCTATAACTTCCTCACGGTCGTTTTCTCTGATAAGCTGTTTTTCAATTTCGGCAATAGCGGCTCTACGCTTTTGCCATTTTTTCTTGTTTTTCTCTCTGGCTGTTTCGTCCTTTGAAAGCAGTTCGTCCTCTACTTCGTCATCATCATTTGAAAAAATTGCGTCCGTCTTTTCCTCGGCGGTTATTTTTTCGTCTGTGCTTTCAACGGGTTTTTCTTCTTTAACTTCTCCCAAATTGTTCTTTACTTCTTCACCGTTCGGCTTTTCTTCATTTTCTTCGCTATCAATGTCGCTGAAATCAACGCCATCTTCTTCATCAAAGCCCTCACCGATTTCTTCCGTCAGCGTTTCGGATTCAGCATTTTCAGCAGGCGTTTCGTCTGCTTTTTCAATCTGAGTTTTTTCATTCTCCTCAGCCTTGACCTCAACTTCAATTTCGGGTGAAGCGTTCTCATTTCCGTTTGACTTTTTGAGCTTTGCCTGTTCGCTGTCGAAAAGCTCTGAAATTTTTGACATAGTACATTCTCCTTTTTAAAATTAACTTTTTTAGGGTATAAATTTATACCCTGATTTTGTATAACTATTTGTGATATTGCTTTTTATAAGTCTTTATTGTGCCGAGGGTATAAATTTATACCCTGAATCCGTAACAACTATTTGGTATATTGCTGTTTTATAAGTGTTTGTTGCGTTGAGGGTATAAATTTATACCCTGCGTGTCTGAGTTCAGTTTTTAGACAATTCCTTTTCATTGAGAGTTACCCACAGGAATTTGCCCTTATGCTCTTTGGTGAGCTGTTCAACTATTTGAGATTGTTCCTCGTGGTATATATACACGCACATTTTTTTGTCTTTTACATTCTCAAACAGTTTGCAGAGTTCCTTGCCGTCAAGATTGAAATAAACGGGTATGTCCTGACTCTTGTATTTGTAGAAATACTCGTTGTCCTTTGTGCCTTTTGCTATCTCACATAGTTTCACTGCAACTCTTTTGAAACGCTCTATTTGTGTTACATCAAGAATTTCACTCAAATAGTTTTTTTGCTTGAAGATGTAAAGAAAGTTATGAGAGAAATGACTTTCTTCGTAGGCACTTCTCGTGGAAGGCAACAGTCCGAAGTTATCGGTTCGGCTTTTCTCAAATGACTCAACAGTTTCACTGATATTCGGGAAAAAATATATTGCCGAAAGCTGTTCCTCTGCGTTGTACCATTTACAACCGTAGGTTACGCTCTTTAACGCATAATATAAGCTTTCTTCGTTTTGCTTTCTCAGCTTTGTTTCACTGTCCGGCATATAGCAGGCTATGATTTGATTTGAGCTTACAATACAGCCAAAGCACCTCGTTCCGATACAGGTATCAAATTTCGGAGAAGTACTTTTGATTTCCCTCATTGTGATGAAGTAAGGCTCTTTCGTTGGTTTTTCAAGAGTGCCGTTTACTATCTGAGAAAAATTGTCTATATGGGTTTCACAGCTTATATTATTTCGCCGTAACTCATATATCAGTTTAGCTAATTTAACTCTACGCTGACGGTTACTGTCTGAATATGCAGAAGTCAATCTATTTGAGAAAACATCATAGTTGTATTGGTCGGGACATTTGCTCTTGATGTAGTCAAAGCCCATATCGGTCAGCTCATATGTGTATCGCTTATGACCGCCGACACGGTTTATATATCCTGCTTTTGAGCATTTGTGAATAGTAGTAATCTTAACTGTATTGTCGCCATAGTCGGTTTTGAACATTGACACAAGCTGTTCGTCAATTTCGCCGCCGAGAAGGAGAGTCGAAAGAAATTTCTGCTTGCAATCAGAGATTGCTTGTCGATTGTTCGCTATAAAAATCACCTCTTAAAATCAGTTTTTCCCGTAAACAAAAATCGTGTCAAGTTTGCTCGTAAAATTAGTATCGGGTTCGTATCTACCTCTGTTCGTTACCTCTACAAAATTCAGTGTTTATCGGGGGAAAACGGTCGTTTCAAGGGGTAACAAAGCCAATCGGGCGATAGTGCCGTTCGTTACCCCTAAAATTGACTTTTCAAGGGGTAACGAATGTAAAAAAACAACAATTTTTGTTGAGGTTACGAACGATAAAATATAACCATAAATTTACATACAAAAAAGGCTGAAATTGATTTTGTCAATGACATAAATTTCAGTCTTATCACAGCTACTTTTAGTACCGTCACAAACAATATTCATATGCTCGCAATCGTCAGAAGTAGCCATTATGTATTTGTTAATAAGATTTATGATGTCGTGAATATCCGAGTTGTCACAGTCCCTTGCGGCAAGCTCATTGTAGTATGAACGAATAATCACTGTTGCGTGAGAAAGCCTTTTTATTTTCTCTTGGTGTGACAAAAGCAATTCTTCTGTTACTTTGTAAATGTAACGCTTGCGTGGGGAATAGGTAGGCTGTGTTGTAGCTCGCCTGCTGATAAGCGGCGGTACAGTCAATTTGTAGCCTGAATTGATAACCTCGAATTTATATTCCGTCTTTCGGTATATATTCATTATCCGGTCAAGCGATGACTTAGCCTGCGTTGATAAGCTTTCACACCTATTTTCTTCCGGCGGTGATGTGCTGTAAATTTTCGGAGCTTTTTTGTAAATGTCTGCAAGCAGACACTCTGTTTCTTCAGTCAATAATAAAAGCTGATCGGGATTTTTCTCGGTCAGCTTACTTGCAATTTCTGATATTCTGTTTGCTCTTTTTTTAATTTGATACATTGGTTTCACCGCCTTTACATAGGATTTCAGAAATATATTCATCGGGTGAGTAGTAGTCAACATCATCGGATTTACGCCCTGTCTTAACAAGGCACTTTATGTTTCTGATTTTTGTTTCCAACTCTTTAATGTCTGCTTTACTGAATATACCGTCCATAATAACATAGCGAATAAGGCTGTTGGTGTTTTCATTATCAATGTGGAAGTACACCCTGCCTTTATTATCGGGAGTCAGGTATATTATCTCAATGTTCTTTTCTTCCTTAGCTTCAGTCACTACCGTAACCTTTGCTGTAAGGGGAAAGTATGATGGATTGTGGATTAACGATGGATAAAACCTTTTGAGGTTGGCTACCAAAATGAGAGTCTGCTTCAATCCCAAAAGAGAGTTACCATTGATTATCTGAGTAGATTTATCATTTATTCCGGAATTTCTTATGCAGTAGCAAATTGATTTTTGATTACTGCTTGGATTGATTTTCAGCTTAACCTGATAAATTATTCCCTGATTGAGCAAGCTACGGATTGACAAGTCAATCTGCTCTGATTTGTATAACCGATAGCACTCGTACACAGAACTTTTAGGAACGATTACATATCTTTTTATAAGTTGCTCAATATCGTTAGTTAATCTTGTATGCTCCTTTATCATCACTTGTCATCTCCTTTCGACTATTTTTTATTAAAAAAATGAGGTATAAATTTATACCCTGATAACACAATGATACAGATTTATAACTCATTTTTATAACACTGATAATAATTAATCGTTTTTTACAATAAACAAAGTTATTACAAATTGACATTTTTATTACAATTATGTTACTATATAGGCGTTATCTTACTAATCAAGGAGAGAAAAAAACAATGTCTTATGAAACAAAAATTATTAAAATGCCGTTTGTTTTTACAACCGAAGAACAAAACAAAAATGTAACCGAACTCACCCTCAAAGAGGCTTACTTTGATTACATCAATTCAAGATCTTCTATTTTGTCACCCTCGACAATAAAAAATTATTATGTGTATCAGAGAAATTCTTTTCCCGATTTGATGTTCTTAAAATTGTCTGAGTTGAAAGAAACAAATATACAAGTAGCTGTCAATCGCTATGCTCTTAATCATTCACCCAAGACTGTTCGTAATGCTTTCAGCCTGCTACACGCTGTCGTATCAACTTACCGTCCTGATTTTTCGATGAATATTACATTACCTAAAAAAGTAAAACCCAAATATGTAATTCCTACTACTCGTGAAATTAGCAAGCTTATTGCAAGAGCTGACGAAAAAATCAAGCTACCTATATTGCTTGCGTGTCAGGGCGGTTTGAGAAGAAGTGAAATATCTGCATTAACTCGTGATGATTTTTCGCTGTTCGGTGTTAATGTCAATAAAGCTGTAGTGTATGATAAGAACAACAATCTTGTAGTAAAAACAACAAAGACTGTTTCGAGTGACCGCTTTGTTCCACTGCCGCCTGCTGTAATCAAAGAGGCAAACAGGTATCAATACTTCGGCTTAACTCCGGCTGAAATTTCAAGCGGTTATGATAGGCTTATATCACACTGTAATATTCCTTACTTCAGTTTTCACAAGCTTAGACATTTTTTTGCCTCTGAATTACACGCAAATGGAATACCAGACCAATATATTGCAAAGGTTGGCGGTTGGTCCTCGCTTAATGTGTTACAAAATATATATGAACACACCTTGCGTGATAAGCAAGAAGAATTTGAACAGCAAATTACAAAAGTGTTTACTGAGAATTTCGGTTAATTTCGGTTAATAAAATGATGTCAACAAATTGTGTTTTTCTTTTTTAAACATCACACCCTTTCAAAAGAAAGAAAAAACACAACTTGTTTTATCATAGAACATTTTAAAAAATCGTAAAAATTTCAAGTAAAAAGAGTAACACAAAAGAAAAATTATTTGCTTAAATAGTGGTTATTTTTTCTGTACGGGTTCAAATCCCGTTATCAGCTCCAAACAAAAACCGCATTTCCAAGCCATTTTTCAGGCTTTGGGTGCGGTTTTGTTTTTGCTTTTTCGGTACTAAAACGAGGGTTTTGCGGTAAACTTCAAAAAATCTGATGGCGCATAAAGCTGATATATTCAGCATAAATACAATATAAATTCAGCATAAATACAAAATGCTCTAAGAACAATTTTTTATTTTGGACAATTGGGAAAACAGCAATAATTCACAAGCAAACAGCAAATGTAAAATATTCCAAAGTGCAAACGATTTGTAATATTGTAAAAGTCCAGTGTTTATGCTGCTTTTGCTCAATATTCCAAAATAATTTATTGTGCTTAGGGAGCTTTGGAATGCTTTGGAATATTGCTATAAACAGAAAGACTATTTTATGAACAGCAAACAGCAAATATACAATTACATAGCAGACTGCAAAGACAGCAGGCTCTGAAACAATATACAGAATAAACAAATGTGAACGGTGGTTTTTGTGAATGTTTCTACTGGATACAGTATTGATGATGTGATATAATAATTATCGTAAAGGAACGGTGGCGGCTGTTTCAGCTCCCTTGTGAAAGGGGGTGAATATTATGTCAGAAGTGATTTTATTACTTACATATGTAATTGTTCTGATTACTGTTAAGGTAGTCATTGATGATATAAAAAAGAAATAACCGCCCTGTGCTGCAACACAAGACGGTTATACTATAAATAATCAGTTTGCGGAACAGCTAAAGCCGTTCCTTTACACTATTATATTAGCATAATGAGGATTGATTGTCAATAGATTAGGCGGTGAAAATATGGCTATATCAGAATCGCAAAGAAAAGCTGTTGCAAAATACAATGCAAAAGCCTATGACGAAATAAAAATCAGAGTATATAAAGGCGAAAAAGAAAAAATCAAAGCCCACGCCGAGCAAAACGGCGAGAGTATAAACGGCTTTGTAAACCGTGCGATTGGTGAGGCAATGCAGAGAGAAACTCAGAGCTACACATAAGGAGTTGAGAAAATGCCTACAATATGTATGTTTCGAGGAATAAAAATCTACATAAATTGGCGTGACCATATGCCGCCGCATTTCCACGCAAAGTACGGTGACAATGAAGTAATTGTATCAATAAACGATATTGAAGTTTTAGAGGGTACAATGCCAAACAAACAGCTTAAAATGCTTTTAGGCTGGGCAGCTTTCCACCAAGAGGAATTAAAAGAAAATTGGGAGCTTGCCGCTGACCAGCAGGAGTTATTTGCTATTGAGCCTTTAAGATAAGGGGGAATATTATGCCGAATACAGTTGAATATTATCTTTCAAAAGGCTTTGACCGTCCTATGGCGGAATACTTTGCAGGCGGAAGAAAAAAGCTTGTTGCCGTTGCTCCGCAACAGGATTTTACACTTCTGCTGACCTATGAAAACGGCGAAAAGCGTGTGCTTGATATGAAACCAACGCTTGCACAAGGCGGAGTTTTTACCCCGTTCAGAGATTATGAAAATTTCAAGCGTGTATATGTGGACGATTGCAACGATGTTGCGTGGGACATTGACCCGAATGTTGACAGTAATGTTGTTTGGAATAACAAGGTTGACCTTTGCCCCGACAGCTGTTATGTTGACAGCGTACCGATAAATTAAGGTGGTGAAAGTGTGGAAGAAACAAAAGGAACGCCGCAGACAAGGGCGAAAAACAAATATAACGCAAAGGCTTATGACTGTATAGCTCAACAAGTGAAAAAAGGGCGTAAGGATATAATAAAGGCTCACGCCGAGCAAAACGGCGAGAGTATAAACGGCTTTGTAAACCGTGCGATTGGTGGGGCAATGCAGAGGGAAACGGAGAGCAACGCATAAAATGGAAATACAGTATTCTAAGCGTGCCGTAAAGGCTATTAACGGAATGGACAGACCGACAAAGCAAAGAATTAAGAAAGCCATTGAATATATACCGAACGGCGATATAAAGCCGTTAAAGGGATATAGCGGCAGTTACAGGCTGCGTGTCGGCGATTGGAGAATAATTTTTACTTATATCAGCGAAAATATTATTTTGATTGATAAAATCGCACCTCGTGGCGAAGTTTATAAGGGGGTCTAGTTATGTCACCTATTAAAAAACAGCTTATTGATGTAATCGATTATTTACCCGAAAAAGAACAAACATTGCTTTTGGAAATTGCAAAAAGATTTGTGTCTGATGATGTTGCAACGCAAGACGATATTCTGGCGATACAGACAGCACGCAGGGAATACGAAAACGGCGAAACAACCGACCACAACGCTATTAACTGGGATTGATACGCAGTGCAGGTGATTTTTATGTCTGAAAAGGCAATGCAGAGGGAAGCAAACGAATAATGCCGCTGCACAAGCCTTGAAAGGTAAAAACAAGATGAATGAATTATCTATTGAATTATTGCAAAAGCTATGTAGTAACGGTGCTGTAGTGTGGACTACACACGCATTAAGGCGGTTGCAGGAAAGAAATTTATATCGTGAAGATATATTCAACGCCATATCTACAGGCAAAATAATAGAGCAATACCCCGACAGCTATCCGTATCCGGCTTGTCTTGTACTGGGGTTGAGCCTGAATAATGAATATATACACATTGTTGCAGGGTACAGCGGTGATATTGTAAGCATTATTACCGCTTATTTCCCAACAACTGATAAGTTCAGAAATGATTTAGAAACCCGAAAGGAGAAATAATAATGACTTGCTTTTTCTGCAAAGGCGATTTAAAGCCAGGCACAACAACGCATTTTGTCGATTTGAAAAAGTGTATTGTTATTGTAAAAAATGTACCCTGCCTTGAATGCTCCCAATGCGGTGAAACGGTTTTTACCGACGAGGTAGCGAAAAGGCTTGACGATATTGTAAAGGCTGTAAGCAGCTTTATGACCGAAATTGCGGTTGTGGAATATACCACGGACAAAGTAGCGTAATTGAACAAGGGCAAGTCCTGAAATATGGGCTTGCTATTTTTGTGTCCTGAATAAATGCTCAGCGGCAAGGCTGATATTGCGCTGTACATCATAAATAAGGCGGAATACCACGCACGGGCTAAAGCCCTCAAAAGCCGCATTACCAAGCCGTTTTTGCGACCTTGTGTGCGGCTATCGTAATACAACCCGAAAAATAAAAAGAGCAAACCCGATTAAGGATTTGCCCGTCTTTTATTCTGAAATTACTTCTGCGGTTTCTGCTGCTCCGAGAATTTTGCTCTTGTTCTCTTTACAAGGTCAAGCTGTGAGGTGAGTGTTTCCTCTGTGGTCTTTAAAATGCTGTCGGAGTAAACATTTGTAGCTGTGCGGATTTCCTTTGACTTTGCCTTTGCGTCGTCAATAATTTCCTTTGCTTTTACCTTAGCCTCACGCACAAGCTCGTTCTGGTTGAGAATTGTCTTTTTGCGCTCCTCGGCGTTGCGGATAATGTTTTCAGCCTCTTTCTTTGCCTCTGTAAGAATTGCCTTTCTGTCGGCAACCACATTCTTTGCCTGGCTGATTTCAGACGGCATTGCGTCCTGTATCTGCTCAAGGATGTTATACATCTCGTCGCTGTCAACCATTACCTTTCCGCCCGAAAACGGTACTGCCTTGGCTGAAGCGAGTATATCCTGAAGTCCTAAAATTAAATCATCAATTTTCATTTTTATTATCTCCTTTTCTTAAGGTTTCAGTTTTCATTTTTCATTTTTATTATAAAGTCTTTCGACAATTCTGTCGTGTATGATTACGGGAACAAAATTGCTTATATCGCCGCCGAGGGAGGCTACCGTGCGCACCATACTGGAGCTTAAATACATTGAGTCCGACTCAGCAGTCAGAAATATTGTTTCAAGCTGCGGATTGAGCTTTTTGTTGGTGAGTGCCTGCTGAAATTCGTATTCAAAGTCAGACACCGCCCTGAGCCCCTTTACTATGGCGTCAACCCTGCGCTCCTTGCAGTACTGCGCAAGAAGTCCGCTGTAGCTCACTATCTCCACATTCTCAATGCCTGCGGTTGACTCCTTCAAAAACTGTATTCTCTCCTCAGCCGAAAAGCTCGGAGTTTTGTTTTTGTTGGTAAACACACCGACTATAACATGGTCAAACATATTTGCGGCTCGCTTTATAATGTCAATATGTCCCAGCGTAACCGGGTCAAAGCTGCCCGGACAAATTACTGTTTTTTTCATCACAAAAATTCCTTATGTCTGAATGTGCTTATTTTTATTTTACCATAGCGATATTCTCTGTCAAGTACAAAATTGCCGTAATTTGCAGAAAGTTGTTCGTTCAGGGGATTTTCTGCGATAATTATTCCCGTGTCACGCATATTTTCCGCCACAAGGGGGAGTGCGTCCTGAATTATTCCCTTGTTGTACGGCGGGTCTAAAAACGCAATATCGAACTGTGCGGTGTTCATTGAGAGAAAGCTGCGGTAGTCCATTGCAAAAAGCCTTGCCTGCTGTTCAAATTTCGCCGCAGACACATTCTTTTTCACCACATCAAGCGATTTTTTTGACGAGTCAACAAAGTACGCCGAGTCTGCGCCCCTGCTGATTGCCTCAATGCCCATCTGCCCCGAGCCAGCAAAAAGGTCGAGAAAGCTGCGCCCCATAATGTCAAACTGAATTATGGAAAATACAGCCTCCTTTATTCTTTCTGTGGTCGGTCTGACATCCTCGCCCTCTAAGGTTTCGAGCCGTCTGCCCTTTGCCGTTCCTGTTATTACCCTCATATTATCTTCCTTTTTTCAAATATAGCATTAAAACGCTTGCTTTAAATGTATTTACTTTATGTTACATAATTATAACATATTATTACAAAAATTACAACATTATTATCGGTTTTCTTTTTCTTTTGTGTTTTCGTCCGAATGAAAGTATCGGTACACCGCAAGTGCGGAATTTTTCGTCATCTGAGGACAGCCCTCAAGCTCCGCAAGGTCAGCCCTTGAGATGTTGTCTATCGTTCTGAAATATTTGAGCATTGCCCTTGCACGCTTTTCGCCGATGCCCTCAATCTCGGTAAGCGAGCTTTTAAAGGTGTTTTTGCTCCGCCTGCTGTGGTGGTAGCCTATGGCAAAGCGGTGCACCTCGTCCTGCATTTTGCTCAGAAAGGTGAATAACGCCCTGTGTGAGCTGATTGCAATTTCTCCGCCGTCGCCCGTAACGGCTCTTGTGCGGTGCTTGTCGTCCTTTACAAGACCGAAAAGCGGCACATCAATATTCTTTGCTTTCAGCACCTCTTTTACAACGGCAACCTGTCCCTTGCCGCCGTCAAGCAGAATTAAGTCGGGCAGCTTTCCAAAGCCCTCGTCCGATTTTTCCGCCTTGTAATACTCGTCAAACCGTCTGCCCAGCACCTCAGCCATTGAGGCGTAATCGTCCTGTCCGTCAAAGCCCTTTATTTTGAATTTTTTGTATGCGGATTTGTACGGCTTGCCGTTTTTGTAAACAATCATACCTGCAACATTTTCCGTGCCTGCAAGATTTGAAATATCGTAGCTTTCGATGTATTCGGGAATTTTTGAAAGTCCGAGCAAGTCCCTCAGCTCCTCAAGCACGGAGTATTCACGCACCGTTGCGCCCTTGCGCTGTGCAAGCTCCTCTGCCGCATTGGAACGGCACATAGCCACAAGCTGAGCCTGCTCGCCCCTCTGCGGAGTTGTGATATACACCCGACTGCCACGCCTTTCGCTCAGCCAGTCCTGTATTGCGCTCATACCGTCAAATTCCTTGTCAACGGCAATATTTTTCGGCACATCGTTGCGTATCGTGTAGTAGCGCAGGATAAATTCCTCGGTTTCGCTCTCGGCATCTCCCGAGTCAAAAACAAAGCTTTCCCTGTCAAAAAGCCGACCGCCCTCAAAGCGGAACACCTGAAAGCAGGTTTTTCCGCCGTCCGAAAAGCCGGCAATAACATCCTCGTCAAGCACCCTGTTGGCAACCACCTTCTGCTTGTCGCCCATCTTTTTAATGGCGTTTATCTTGTCACGGATTTTTGCCGCCCTCTCAAATTCAAGGCTTTCGGCAGCCTCCTCCATCTGTCGGGTAAGCTCCTTTACCGAGCTTGCCGAACCGCCCTTTAAAAATGCCAGAGCCTGCTCCACGCTTTCGTTGTAGTCACCGAATTTCACTCTGCCCGTGCAGGGTGCGGAGCAAAGCCTGATGTGGTAGTTCAGGCACGGTCTGCCCTTGCCGAAATCCTGCGGAAATTTCCTGTTGCAGGTGGGGAGCATAAAGATTTTGTTAGCCTCCTCAACTGCGCTTTTCACATAGTAGCTGCTCTTGTACGGTCCGATATACTCTGCGCCGTCGTCCTTTTTTTGCAGGACATAGGAGATTTTACGCCATTTGTCGCCGCTAACCCTGATGTAGCTGTAGCCCTTATCGTCCTTTAAAAGAATATTATACTTCGGTGTGTGCTGTTTAATCAGACTGCATTCGAGAATAAGAGCCTCAAACTCGCTGTCGGTAATAATGTACTCAAAACGGTCAACATTATCAACCATTCTGCGCACCTTTTCGGCGTGGTTTTTTTGTGAGCCGAAGTACTGGCTGACACGGTTGCGCAGTGCCTTAGCCTTGCCGATATATATAATTTCTCCGTCTGCCGAGTGCATAATATACACCCCCGGCAAAAGGGGGAGGGACATAGCTTTTTTTCTCAGCTCTGACATTTTTGGGTTCATAAAAATCTACCTTTTTTGTAATGAAAAATGAATGATGAAAAAGAATAATGAATGATGAATGATGAAAAATGAAATATATTTCTGCTGTTTATTTCCTAAACAAAACCGCCCTGATTTCTCAAGGCGGTTCCTGAATAACGGTTATTCGGCAGGCGTCGCTTGCTCCTGCATCTCTCGGGTTTCCCCTGTCATACCGGCGGCGTGTGGTCGCAACGAAATTTACCACCTCAAATAACCTAAAAGGGCGGAAAAACCGCCCCAAAATTCAAAAAATATTCAGAAAAGCTTATTCGGCAAAGCCTGACTCAACAAGAGCAACAAGACCGTCAACAGCCTCTGTTTCGTCTGAACCGTCAGCAATAACCTTGATTGTTGTACCGCCGATAATGCCGAGTGACAATACACCGAGAAGGCTCTTTGCGTTTACTCGTCTTTCTTCCTTTTCTACCCATACAGTTGACTTGTACTCATTAGCCTTCTGAATGAAAAATGTAGCCGGGCGAGCGTGTAAGCCTGCTTTGTTCTGTACTAATACTTCCTTAACATACATTTTAAAAATCCCTCTCTTGCCATATATTTTAACCCTTAATTCGACTGCATATGCAATCTTGTAATAAATATTATAGTATTTTTTCAAAAAAAGGTCAATAAGTTAAATAATTTTTGGTTTATTACTCACTTACAACCAAAATTTTTGCTCCGTTGTTGTGCAACATTACTATAGGTAAAATGTGAATATATGAAGTATTGCTGTATATTATTATATAATGCCTGATTATTGCTGAAAATTATTGCTCATTTTCCGCCTTTTGGAGCAGGTCGGGGCGTTTTGCCGAGGTTACCTCAAGGCTTTTTTCCCTCTGCCATTTTGCTATGTTTGCGTGGTGACCGCTTAAAAGCACCTCGGGCACTTCCTTGCCACGCCACACCGAGGGCTTTGTGTACTGCGGATATTCGAGCAGGCCGTTGAAGTGGCTTTCCTCTGTAAAGCATTCGTTGTTTGAAAGCACACCCGGCACCATTCTTGAAAGGGCGTCTGCAAATACCATTGCAGGCAGCTCTCCGCCTGTCAGCACATAGTCGCCTATGGAGATTTCCTCGTCTATAAATTCATCAAGCAAACGCTGGTCAACGCCCTCGTAGTGTCCGCAGAGAATACAGATGTTTTCTATATCGGCAAGTTCTCTGAGCCGTTGCTGCGTAAGGGTTCTGCCCTGGGGCGACATATACACAAAATGCGGTCTTTTTCCGATTTTTTCGCAGATGTCCTCAAAGCAGAGCGCAATCGGCTCGGCTTTCATCAGCATACCCTTTCCGCCGCCGTAGGGGGTATCGTCAACCCGTCTGTGCTTGTCAAAGGCGTAGTCACGCAGCTGATGGCAGTGAATTTCTATCGCGCCGCTTTTCTGCGCTCTGCCGATTATGCTTTCGCCCAGCACGGGAGCGAACATTTCGGGGAATAAGGTTATTATGTCAATCCTCATCGTCAAATATTCCTTTCATCGGGCGGATAAGAACATAGCCGCCGTCAACATTTGTTTCGGTAATAACCTCGTCAATTACGGGGGCAAGGTACTTTTTGCCAGAGCCGTCGGTAATCTCGTAAACATCGTTTGCGCCTGTGCGCAGAACATCGGTTATTTTGCCGTAAACAGCGTTGCTGTCGGCGTCTTTTACCTCAAGACCGAGCAAATCCTGCACGAAGTTTACGCCCTCGTCAAGCTCTATGTCCTCTCTGTCAATATACACAAGCCTGCCTCTCATACGGTCAGCCTGCTCAATGCTGTCTATGCCGTCAATTTTGCAAAGCACAATATTTTTGTGCGGCCGTGACTTCACCTTAATGCTCTCCCTGCCATATTCGTCAAGGTACAGCTTTTTAAAGCAGCAGAGGAACTCGGGGCTGTCGCACCAGGGGTCAATCCTCACCTCGCCCTTTATGCCGTGAGTGCCCACTATTTTACCGCTGTCAAGAAATCTCTTTTTCATAATTTCACCGTCCGGATTTATCATTCTGTGTTTCATATTCTAACATATTTTTCACCTTTGAGCAACTATTATTATATAATGGCTGCTGAACAATTCAAAAACCTTGCACTTGCCGGAAAACGCACCGCTTAACCGCAGAATTTAGCCGTTTTGAAATTTGTCAAAACAATTTACATAAAATTATAAAATAATACTTGTATATTTGTGTAAAATATATTATACTATTATTAAGTCAAAAAGAATTAAGACAAACTGCACATTTTATTTGCCGATGTCTTTTAATATACATAAAGAAAAGAGGAATAATATGGCTTTTACCTTAAATGATGAAAGGACTCCGCTTGAGCAGTTTTTGCAGGGCGAGTCTGTCAGAGCTTATGAATTTATGGGCTCACATTTTGTAAACTGGGGCGGCAAGGACGGCGTTGTGTTCAGAGTATGGGCGCCGAACGCACTGTCTGTATCCGTTGTGGGTGACTTCAACGACTGGGATAAGGACGCAAATTATATGTATAAAATTGACCAGTCGGGCATATGGGAGCTGTTCATTGAGGGCGTATGGGAATATGCCTGCTACAAATACTGCGTGGAAACTCCGTATATGACAAAGGTTATGAAAACCGACCCTTACGCTTTCCACTGCGAAACCAGACCCGACAATGCGTCCCGTGTGTATGAAATAAACGGATACGAATGGAACGACAAGGATTGGTTTGAATATAAAAAGGCGCATCCGCACAAAAGCTCACCTATAAATGTATATGAAATGCACGCCGGCTCGTGGATGAAAAACGAGGACGGCACAGTGCTGAGCTACAGAATGCTTGCCGATAAGCTTATTCCGTATGTGAAAAAGATGGGCTACACTCACATTGAGTTTATGCCGCTTACCGAATATCCGTTTGACGGCAGCTGGGGCTATCAGGTAACAGGCTACTTTGCCGCTACCTCACGCTACGGCACACCTAAGGACCTTATGTATCTTATTGACAGATGTCATCAGGAGGGAATAGGCGTTATTCTTGACTGGGTACCTGCTCACTTCCCGAAGGACGGTCACGGACTTGCAAGATTTGACGGTACAGGCTGTTACGAATATGAGGACTGGAGAATAGGCGAGCATAAGGAATGGGGTACATATATCTTTAACTACTCCCGTTACGAGGTTACAAGCTTTTTGATTTCATCTGCAATGTTCTGGCTCAACGAGTACCACATTGACGGTATCAGGGTTGACGCCGTTGCGTCAATGCTCTATCTTGACTACAACCGCAAGGACGGCGAGTGGCTTGCAAATATCTACGGCGGCAGAGAAAATCTTGTAGCCGTTGATTTCCTGCAAAAGCTTAACACAGCGGTGCATCTCTTCCACCCCGAGGCAATGATGATTGCCGAGGAAAGCACAGCGTGGCCGGGAGTTACCGGCTTCCCGCCAAAGGATCTGGGACTCGGCTTTGACTACAAGTGGAATATGGGCTGGATGAACGATATGCTTTCGTACATCAAGCTCGACCCTCTCTACAGAAATTATCACCACGACACACTTACATTCAGTATGGTTTACGCATTCAGCGAAAGCTTTATGCTCCCGATATCGCACGATGAGGTTGTTTACGGCAAAGGCTCTCTCATTAACAAAATGCCGGGACTGTATGACAACAAGTTTGCAGGCGTAAGAGGATTTCTTGCATATATGCTTGCTCATCCGGGCAAAAAGCTTATGTTTATGGGCAGCGAAATCGGTCAGTTTGACGAGTGGAACGCTACCGAACAGCTCCAGTGGAATTTGCTCGACTATGAAAAGCACAGTCAGCTCAACCACTTCTTTGCCACAGCAAACAAATTCTACTGCGATACTCCTGCAATGCACGAGAATGATTACGACTGGAACGGTTTTCAGTGGATTGCGCTTGACGACTACAGGCAGAGCATTATTTCTTTCAGAAGAATTGCTTATGACGGCAGCGAGGTTATCGTTGTGTGCAACTTCCAGCCGATGCTCCGTGAGAATTACAAAATAGGTGTGCCGAAATACGGTATTTACAAGGAGGTTCTCAACTCTGAGGCTGAGGAATTCGGCGGCTGCGGCATATTGAACAGCGGCGAAATAAAGGCTGATGATATAGAAGACCACAACTTACCGTATTCAATCAATCTGACGCTTGCACCGCTCGCTGTAATGTACATTGAGCTTGACAAGGAGCTGCCTGCTCCCGAAAAGCCGAAGGAGAAAAAGACTACAAAACGCAAGGAAGCTGCGCTTAAAAAAGCCAGGGAAGAAAAGGCTGCAAAGGCAGAGGAAAAAGCAGAGGAAATCTGCGAAGAGCCTGAGGTTGAAGAAAAAGCAGAAGAGCTTTGCGAAGAGCCAAAGGCTGACGGCGAGTAATTGCCGAGCCTGCGCAGTGCAGCAGTTGTATAAAAATAGTATTATAACAGTATAATAAGGTCATTTTTGTCCGACCTCTTTAATCGGAAATGCAGACGGATTTTTTCTGTCTGCATTTCTTTTGCATACAAAAAGTTTAGGTTAGATGACTATGTTATAAACTGTAATTTATTTATATTGAAAGTGAGAAAGCAATCCTATTTAAATTATAATAAAAAACAAAACTCTTGCTCAAGGGAACCCCTGATGTGGGTTCCCTACGGTAAAACAGTCCACCGGACTGTTTTACCTACCCTCCTGCATTTGAAAATCAGTTTCTTTTCTTGGGCTCTGCCCAAACCCGCAAGCCTTTAAAAAGGCTTGACCTAAACTTTTTGCCCGAGCAGATAGTAAGCTATAGTTTTTTAACATAGTTGCCCGACCGAAAGTTTTTTATTTGATAAATTACAGTTTAGCTAACAAAAAATAATCATAATAAAAAATACAAATTTTGTAAATTTCATATTTCTGTCATTGTTTATTGTCGGAATTTGTGGTATAATCTGGTTATCACCAGAAACGGAGAATTGTGATGAAAAGGATTGGTATAGTAAGGATTACTGCGTTTTTGCTTTCTGTTCTGAGCGTGTCGGCGTTGATTTGCGGCTGCGGCGAAAAAAACGATATTGCAGACGCTTTTCAGGAAAACAGCGGTGCGGTTGTGTCACGGGCGTCAAGGGACAGCAGTGTTATTCAGAATTTTGATATTATTTATCAGGAGCCCGAGCTGCCTACAGGGTGCGAAATTACCGCACTCACAATGGCTCTCAGCTACAGCGGCTGTAATGTTGATAAATACACTATGGCTACCGAGTATCTTCCTTGTACTCCGTACGATTTTGAGTACGGCGAGGACGGTAATATGTACGGTTCAAGTCCCGAGCAGTATTTTATCGGCGACCCCACAAGCGTTTACGGTTATGTCTGCGGCACAACTCCGATAGTTACCGCCGCAAACAGCTATCTGAAAAGCGCAGGCAGCAAGCTAAGGGCGGTGGATATTACAGGCTCAAGCCCCAATGAGCTGTACGAGCTTGTTGACAAGGGTTACCCCATTGTGGTGTGGGTGACTATTGGAATGGTGGAGCGCACCGACATTGAAAGCTGGATTGCCCCCGACGGAAAGCAGTATGACTGGTGTATGGACGACCACGCAGCCGATTTGATTGGCTACAGCGCCGACACCGTAACCATAGCAGACCCGATTAACGGACTGGTTGTTTACTCCAAGGAGGCTTTTGAGTCCGTTTTTAAATCGAGAAGCAACAAATGCGTTGTATTAAAGAATGGTTGAAGATTGTTGAGGTAAATTCATATGAAAGTAATTTTTAAGAATTTTGACGAGATAGATGATAAGCTGCTGAAATTTGCCGTTATTATGACAAAATACAACGGCAAGTGGATATTCTGCCGCCACAAGGAGCGCAGTACCTGGGAAATTCCGGGCGGTCACCGTGAACAGGGCGAGAATATTTTTGACACCGCTCAGCGAGAGCTTTATGAAGAAACCGGAGCGGAGGATTTCGGACTTATACCCATAAGCGTTTACGGCGTGGACAGGGACGGCGAGGTGACCTACGGCGGTCTGTTCTATGCCGATGTGGATGTTCTCGGAAAAATCCCCGAGGAAATGGAAATTGCAGAAATACAGCTGTTTGATAAGCTCCCCGAAAATCTTACATATCCCGGAATACAGCCGTATCTGTACGAGCGTGTCACAGAGGTTATACAATAATTCAATAAAAATTCATCAAAAGCACTAACCCTCACACCGTAAAATGTGAGGGTTAGCTTTGTTAAGGCTTTATGTATATGAAAGTCCGGCTGCTATAAAGCTCCGTTTTTCAGAACCGAGAAGATAATTGCGTAAACATATGAAGAGCTGTTTTCGGCATTTTTGGCAAAAGCCGGATTATTTAGCTTTTCTAAGGCAATCTCAATTTCGGATTTTGTTATACGCCAGTTTGCCTTTGGAATGAAAATACTGTCCCCGGAAACTGTGTATGTAAAGCTGCTTTCGTCCTTGAGCGTGACTGTACTTCCGCTTTTTCTTGCAATTTCACTCCAGATTTCGTTAATACTCATTTTGTTATGAGATTGCAACCTCAGCCAGCTTGCTGTTGATTCTGCCCATAACCTCAATGTAGTAGCTTGCGTCAGCCTCGGAAAGCTCGTTTTCGTCGATCTCCTCCAGCTTTTTCATTGTATCTGTGTACTTTGACATAAACTCGGTGTAGTCAGCCATAAGACCGACAGGATTGTCGCTTTCGGCGTACTTCTTCATAAACTCTACATACTCGTCAAAAAATTCCTCGTAGGAGTCCATTGCCTCCTTGAAATCGGGAGTTACCGAGTCGGAGTCTTTTTCTTCCTCCTTTGAGCTTTCCTCCTCCTTGGAGCTTTCTTCGGCTTTTGAGCTTTCCTCTTCCTTGGAGCTTTCGTCAGCCTTTGAGCTTTCCTCCTTTTTGGAGCTGCTGTCGGTATCTGAGCTTTCGGCAACGGTGCTTACTGTGCCCGACTGCTTTTCCTTACCTGAGCAGCCTGTAAAAGCTATGGCAGAGGTTGCTGCAACAAGTACGGCTATGAGTGTGCATAATAATTTCTTAACGGGATTTTTCATAATATATTCCTCCTAAAAGTTATTCCGTTGATAATATAATACTAAAAATTCCATAAAAAGGTGTATGCCGACAGCATACACCAAGAAAAAATTATTATGATATTATATGCTTGCCTTTTTAGTGAGCTGAATCAGAATATTGTGTAATAATATGATTGAGTCACAATGTTAAAAAGCATTAAGCCTAAGTATATGCTTACAACGGCTAAGAAATTAAACAGGATACGCCTTGCGGATTTTTTCATATCTCGAATTATGGGAATACAGCTCTGAAAGCCGAAAATATTTGAGAAAAATGCGATAGGTATAAAAAACAGCAGAATTACCGATAATGTGACGGGGAAGATGTTGAGAAAATTTCTTTTGCAATACAGCATATAGAAATTTCCGATCCACCAGAACATATAAAAATACATTATGCAGGCAAAAACACGCACTCCTGTCTTTTTTGAACGAAAGCCGGGTATGTTTTCCAAAAAATTATCTGCAAAGGAAAAGCCGTAAACCCTCTTTCTTTTTAGCGCATAGCTTAATTCCTCTATGCTCGAAAAACGCTTGTCTGCATTAAATTCGGTGCATTTTTTTATAATGTCGCCTATGTCGCTGTTGCGATACATTCTTTCGGACGGAATATGCCCTGTAAGCATAAAATTCAGCAACACGCCCAGCGCATAAATATCTGTTTTGCAGTCCGACTGCATAAAGCCGAACTGCTCGGGTGCGGCATAGCCCTCTGTGCCGAGAATCTGAGTATCGTGACGGACATTATCCCTGTGAAAACGGGAAATTCCGAAGTCAATAATCTTGACAATTCCGTTATTGCCTATGATAATATTAGACGGGGTGATGTCACGGTGGGTGATTGAGTGCTTGTGAAGTACGCTCAGCCCGTCGCATATCTGTCGGGCAATGTTCACCGCATAATCCTCGGTAAAAACGCCACGGGAGCAAAGCTGTTCAATAGTTCCTCCCGGCACATATTCCTCAAGAATAATACAGGCGTTGCGGTCGGTTATGACATCAAAAATCTTTGCAATATGAATGTTGTTTATCCTGCTGACTGCCTTATGCACTTCAAATTCGTATGCAGGCATAACCTTTTTTACCATAAGCTGACCGGTTCTTCGGTTGCGTACAAGCTGTGTGTTTCTGTTAAAATTTGTAACAATGTCAAACTGCCACAGGGAACAGAAATATTCATAGCTGTTCATTTCCTCACCTCGCCTTATTTAGATATTAACATAAAAACATTTGAAAAGGAAGATATATTTTGAAAAAATCTACTGATGAATTGCTCGGCATTTTAAAGTCAAAGAGCAATCTTGATGATTATTTTAAGGAAAACATAGACCAGCTTCAGTGCGCAACCCTGCCGCAGCTGCTTGAAAGCCTGATTAACAGCAAAGGGATGAGCAAGTCCGAGGCTATTAATAACTCGATGATTGAAAAGCACTACGGCTATCAGATATTCAAGGGAGTAAAAACGCCGTCAAGAGATAAGCTGATTATGCTTTGCATAGGAACAGGCGCAGACCTGAATCAGACCGAAAAGCTGCTGAACAGCATCAAGGCGGCGCCGTTGTACGCAAAGGACGGCAGAGACGCTGTAATAATGTTCGGCATACTTCACAGGCTCAGTGTTATCGACATTAATATTATGCTTTTCGACAGGGGCTTTGAGGTGCTTGAGTGAAAATTTATGCGGATTCGTAATCTTATTTTACATATTTTTTCATCAAACGCAAAAACAAGCGACAGTTTGAGTTGCTGCCGCTTGTTAATATCTTTTATTTCATTTTCGGGATACCAAAACTATTGCCATAGAGTCGCCCAGCTCTGATTAGTATCCACGATTTACAGTTTTTGAAAGTTCGGTTATCTTTCGCTCTGATGCCATTCTTCATTGCCAAAGATAAAATCATCAATATCCATTACAATAATTCTCATATTAACACCTCCGATTTTATAGTAAACGATACCATTATATTCAGGAAGTGCAGGAATTATGCGTAATTACTTGTTAATAATGTTTAGGTATTCACAAATAATGTCAACTGCCTGCTCGGTAGATAAGGCTGTGCTGTTAATACACAAATCATAGTTATCTGCCAGGCCCCACTTTTTTCCTGAATAAAAGCTATAGTAGTTTGCTCTGTTTTTGTCTGCCTTCAATACTGCCTGCTTTGCACGGGCGGGATCAATGCTCTGCCTTTCAACTGCTCTCTTGGTTCTTACATCAATATCAGCATAAATATAGATTTTCACAAGATTTTTATGCTCTCTGAGAACATAGTCCGCACATCTGCCCACAATTACGCACGGACCTTCGTCGGCACGCTGTTTAATAATCTTATGCTGTAAAATATAGAGCTTGTCATTAACAGGCAGGTCGCCCATTGATGAAAAACCGTTTCCGTAATTGTAAAGTCCTAATGAAAGAGAGTATAAAAGACTGTTTGTTGCCTTCTCGTCAACATTTTCAAATACCTCAGGGCTGATTCCGCTCTCTTTGGCTGCTAAAGATATAAGCTCCTTGTCGTAGAATGGAATGGCAAGACGCTCAGAAAGAGCCTTTCCGATGTCGTGACCACCTGAACCGTACTGTCTTGTAATTGTAATAATGTTTTTGCAGCTCATATCATAACCTCCGTTGCAAAGAAATGTACAGACGGGTAATAAAAACTACCCTTACTATACATATATATAATACCATAAATTCAGGAAAAATCAAATGATTTATACAACTTTTACAGAATTTTGTGTAATAAATATAAATCGCCCGGAGTTGCTTTGTGCATTATCACTGTACTGCGGTTGTAAAATAAATTGAGTAGGTACGAATAATGTCATATACTAATTTTTAAGCAGGCAGAATATTACTTTATATTATATGATTTAATCATATATAATGTATATAAATTGATGAGAAAGTCATATCTGTATCGGAAAACGGGCGTTTTCATCATTCCTGTATTATATCAGACTGATAATAGTATAAAGCAGTTCTGCAAATACAATATATTGTAGTAATATAGAATATGTAAAACTCTCAAAAAATTTTTTAAAAAATTTGAAAAAAGGGGTTGCAATTTGTAAAAAGGCGTGATATAATAAC
>JBJEOV010000112.1:0-6183 GCA_051880895.1 Ruminococcus sp. | reverse complement strand
TTTTTGTATCGTACTCATAAAGCTCAATGGCGAGGTCAGGACTTATGCTGTACTTAACGCCCTGCTTTGCGCCGATAAACGAAGCGTCCATTTCTGTTTTTGAAGTATCCTTATTATAATATCCCTTATCCTGCATATAGCTGCAAAGTCCTTCAAAGGTATCCTTATAGTCAGCGGCTGTGACCTTCTTCTCATCAGCTGTAGCCTCAGAGGACTGGGTTGCAGCTGTGGTCTGCTGATTTGCCTTTGAAGCCTGGTCGAGAGCGTCGTTATATCCGCAGCCTGCCGCTGAAATTGCAATAAAAGACGCCATCAACAATGCAGAGATAATCTTCTTCATATTTCAAAATCCTTTCAATGCGAAATTACACTTTTCGTATATTATAGCTTATAAATTAAGATAAATCAAGCAAAATGTTATTTTTGCGGAAAAAAGCGGAAATGCCGCAGCACCTCCGCTTTTTGAATTATTTGTCAATTATTAAAGAACATATACATTAACATCTCGTCTGCCGAAGTTCACGCAGTCGTCATAGCTGAAGTAGAAGAGGTCAACCACAGCCGAGCCGTCCATTAATGCTCCGCCTGTGTCGATAGCTGTTGCATAGCCGTAAACATGGCTGCCGTCTGCCGCCTCAATGTAGAGCCGTGAGCCGTAAGGAATTACATCAGGATTTACTGCAACGCCGCCCTCGTAAACCTCTGCGCCCGTAGCTGTGAGCGAGCCGGGTGCGGCTGTGTAGGCTGTGCCTGAGCCTGAAACCATATAGCGGTATGAAACAGGTGCGCCGCTTGTATCGGTTGTTGTACCTCTCTTTGTGCCGTTGAGAACGATTTTATCAACAGGCTCTTTTGTTACCTTCTCGCTGATTACATTTGTTGAATCGTACTTTCTGTCAATGTATTTGCATCTCTTGGTAACTTCCTTTTCGCCATCTGAGCCGTTCTGAGCTACCTCGCTATCTCCTGTGAGGATATCGTCCGAATCCCTTTCAACGGTGTCGTACGGGATTTTCTCTGTGGAAACCTCGTCAACATAGGTTACCTTTTTCAGAGTGATTTGCATACCTTCCTCAATTTGAGCGTTTCTGTCAACGCTGAGAATATCGTCATCTGTAACATCGTAGCCGAGAATACTAAGAGCGTTTTCAACTGTGCCCTCGGGAGCCTTAATGCTCATTTCTGTGCCGTAGGTGGTGAGCTTAACTGTCTTGGCGTTGTAAACATAGATGTTCATATCGCCCGAAATAACAGTGTTGAGCGAGGGTGTAACGCACTGGTTTTCAGAGAGGGTGATGCCTGTTCTGCTGAGAACCTCCTCGACCGTACCCTTTGCGAGCGAGATAGTCTGCTTTTCGCCGCAGTTGTCGATTGTAATAGTGTTTGCCTTGATTACATCAAAGGACATATTGAAATCCTTGTTTGTACTTACAACAACATCGCCGTTGCCAACCTCAAACTCTGTTGAGCTTTCAACATAGGTTTTGTTTGGCTCAGCCTCATCTGCTGTTGCCGAGTCTGCTGCTGCATTTACAAAAGCACCTGCGGTAAGAGCTGCACAGAGAATTGCTGCGACCGTCCATTTAATAGCAGGCTTTGAAAATGTTTTTAGCATCATAAGAAATTCTTCCTTTCTTCAGTGATTTTTGCAAGTGCAAAAACCGCTTTCCGTTTGGCTTTTTTCTGAAATTCGTATGCAATGTGAAGGCGTTTTTTAAGGTGTGTAAACGCTGTTCACAAGCAACGGCGTTATTATAAACTTGAGTTTTGAATATGTCAAACAAATGTAAAATGAAGTTTTTATACAAATTGCACAACGATTTCGACTTTTTTTCTTATTTCGCAAATTATTTTTTCGATTTTTGAATTAAAATCCTGCAAATTTGTAGTCAAATTGCAAGAAAATGAAAGTTTACTTTTTAGATACCAATTTGTAACGAGATTGTAACCAAAAATTCAGATATATTACAAAAGTATTACAAGAAAAAATTGTTCCATTTTATCTTTTTATAAATATAAAAAAACGGCTTGAATACTGCACTTTTAAGCAAAATAAAAAATTGAGCCTTATTTCTAAAGCTCAATTTTTGACTATTTTTTATTAAATTTCTTTTTAGTAATTTTCCGCTTTTATCTGAAAATAGCTCTGAGGGTAAGCGCACACGGGGCAGACCGTCGGAGCGGACTTTCCGACGCAGATATGACCGCAGTTACGGCATATCCAGACAGCCTCTCCGTCCTTTGAAAACACCAGCTTTTCCTTTACATTATTAAGCAGTTTTTTGTACCTTTCCTCGTGGTGCTTTTCAATCTCGGCAACCTTATCGAACAGAGTCGCAATAAAATCAAACCCCTCCTGCCTTGCCGTCTGAGCAAACTGCGGATACATATCGCTCCACTCGTAGTATTCGCCGTCGGCGGCAAGCTGTAGATTCTCTTCGGTTGCGCCTGATTTGCCTGTCAGGAGCTTGAACCACATTTCAGCGTGAGCCTTTTCGTTGTCGGCTGTTTCATAAAAAAGCTGTGCTATCTGCTCGTAGCCGTCTGCCTTTGCTTTTTCGGCAAAGAAGGTGTATTTGTTTCTTGCAATCGACTCTCCTGCGAGCGCCGCCTCAAGATTTTTTTCTGTTTGCGAGCCTTTTAACTGCATACATATTCTCCTTTTGCTGTTTTTCTTTTCTATATATAGTATAGCCGCATGGAGTGCGTATATTCAAAAAAGGGAAAAGCTTGCAATTATGCGGTATTTTTGGTATATTAGAATTTAATAGTATGGTATATAAGCAAAACTATAATTTATTTATATTGAAAGTGACAAAGCAATTCTATTTAAATTATAATGAAAAACAAAACTCTTGCTCAAGGGAACCCCTGATGTGGGTTCCCTACGGTAAAACAGTCCCCCGGACTGTTTTACCTACCCTCCTGCATTTTCAAAGCAATTTTTCTTGGGCTCTGCCCAAACCCGCAAGCCTTTAAAAAGGCTTGACCTAAACTTTTGCCCCGAGCAGATAGTAAGCTATAGTTTTTAAGATAGTTGCCCGACCAAAAGTTTTTTGTTTGATAAATTATAGTTTACTGAAAAAAATATATCAGCAAATACAAAAGAGGTTTTTAAGATGGCTTGGTTTTTTACAGATGAGAATATCGCCGCTGACACCTATGTGATTTCGGGTGAAAACGCACGGCATATATCAAAATCCTTACGAATGAAAAAGGGCGAGGAGCTTACCCTGATAACCCCCGATAACACGCAGTGCGAGTGCGTTCTAACGGATATTGGCTCTGATTATGCAACCGTAGAAATCACAGAAAAAAAGCCCTGTGAAAACGAGCCTGATGTGTTTGTAACTCTGTATCAGGCTCTCCCGAAGGGCGACAAAATGGACTATATAGTGCAGAAATGCGTGGAGCTGGGCATATCGAGGATTGTCCCGATGCTTTCGGCAAGGTGCGTTTCCCGACCTGATGCAAGGTCTGTAAAAAAGAAATGCGAACGCTGGCAGAAGATAGCCTTGCAGGCGGCAATGCAGAGCAGGCGTGGCATAATTCCGCAGGTGTGCGACTGCGTGACCTTTGAAAAAGCGGCACAAATGAGCCTTGAAAGCGAAAAGCAGATAATATTTTATGAGCTTGGCGGCGAAAAGGTGAATAAAATTCTTGCCGAAAAACCGAAAAGCATAGCAATGTTTATCGGCAGTGAGGGCGGCTTTGAGCAGTCGGAGGTTGACAGATTAACCGGAAACGGCGGTCAGCCTGCAACTCTGGGCAAAAGAATTTTAAGAGCCGAAACCGCACCGCTTGCTGCGCTTTCTATAATAATGTTTCAGACTGATAATTTTTAACCCCGAGCAGATAGTAAGCTATAATTTTTAAGGAAACACTGATTAAATCGTTTGTGCATATTGCGTAGTCAGATTTTTTGTCAGGTTGCACAAATAAACCGCAGTAATACTGTCGTATTACGAGGATTTTTTGGGCAAGCTGGCGGAAAATATGCAAGCAAGATGTGCAAACAGCTTTCAGCGTGATTTATTCAGTGTTTCCTTAACATAGTTGCCCGACCGCAAGTTTTGTTTTTCCGCTAAATTATAGTTTCTCAACCCCAACCAACTAAAAATTCGTCCGACAATGCTTTCGGCTGTCGGGCGATTTTATATTTTTGTTGCAATATACATAATTTTATGATATTATAAATATATATTATTAAAATTGTATTTTATTAATAATGTTACATAATGAAAAAAGGAATGATGTTATGAAAAAAATTATTACTGCAATGCTTGCACTGGCTTTAGTTGCCTGTCCTTTTACACAGGCATTTGCAAAAACCACTGACGCCGTACCGACCGGAAAAACCGGAGGCGTAATTATAAGTCAGGGAGCGTCAGGCGAAAATTATCTTAACAAAACAGCAGGCGCAAATTCAGCTCTTCCGTCACGCTACAGCAGTGTGGATATGGGCTATGTAACGCCTGTAAAGAATCAGAAAACTCAGAACACCTGTATATTCTTCTCAGCCACAGCGGCAATGGAAACCTCGCTGCTTAAAAACGGCTACGGCGAATACGATTTGTCTGAGGAATATGCAAACTACTGGGCGTCAACAAGAAAAGACGGCACAGGCTGGCAGAGAGATCGTGTCGAGATAGGTGCTTTTCCTTATACGGGATACGGTTATCTTACAACAGGCGGAGTTGTAGCCGAAAGCACTCTGCCGTATATGAGCCGTACCGAGGAGTATTTTGAGGACCTCGAGCCTATGAATCCACTGTTTTATGCAGGCGGCATAAAGCTGTTATCGGGTCCGGATTTAAATGCGGTTGATTACAAGAAGACAATAATGGAAGCCGGTGGAGTAGTATCGTCCTTTGCTTTGGTAGATGAATATCTCAATACCTCAACAAACGCCTTTTACTGCGGAGATGAGCTTACTGACGAACAACTTGGTGCAAACGGTCACTCTGTATTCGTTGTGGGCTGGGATGACAACTATTCAAAGGAAAACTTTAAATCGGGAGCTAAGCCGCAGAATGACGGAGCGTGGATTATCAAAAACTCGTGGGGTGAACATTACAGCTATATTTATGTTTCATATGAGGATAAATATCTCGGCGCTGAGATTTTCGGCGGTAATTATGCAATAAACGACATCATTAAGAATCACACCTGCAACGAGCTGCTTTCGGTTGATTCATACGGACCGATTTATAATACATTTTTTAATGATAACAATAATAATGAAATAACTGACGCTACATTTATAAATACCTTTAATTTCACCAAGGAAATGCCGTCAATCAGCAGTGTGGAATTTTCAACCGAGTCGCTCGGCGCTGACTATAAAATCTACTATATTCCGACTGAAAACGGTATTCCCGTTGATGACGAATCACTCTGGATTGAGCTTGCAGACGGACAGATAGAGTACAAGGGTATTCAGAATATAGCTGTTGACTCTTACATTGTACCCAAGTCAGACGGCGCAATCGGAGTAAAAATAACCTCATCAGACGGTACTTCTGCAACAATCGGCTGCTGTGAATGGTACGGTGATTATGAAAATAATAATTTCTTGTTTTTGCCGAAAACGATTGACAATCGCTCGTTCGTTCAATTAGGAAATAATAATATCAGCCTTACAGATTTTTACGGTATGGTTGGCGACAGCATAGGAGGAAACTTTACAATAAGAGCCGTTGCCAATGTCATCAAGGGCGATATTGAGCATGACGGAAGCTTGTCGATAAACGATGTTACAACTTTGCAACAGCATCTTGCCGAGATGATAACGCTTGACAGCGACACTCTGAGCTATGTTGCAGATGTCAACAGCGACGGCGTTGTGGCTATTGATGACGCAACTAAAATTCAGTCAATAATTGCCGGTATAGTTTAATGATGAAAATAAAAACCACCTGTTGAACGGGTGGTTTTTTATTTAGGATTTTTTTACTTTTGATTATCCCTTTTGGTAAGCTAAACTATAATTTAGCAGAAAACAAAACTTTCGGTCGGGCAACTATGTTAAAAACTATAGCTTACTATCTGCCCGGGGCAAAAATTTAGGTCAAGCCTTTTTAAAGGCTTGCGGGTTTGGGCAGAGCCCAAAAAAAGAAACTGATTTTCAAATGCAGGAGGGTAGATAAAACAGTCCGGTGGACTGTTTTATCGTAGGGAACC
>JBJEOV010000111.1:0-6229 GCA_051880895.1 Ruminococcus sp. | reverse complement strand
AAAAACTTTATAATATAATACTATCATTATTTTTTTGCGTTGTCAATATAAAAAAATACGGGCAAAAAAATAAAAGCCCGATTACAGGGTACAAATTTATACCCTGCAACCGAGCTTATTTTAATCATTTAGGGTATAAATTTATACCCTGAACAAAGTTAGCAATTTCAAATTAGGGTATAAATTTATACCCCCAACGCAATATATTTTTATAAAAGAACAATGTAATAAGCAAACAATAAATATTATAGCGTAATCAGGGTATAAATTTATACCCTGATTACTTTTTGATTTTGTTGATGATAAAATCATCAAACCCTTTTCCATCTTGTAAATCCCAGATATATCTGCTGATTTTAAAGCCTTCGTCAATACAGGTTTTTGCAAGCCGTTCTCTATGATGTGCTACATCAGGATTGTTGCGAAAATCAGCGTCAAAAGCTTCAATAATTTTAGTATAGCCTTTTCTCTTAAGTTCGGGCAGTACATATTCAAGGCACTGTTGATTACCTACGCCTGCAAGTCCGAGAACAGTAACATCAATGTACTGATTGGGAATGATAGCCTTAAAAGCACCTTCTGTAATTATACAGGTATCTTTCTTTGCTTTGCTTTCAACAAAGTAAGCAGGAGTTGTAGCTTTACTTCCACCTACAAGACCGTCAGATGATAACCATATGTAGCGTGTCTTACGGATAGGCTTATCAAGTCTTATCTGTAATCCCTCTATCAGTCCGTATATATTGCTTACAGGTATAATTATTCCGGTAAGCTTAGGAATGAAAGATAGCGACTGACTTCTGGAATCCTGCATAAATCCGGCAACACCTTTTATATCGCACTGCTCAGATACTTGTCTTGCAAAATACTCATATCCAAGTACAGGAACACTTCTGAACATATATTTTTCTATGTTTTCTTCCGATATTCCTCTTGAAAGCAAATCTTTCCTGTGCTTATCAGATAAGCCGAGCAAATTAAGCAGGCAACGGTATGCCTTGTCTGCCTTTTTCATCGGCTCTATAATTTCAGCCTTTGATTTTTTCTTTGGCTGAGGCTTTGGAGCTTTGGACTTACTTTTACTGTTTCTGTAATCATCGTCAACATTAAGCCTGTCTTTGATTTCTCTTATAATATCACCGTTTGATTTACCGCTGACATTATTCAGCTTACTGTAAAGGTCAAGCATACCGCCGTTGCCGCCTGCACAATGGCAGGCGAAAACATCTTCGGCAAAATTTAAAGTCATTGATTTTTTTCTTCCGCACAAAGGACAGTCAACTACAACATAGTTTTTGCCCTTTGTATTTGGAATTGAAATACCGCACAGCATAGCTATATCAGCTATACCGAATGGTAAATTGTTAGGCATATATATACACCCTTTCTTACAGCGTTAAGTATCAGCAACCGTAAATATTACTTGCTTTGAGGTCGGCAATATGTAACAGCACCGCAAGAGGATTACCGTTCCACGCATTACCGAGGCTCTTATCACCGCCCTGAAAAGCTGAGTCAAAAGCTCCCATATGGAAACGGATAGCCTGTGCTTCGGTTGCTTTAAGCTTGATATAGTTCATAATGAGGAAAACCGACTTTTCGCCGTGTCCGTAAGAAAAAGTTTCGTCAACCGTATAATACGGCACTTTTTCCCACGCCCCCGTCTGCTCGTTCTTCACATTCTTTGTTGCTTCTTTATAGAAGTTCACCTTACACAAATCGTGAAGAAGTCCGCAGATTGCAATACTTTCTTCCGTCTTTTCGTCAAGCTTATCAAGTCCCGAAACATTTTTGTTATACTCAATTACCTCATTTCTGAAAATCTCATACACCTTCAGAGAATGATTGAGCAAGCCTTCGTTACAAGCTCCGTGAAAGCGTGTGCTTGCGGGTGCAGTAAAGAAGTCGCTGTTTTCAAGATACTTCAGCAGTTCTATTGAACCCGGTCTGTTGATATGCTTTGTGAAAATAGAGATAAATTTTTCTTTGTTTGTCATAGCCATAATTGTTAGTCCTTTCTTTAAAGAAATTAAATGTAAAATATAATATTTCTGATGAACGACTAAGAAAGCCGTTCATCAGAAAAGAAAATTGAATTACTTGTTAAGCCCGTCCATTACAATAGTTGCGGCGGCTTTGAGATATTCGCTTACGCTTTTCTCAACATAGAAAGCAAGCTTTCTTTTATCGTGGTTATAGAGTTCAAGCATTGAATATCCCTTGAATTTGCCTGACGGAATCGTCACCTTGCAGGCTTCTTCATATGACATCACCTGCATAAGCTCGGCAAAAGTCATTGTCTTAAAGTTTTTATTCTTTGCCTGCGTATTTGTATTTGCATTTTCGCTTGATGTAACAGTGACCGGTGCCTGAGTTGTATTGCAGACAACTTCTTCTGTTTCTTTTGCAGTATTTTCAAGAGAATTTGCAAGCAAATCAGATACAGCCTCGTCATTTCCTGTTTCGTTACTGTTTGTTACGATGTCGTTATCCCTTTCAGCACTCCAAATCTTATTGAATAAAGAGTCATCATCACCTGACAATTCCTTTTCAATTTCCGAAAGGCTGTTTGCTACATCTTCATTCACCTGAATGTTATTTACTTCTTCAGGTTCAGTAGCAGGAGCAACGGTATTCACTTCATTGGTAACGGGATTAGACGGAGCAATATTTGTGTTTACAGTATTCACATCACTCATAGGTACTATCTCGCCAAATCCGAGTTCTTCCGGCACAAAATATCCTGCCGCAATCAAAGCCCTCTCCGTAGCCGCATTAAGAGCCGCCTCACAGTTATAGCTGAAGGTTTCGCTTGCTAATCTTGCGGCATATTCGTTAGCTATTGTATAGTCAAGCTTATTATCGAATATTTCAACCTCTGCTATTGCTATTCCACAGCCCTCTCTGATAAGCTGACACACATCACTTGTGATTGTACCGACATTGAGTAATTTTCCAACCACATCAAGAGGTGTTCCGCTTGAACGCAGTGTTTTAGTGATAACGGCGTGTGGATTTTCACTCCTGAACCAAGCAAGTCTTATATTTCGGTCAAGGGATTTGCCGATAACCTCTCCCGTTGTTTCGTCTATACGGTCCTTGAGATAGTTGTTTGCTTCGATTACTCTTTCTGAGTTGCCGACTTTTATTGTGATTTCCATAATGATTTCTCCTTGTTTTTAAAAAAATTTTTTTATTTGTCTTTTTCTATATGTAGCTTTGCAAGCTGTATTGAAAGCTCATATTCCTCTTTGTAACAAAGGTTTTCCGGATATAATTTCCAAAAGCTGTTAAAAAATTTTTCAGCAGGACCAATGTACCAGATGGAATTTATGAATGTTTCGCCGCTTTTCTGTGGTAAAAGGTAATGTTTTCGTCATTTCCTATCGGTCCGACAGATAAGAAATGATACTGCTCGCTTATATAAGCGTTGGTGTTAATATCAGCACAGCCGTACACATTAACACCATTACCTACCACTGCATTATCACGGATTATTGCGTTATCACATATGTGACTGCTTTCACGAACAATAGCTTTATTACAAGCTATCGCACTGCCACGAAGTAAAGAATTATCGCAAACTACAGCATTTCCAAAAGCGATTGCATTTTCAATAACCTCAGCTTTACCAAAAACTTTTGCATTATCAAAAACCCAAGAATTGCCTGCCTGCGATAAGTTCTTTTCACTTTCGACATAACCGCCAAGATTGCCTTTCTTGATTATTACTCCTGAATCAAGCGTAAAATCCTTACAAGCCTTTATACGGTAAAGAGTATGACCGTCAAAAGTGATGGTTTCGTTTGTTAATTCATATTTCTTAGGCATAATATAACCTCACTTCTTAATTCAGAACAGACTGCTTGTATTTACTGATATAAGCAGTCTGCAACGATTTCTCCTCGTTTAATAAATAATTTTTTGTTTGTCTTTTTCTATATGTAGCTTTGCAAGCTTTATTGAAAGCTCACTGTTCCACATCTTTGCTATCTTCCTTACAGTTGATTTTCTGATTTTTACTCCGTGATACACAGGAATATCATCGACTCCGCAAACATCAAACTCTTTTTTGCACTTATTACATCTTGCAAACGCTCCTCGGTCAATGCTTGTGTAAATTTTAATTTTTCCTTTGCATAACGGGCAAGGCTCTAATTCATATTTCTTAGGCATAATAAAACCTCACTTCTTAATTCAGAACAGACTGCTCGTATTTACTGATACAAGCAGTCTGCCGTGATATGTATGCAATCTTACTCAATAATATCAGAACGATTGAAGGCATTGTAGCAGTCCATAGCGTTATTGCTATACGCTCCGTTTCTGAGTCTTTCCTCATCATATGACGAGTGCATTCTCAGCTTTAGTGCTTCAAGCTCTGCAATGATTCCGATAAGCGAATTGGCAACATCGTCAATCATTCCGTCACAAACCTCTGTCATATACTTGTAATAGAGGTTTTCAACGCACTTTTTTGTGCTGTCAAAGCTCTTGTTCATTATTGTTTCTTTCATATTCATAAAATTATCTCCTTCAAAAAACTATTTGATATTTTTAATTTTGTTATTGATAAGGTATCTCAGACCTTCAAGCTCCATAGAAAGACCTATAAGCTTATTGGCATTATAATCAATATAACGACCATATGAAATTTTATCCATATAGGTAAAATAGAGATTATCAACCATTTTTTTAGCATTTGCGATCTCAGAATCAAACTCAAAGCTCTTATCGTTCGTCAAAAAAAGTTCTATGTTCATAGTAAAATTCCTTCTTAAACTCTAAATTTTACAGATTGTCGGAAATTCTTTTAGCAAGCATTGTGTTTCTCTCGGCAACGGTGTTATTTCTTATTGCAATAGAAACGGCACTCTTTTGTCCCACAATACTTATTTCTTCCTTTGCTCTTGTTATACCTGTGTATAACAGATTCTTTTTGAGCATTATATACTGTGAGTTGAGAATAGGCATAATCACGCAGGGAAACTCAGAGCCTTGGCTTTTGTGAATAGTTATGGCATATGCAAGTACAATGTTTTCAAGATTATCAAGTCTGAAAGTTCTGCCGTCAAAATCCGCAACAAGCACATCGTCCTGAATATCGGTAACATAACCGATTTCGCCGTTGAAAAGACCTTCGCCTTTATTGCCGTTGAGTGATTCCCAGACGATTGAGTAATCGTTCTTTGTCTGCATAATCTTGTCGCCGATACGAAACTCGGTTTTGCCTTTTTTCAAGGTTTTGTTGCCCTTTCTATATGGGTTGTAAGCCTGCTGTAAAGCAACATTGAGTTCGCTTGTGCCTGCCGCACCTTTTCTCATAGGTGCAAGCACCTCAACATTCTCAATACCAAACTGATTTACCTTCTTCATATACAGATTGATTATCCGATTTGCGGCTTCATCTTGATTGTCAGCGTAAAAAAATCTGAATTTGTCGCTCGTGTAATCAAGCAAGTTGACACCTTCTCGAACATACATACTGTTTTTGATAATTGGATTGTTGCCCTTCTGCCTTTGAATTTGCTTTAACTCAACCTTTGCAATAGGGGAGTTGAGCAATTCAAAAAGAACATTTCCTGCACCTACAGAGGGTAACTGCTCAGAGTCACCGATAAGAATAAGCTTGCTTTTCTTAGACACAGATTTCATAAGCTCAGAAAAAACATACATATCAATCATTGATGATTCGTCAATAACAACTATGTCATCATCAACAACTATTTCCTCGTTCTCGCTGTCCTCTTTTAACTGAAGCTTGGAATGGATTGTAGTAGCTGTCCTTCCGACTGCTTCAGTCATTCGTGAGGCGGCTCTGCCTGTGGGGGCTAATAAGCACACAGATTTACACTCTGTAAGCCTTTCGCAGGCTTCGAGTATAAATTTAAGGACTGTTGTTTTGCCCGTTCCTGCACCGCCTGTAAGCAAAAGAAAGCTGTTGTTTACTGCTTTGACAACTGCTTCTTTCTGATTTTCGGCAAGAGTGATATTGTTTTCATCTTCGAGGGTTGAAATAACATCAAGAATTTTCTTCTCAGATAGTTTTTTATCCTTGCTTTTCTTAATTCTGTCTGATATTTCATACGCAACAATGGTTTCTCGCTCAAAATTCTTTGCAAGATACGCATTTCCGTTGTCGCCTCTTAAATCGCCCTCGGTTGCAAGATTACAAATAGTTTTGATAATAAAACTATTTGATACAACTTCCTGTCCGGCAAATTTTTCA
>JBJEOV010000110.1:0-6242 GCA_051880895.1 Ruminococcus sp. | reverse complement strand
GTAACTGTCAGTTTGCGCTCAACCCCGAAACCTTTGAATACGCAGTAATCGAGGTAAACCCCAGAGTTTCCCGTTCATCTGCCCTTGCGTCAAAGGCTACAGGCTATCCTATCGCAAAGGTTGCGGCTAAAATCGCAATCGGCTACACCTTAAACGAAATCAAGAACGCCGTAACAGGTACTACCTACGCCTGCTTTGAGCCTGCGCTCGACTATGTTGTAGTAAAGTTCCCGAAATGGCCGTTTGATAAATTTGTATATGCAAACCGTACGCTTGGCACACAGATGAAGGCAACAGGCGAGGTAATGGCTATTGCTCCTACCTTTGAGCAGGCTATTATGAAGGCTGTAAGAGGTGCTGAGATTTCTCACGATACTCTCGATGACAAGGAATTTGCCGAGCTTTCAAATGCGTCTGTATATGACAGACTCAGCGTTTGCGACGACAAGAGAATTTTCTGCGTGTATGAGGCTTTAAAGAGAGGAATTACCGTTGACCAGATTCACGAGGTAACTCTCATTGACGAATGGTTCCTTGAAAAGCTTAAGAATATTATTGCAGTCGAGGAGGAGCTTAAGAACAGCGAGCTTACAGACGACCTCTACTACAGAGCAAAGCAGATTGGCTTCCTCGACAGAACTATTGAAGCTATCACAGGCAAAAAGTGCGAAAAGAGCCTTATGCCCGTATATAAAATGGTTGATACCTGCGCCGCAGAATTTGAGGCGCAAACCCCTTACTTCTACTCAACCTTTGATAAGGAAAACGAGGCTGAGGAGTTTATAAAGAATAAAAAGTCCGATAAAAAGACAGTTATCGTATTCGGCTCAGGTCCTATCAGAATTGGTCAGGGTATTGAATTTGACTATGCCTCCGTTCACTGCGTATGGGCGCTCAAAAAGGCAGGCTACGATGTTGTTATCGTAAACAACAACCCCGAAACCGTATCCACAGACTTTGACACAGCCGACAGACTTTATTTTGAACCGCTCACCACAGAGGATGTTATGGGCATTATCAATACCGAAAAGCCGTACGGCGTAGTAGTTGCCTTCGGCGGTCAGACCGCTATCAAGCTTACAAAGCATATGAGCGACTGCGGTGTAAACATTCTCGGCACCTCGTATGACGCTATTGATATGGCTGAGGACAGAGAACGCTTTGACGCTCTGCTTGAAAAGTACCACATCAAGCGTCCTAAGGGCGTAACCGTTATGACAACCGAGGAGGCTCTCGAGGTTGCCGATAAAATCGGCTATCCCGTACTTCTCCGTCCGTCATATGTACTCGGCGGTCAGAATATGATTATCGCCTTCAACGAGGCTGATGTCAAGGAATATATGGCTATTATTCTTGCACAGAATATTGAAAATCCGATTCTTATTGATAAATATTTACAGGGCACGGAAATTGAGGTTGACGCAATCTGCGACGGCGAGGACATTCTCATTCCTGGCATTATGGAGCATATCGAGAGAGCAGGCGTTCACTCGGGCGACTCAATCGCAGTATATCCTGCGTGGAATCTCTCCGATAAGATGACTCAGACAATTATAGAAAGCTCAAAGAACCTTGCCATTGAATTGCAGACAAAGGGACTTGTTAATATTCAGTACCTCATCTACAAGGACGAGCTTTATGTAATCGAGGTAAACCCCCGTTCATCGAGAACAATTCCGTATATCAGCAAGGTTACGGGCGTACCAATGGTTGACCTTGCAACAAGGGCAATGCTCGGCGAAAAGCTCAGGGATATGGGCTACGGCACGGGACTTTACAGAAAGAGCCCTTACATTGCGGTTAAAGTACCTGTATTCAGCTTTGAAAAGCTTATCAATGTTGACAACCATTTAGGTCCTGAAATGAAGTCCACAGGCGAGGTGCTCGGTATTGCAGGCACACTTGAGGAGGCACTCTACAAGGGACTTATCGGCGCAGGCTACAAGATGAAGAAAAACGGCGGCGTGTTCATCACTGTCCGTAATTCCGACAAGGCGGAAATCGGAGAGATTGCAAAGAAATATTACGACCTCGGCTTTAAGATTTACGCAACAGAGGGAACGGCAGAGGTGCTCAAGAAGTACGGCATTGACGCTGTAGCCGTAAAGAAAATCCACGAGTGCAAGACAGACAACACTCTCACTCTTATTGAGTCGGGCAAAATCCAGTATGTAATTTCAACCTCTGCAAAGGGCAGAATACCGTCAAGAGATTCCGTTAAAATCCGCAGAAAGACAGTTGAAAGAAACATTCCCTGCCTTACCGCACTCGACACAGCAAACGCACTTGCAGACTGCTTAAAGAGCCACTACACTCAGCACAGCACTGAGCTTATAGATATTAACCATATGAGGGAGGAAAAAGTGATGCTTAAATTCACAAAGATGCAGGGTATCGGCAACGATTACATTTATTTCAGCACCTTTGACCAGGAAATCAACAATCCCGAGGCGCTTTCCGTAAGACTTTCCGACAGACACTTCGGTATCGGCGGCGACGGTATTATTCTTGTATGTCCGTCAAAGGTAGCCGACGCTAAGATGAAGATGTACAATCTTGACGGCTCAGAGGGCAAGATGTGCGGTAACGGTATCCGTTGCGTAGGTAAGTTCCTCTATGACCACGGAATGATTGACTACAACGAGAAGAGCGAAATTACTATTGAAACTCTCTCAGGTATCAAGAGCTTAAAGGCTTATACAACAGGCGGCGAGGTAACAAGCCTGAGAGTTGATATGGGCAAGGCAATTCTTGAACCAAAGGAAATTCCTGTTGCTATGGATAAGGATAAAATCGTAAACGAGCCTGTTACAATCGGCGATAAGGAATACAACATCACCTGCGTATCAATGGGCAACCCGCACTGCGTGGTATTTATGGACGATATTGACCACCTCGACATTGAAAAGGTAGGACCAATCTTTGAAAACGACAAGCTCTTCCCCGAAAGAGTAAATACAGAATTTGTTACAGTCCTTGACGACCATACAATCAAGATGAGAGTATGGGAGAGAGGCTCGGGCGAAACCTGGGCTTGCGGTACAGGCGCTTGTGCCGTTGCAGTTGCGGCTTGTGAAAACGGCTTCTGCAAAAAGGGCGAGGACATCAAAATCAAGCTCAAGGGCGGCGACCTTGTTATCAATTATACAGACGAAACCGTGTATATGACAGGTAATGCCGAAAAAGTATTTGAAGGAGAGATTGAGGTATAATTTATGGCTAATCATACTGAAAAGAAGGCTAAAAAATATATATTCGTAACAGGCGGCGTAGTATCCGGTCTTGGCAAGGGTATTACGGCGGCATCTCTCGGCAGACTCCTTAAGGCAAGAGGCCTTAAGGTAGTCGCTCAAAAGCTTGACCCGTACATCAATGTTGACCCCGGTACTATGAGCCCGTATCAGCACGGAGAGGTATATGTAACAGAGGACGGCGCAGAAACCGACCTCGACCTCGGTCACTACGAGCGTTTTATTGACGAGGACCTGAATAAGTATTCAAACCTCACAACAGGTAAGGTTTACTCAAATGTGCTTGAAAAGGAGCGCCACGGCGATTACCTCGGCAAAACAGTTCAGGTAATTCCTCACATCACAAACGAAATCAAATCATTTATATATAATGTCGGCGAAAAGACAGACGCCGATGTTGTCATCACCGAAATCGGCGGCACAGTAGGCGACATTGAAAGTCAGCCGTTCCTTGAGTCAATCCGTCAGGTATCCCTTGAGGTTGGCAGAGAAAACAGCATTTTCATTCATGTAACCCTCGTTCCGTACATCAAGGGCAGCGAGGAGCATAAGTCAAAGCCGACTCAGCACTCGGTAAAGGAGCTGCGTTCACTCGGCATCAACCCCGATATTATCGTACTCCGCTGTGACGAGCCGCTTGAGGAAAGCATTTTCAATAAGATTGCGCTTTTCTGCAATGTAAAGCCTGACTGCGTAATTGAGAACATCACACTTCCCACTCTTTATCAGGCACCTCTTATGCTTGAGAAGAGCCACTTCTCAGATGTTGTCTGCCGTGAGCTTAACATAGCTACCGACAAAAAGCCCGACCTCACAGAGTGGACTGAGATGCTCGAGAGAATCAACAACCGCACAAAGAAGTGTAAAATTGCTCTTTGCGGTAAATATGTTGCTCTTCACGATGCATATCTTTCGGTTGCAGAGGCACTCCGCCACGCAGGCTACGAAAACTCGGCAGATGTGGAAATCAAGTGGGTTGACTGCGAGCTTATCACAAAGTATTCGGCAGATGAGCTTCTGGGCGATGTTGACGGTATTCTTGTTCCGGGCGGCTTTGGCAACAGAGGTGTTGAGGGCAAGGTTATGGCGGCAAAATATGCCCGTGAGCACGATATTCCGTACCTCGGTATCTGCCTTGGTATGCAGACCGCCGTTATTGAATTTGCAAAGCATGTACTCGGCTACGACGACGCAAACAGCGGCGAGTTTGCTCCGAACGGCAAGCATAATGTAATTGACCTTATGCCCGAGCAGCTCGGTATTGAGGATATGGGCGGCACAATGCGACTCGGCGCATACCCCTGCGTTATCAGAAAAGGCTCAATTATGGAAAGAGCCTACGGCAAGCCTGAGGTCAAGGAACGCCACCGCCACCGCTATGAGTTCAACAACGATTTCAGAGAAGAGATTGAAAAGGCAGGTATGCTGATTACGGGTACTTCGCCAAACGGTATGCTTGTTGAGGCAGTGGAAATCCCTGCAAACAAGTTCTACATCGGCGTTCAGTATCACCCTGAGTTCAAGTCCCGCCCCAACAGAGCGCATCCGCTTTTCAGAGAATTTATAAAGGCTTCGCTTGATAAATAATCTATAATGTTTCTCGGTTACGGCGAATTTTAACAGCCATAAACCGCTTGCACATATATCAGAAAAGGATTGATAAAAATGCAGATTAACAGAAATTTTGACAACCTTGTGCCAAACTATCTTTTTGCAGAGGTTGCGTCAAGAACAAATAAGTATATTCAGGAGCATCCCGACAAGAAGGTTATCAAGCTCGGTATCGGTGATGTTACTCTTCCGCTCGCACCCGTTGTAATTGAGGCTATGAAGAAGGGCGCAGAGGACCTCGCTCACAAGGATACCTTCAAGGGCTATCCGGATTATGAGGGCTACGCTTTTCTCAGAGAGGCAATCTCAAATTACTACGCAGGCTTTGGCGTAACAGTAGATGCAAACGAAATTTTCGTATCAGACGGCGCAAAGTCCGACTGCGGAAATATCGGCGACATTTTCGGCAAGGACAATGTTGTACTCGTTACAGACCCAGTATATCCCGTATATGTTGACTCAAACATTATGGCAGGAAGAAAGATTGTTTACGCTGACTCAGACCGCAGCAATAACTTTGCCGCACTTCCCGACGAGAATGTAAAGGCAGACATCATCTACCTCTGCTCGCCAAACAACCCGACAGGCTCAGCCTATACAGCTGACGAGTTAAAGCAGTGGGTTGACTACGCTATAAAGAATGACGCAATTATTCTTTATGACGCAGCATACGAGGCATTTATCACCGAGGATTTACCCCGTTCAATTTTCGCTATTGAGGGCGCAAGAAAGTGCGCAATCGAAATGTGCTCGCTTTCAAAGACAGCAGGCTTTACAGGCACAAGATGCGGTTACACTGTAATTCCGAGAGAGCTTGAGCGTGACGGTCACAACATCTACAACACCTGGTACCGCCGTCAGGCAACAAAGTTCAACGGCGTTTCGTGGCCTGTTCAGTGCGCAGCTGCCGCTGTGTTCAGCGAAGAGGGACAAAAGCAGATTAAGGAAAATATATCCTACTATCAGGAGAACGCAAGAATAATCTCCTCTGCTATGGACGAGCTTGGCATTTACTACACAGGCGGCAAGAACTCCCCTTACATCTGGCTCAAGTGTCCTAACGATATGGGCAGCTGGGAATTTTTTGACCTTCTCTTAACCGAGGCAAATGTTGTAGGCACACCGGGGGAGGGCTTTGGCAAGAACGGCGCAGGCTACTTCCGCCTTACCTCTTTCGGCGACAGAGAAAACACAATCGAGGCAGTAGAGAGAATAAAGAAGTTACTTTCTAAGTAATTTCCGAAACTAAGCTGAAATCATACATTTAAAATGTGATTAAACTATAATTTATCAAATAAAAAACTTTCGGTCGGGCAATTATGTTAAAAAACTATAGCTTACTATCTGCTCGGGGCAAAAGTTTAGGTCAAGCCTTTTTAA
>JBJEOV010000109.1:0-27757 GCA_051880895.1 Ruminococcus sp. | reverse complement strand
CAAGCAAGATGTGCAAACAACTTTCAGTGTGATTTATTCAGTGTTTCCTTAAATATATTCTTGCTAAAAAATATTATCTGAAGAGTTATAATTACTTCTAAATCAAAAATGCACCCAACAACACAAAATGCACCCATCATATAGCTTGGGTGCATTTGTATTAAAATAAGAGATTTGTTCCAAATAAGAACCGCAATTTTGATACAAAGCGTATCTTAATTGCGGTTCATTTTTTATGCCTTGAAAACAGCTTTTAATCAGTGTTTGCGGCACTTTTACCTTTTAGTAAAGTGTCAGAGTGATTGCTGAAAATGGCTGTTTTGTAATAAAAAAGTCAGTTTTTAAGTGTGTTTTTATGCCCGATTTTTTATTCTGACACTAAACTCCCAGACCGTTTCATTTTTCAAAATAAGCGTTTCATTTTTTGAATTTTGCATAAAAATATGGTGCTTATTCCAGTGAAATATACATAGAGTTTATATTTTACTCAAAAGTTCAGCCTTTTTTGCATTGAATTCATCTTCTGTGATAATTCCTGCTTCTTTGAGCTTTTGAAGCTTTTGCAGTTGTTCGAGTGGGTCAACCTGCACAGCTGATGTCTGTTGAACAACAACCTGCGGTTGTCTGCCGCCTTCTTTGATATTTCTTCTGCATTCTCTGTACACCTTTACGGCTTTTTCTGCTTCATATGTATAAAGATTGCTTAGCCTTTCTTTAGCACCTGCAACAGAAATTTCCAGGTCGCATACACTCAATGCAACTGTCAAAGCGAGGTCAAGCAATCCGTTTGTATTTTGGATTGTTGCCATTGAGGTTACATCTTCATAGTAGAATTGCTTTACATTTTTTGTAAGTCCGAATGCTTCACGGTCAAGAACAACCATTTGTTTATCTGTACAGACAACAAAGTCTTTTGCGGTAATGGAGTCACAACCCCAAGCAAAATACAGTATTATTTCATCCTCGTAAACATATTCGTTGACAATTTTAAGAATATTTGCGCCGATTTTTTCTTTAATCAGCTTATCTATCTGTTCGTTTGTGATTACAAAATCTCTGTTTTTCAACCTTGTTGTATATTCCTCAAAAGAATTAACATCAAGGCTAAAGCCGTATTTGCTGTTTAGCAGTTCTACACCGTTGCAAGTGAAAATATAATCTTCGTCAACTTTTTTATAAGTTAGAGTAGCAATATTTTCTATAGGAATTGAACCTGAACAGAAAAATGTATTATTTTCATCAAACGCTTTTTTATAATAAAGAGCCTTGGTTGATAAAAGAATTCTCTGCTGGTTTTTACCGAGAATCATAAACACAGGTGTTTCATTTGCAGAGCTATATTCAGGAAAGTCTTTCTGTGCATACTTTTCCATTTTTTTATCAAGCGGATGAAAAATAATTTTACTTGCCGATATGCTGTGCGCAGGAAGATAGAGCTTATCGTAGAAATCGGCTGTAAAATCAAGTAATTGCTTTGAATCAATTCCAAAAAGATTTCCGCTGTTTGCATTCATTTCATCAAGCATTTGTTTTGCAGCTGAATCGGCTTCTGCTTGCTTTTCAGCATTAATTCTTTCTTTTTCAGCCTTTTGTGTGTCCATTTCTTTCTTTTTTTCATCATATTTGGTTTTCGCCGAATTTGCTGCGTTTTTTGCGGAATTAGCAGCATTTGTCGCAGTTTCTTTAGCTTTCTTTAAAAAGTCATTAAAAGCCATCTTTATTCCTCCTTGTTTATTAAATCGAAATAATAAGAATCCATATAAAATTTACTCCTGCAATAAAAGCTATTGCACTACCCCAGTTTGAATGAAAGGCTTCCTTGACAAAATCACCGAACAAAAGCTTTTCCTTTGTGTACAGAGCAACAAGGTCAACTAATGAAAGAATAAAACCTGCGGCGATTAAAATAACAGGGAATCCTACCATATGAGTGAAAATAAACAGAAAATAGCCAATTACTGCACAGATTAAAGAAATTATGCTTAACATTATCTCACCACCTTTTATTTTTTAATCTATGAAAAATAATTGTTTATAACCAAGCACATAGTATTTTTGTTTTCATATAAGTTCATCCCTTAAATTTCATCTAAATGATTTTTCAGAAGTTTTCTGATAGTGCGTTCTGAATATGAATATTTTGTTGCAATCAGATTGATTGATTCCGAAGTTCCGTCATAGGATTTCAGCGCTTCCTGCAAAACGAATTCCTTTAAGAAAAGTCTTGTGGGAAAGTTTATTTGACTTCCCTTGAAATTATCATAAATCTTTACAACATTGTCAAAACAAATGATTTCGCTCATCGTTTCATAGATACCATTCAATGTTTTGCTGGATTTAAGACTATAATCCATTTCAACCACCAGCCTATTCTTTTTGTACTATTTTGATTATATTCTTAAATCCCGGAAAAATCATCCGTTGTTTTCCACGCAAATATTCGCTATTAAAGAATTTACAAACTAATTAGATTTTTCTCAATGAATTTCAAGAATTTTATAAGGTGATTAATTACGAAGTAAATAAGATGTTTATTAGCTATATTATATCTAAATTAAAGGACATATACTGTCCATCAGATAAAAGACATAGTATCTTTTTAGACTAAATTATTTTAGTTATAATATTGATATTTGGATAATTTGATGATATAATTTAAAAAACAGATGAATTTTATATGAAAAATAAATGATATGAAATTGCGAGATATTAGATATGAATTTTTCAATTAATAAATCTTTTCGGCTGCTTAATATTTACGAAAGATTAAACAGAGGAGAGGAACTGCACAAAGATAAGCTTGCTGATGATTTTGCAGTGTCGCTTAAAACAGTTCAAAGAGATATTGACGAGTTGCGTGCATATCTTGAACAAACGCATTTCTCCGAATCAGATACAGCCATAAAATATGATAAAGCAAAAAATTGTTATTACCTTATAAGACCTGAAAGGGAATGGATGACTAACGAAGAAGCTCTTGCTTTATGCAAAATATTACTTGAAAGCAGAGCATTTTGCAAAGATGAACTTTCAGGACTTATTGATAAGCTGATAGCACAGGTTTCTCCGTATGACCGCAGTATTATCAAAAGCATAATTAAAAATGAACTGTTTAATTATGTGCCGCTCAGACACGGGAAAAAATTGCTGAATCAAATTTGGACTTTATCGCAATACATAACTAAACAAGAAATAATTTCATTTAAATATCATCGCCAGGACGGAAAGCAAAGTGTTAAGATAGTAAAGCCTTTATCAATAATGTTTTCTGAATTTTATTTTTATCTTATTGCATTTATGGCAGATGAATCAAAGAACTATCCTATCATATTTCGCATAGACAGAATTACAGAAATTAAAAATACAGGCGAGCACTTTACAATAGATTATCGGAACAAATTCAAAGACGGAGAATTCCGAAAGCGTGTGCAGTTTATGTATGCGGGCGAATTAAAAACAGTAAAGTTTGAATATTCAGGCGTGCTTGAGGCAATTCTCGACAGACTTCCGACTGCAAAAATTCTTAAAGAAGAAAACGGAGTATACACCATTTCCGCCGAAACTTACGGCGATGGAATTTATATGTGGCTGAAAAGTCAGGGTGACATGGTAAGGATTTTATGAAATCTCAGTTAGACCTTTTATATAACTTTTAGCGGAAAGGACTTAATTTATGATGAACAGTGAGCAATATATTTTACAAAAAATAAACGAGAGAAAAGAGGCAAAACAAGGTTATTATACCGTACCGAATATTCCAAATAAAATTTTGATTAATGCTGCCAATAAAATAGCAGGAAATATAAATCCGACGACTGTTATCGCTGTATTTGATAATACAATATTCGGTTCAGGCAAAGAGGGTATTGTTTTCACGGGAACGGCTCTTTACATAAAAGAAGCACTTGGTTCACCAAAGAAAATTTCATTTGATAACATAAAAGATGTTAAATTTGAGGTTGACAAAGTCAAAAAAGATAACGGAAGCGAGGAAAAAATAGAAAAATTAACAATTACATATGATTCAGGCGAAAAATGCATACTTAAAAATCCTGAATTTTTTGTAGAATTAGAATTTTTATCACAGCTTTTAGGCGGTATGGTGAATTCGGGTGAAGATATTGCATTGAAAGAGAATAACCATATTGTTACACTATCCGAGCTTGATGATAACATAATTGCGTTGTATATCAGAATTATCACTTCATATTTAAGGAAACACTGATTAAATCGTTTGTGCATATTGCGAAGTCAGATTTTTCGTTAGGTTGCCCCAAAATCCTCATAATGCGTCAGATTATAAGGAGATGTTGCAAATGAGCGTTACATTGAGAAAAATTGAAATGGATATATTAAGCAGAGGAATAAGTGTTGGAAATGAAGTACTATATACTTTATGCAAAGATTATCCGCTACTGAAAGAAAATAATCCTAAAGATATGAATGAAGAAAGAAAATTACAGGGATTGGCTGCAGAATTATGGCTAATAGGTCGCTCCTATGCAGCTTCTCCGGAACGTCGTGACTATGGCGAGAAAGTCGAATGGACAAATAGCGGCAACGGCTTGGATACTTATTTTGATTTATTAGCTGACAAGCTTTGGAGTGACGGATATTATGATGAATTAAAAATAATAGTTGAAAATCTTGAAAATCTGGGGAAATATAAGCTTGACCAATCTTTTAAAGAAAATGATAAACAAATATTAGTGTCAGTAATCGCTAATGTGCTGAAATTTAACGCATTGCTTAAGGAAATAAGATTTGCTGTTGATGAGAAAGAACTTTCAAATCACGTGGGAGACAACAAAGAAAAACTTGATGTCTTGAAAAATAATCAAAAAAATATGCTGTCTTTTAGCAGTAAGTTTTTACATTTTCACTTTCCCGATGTTGTTTTTATTTTTGATACAATCACGAAAGATCATTTTAAAGGACCTCGCGAGAAACATCATTTTAAATTTGAAAACACGGAAAAAGAGAATTGCATTGTTGAAAGCGATATTACTTTAAGCAAAGATGAAATAAATACACTGATTTCAGAAATAAGAAAAATAAAATATAACGATGATTCTGAAATAGGAAAATATGATAAATCTGAAGAATATAGCACTCATTGCGTTCGTGAATATCTGCTCGCCAGAGAAATTAAAAAGGCTTCACCAAAAATATTTGACGGTGAGAATACTTATATACCTCGCTTGATAGATACATATATGTTAATGACTAATACTAAAACAAAAAAGAAGAATAAGAAATAAATTTTTACATTTGATTTCCTTGAGTGCGGCAGCGAGAAAACAAAGCAAATGATAGGCTTTGCCTTATAGATTTATTCTTTTTAACTGCAATAAGTACAAAAAACAGAATATATCCGATCGACTATTGAAATAAATGGTATTTTTATTATGAGGTGATTATATGTATGCTCCACCGCCGAAAAAGATGCTGATTATAAATATCCTCGATATCCTCAAAAAATATACAGACGAAAATCACAGGCTCAGCCAGAAGGATATAATCGAGATTCTGGAAAAAGAATACTGTATGAAAATTGACAGAAAATCGGTAAAGCGCAACCTGATGAACCTGATTGAATTCGGATACGATATTGAGTACAGCGAGTCGATAAGGCTTGTGAAGGATAAAAACGGAGAAGAAGTGGAAAGCAAAATACTGTCCGACTTTTATCTCAACAGACCTTTTACCGACGGCGAGCTGCGACTTTTAATAGACAGCGTTCTGTTTTCAAACCATATTTCCTATTCGCAGTGTAAGGACCTTGTCGAAAAGCTTGAGGGACTTTCAAATATTTACTTCAGGTCAAGGGTAAAGCACATTCGCAATCTGCCGGAAAATCTGCCGGCAAATAGTCAGCTTTTTCTGACAATCGAAACGCTTGACGAGGCTATAAGCAAGGGCTTGCAGGTGTCGTTTACATACAACTCCTATGACATTGATAAAAAGCTGCACCCACGCAGGACAAGCGATAATAAGGTGCGCAACTACATTATAAATCCATACCAGATTGTTGCTACAAACGGCAGGTACTATCTTATCTGCAACTATGACAAGTACGACAGTGTTTCGCACTATCGCCTCGACAGAATCACAAATATTAAACTTCTCGACACGCCTGCAAAGCCGCAGAGAAAGGTCAAGGGAATCGAAAACGGACTTGACCTGCCCAAGCACCTCGCCGAGCATCTGTATATGTTTGCAGGCGAAAGCATCCCCGTGAAATTCATCGCAAAAAGGTATATCGTGACCGATGTTATCGACTGGTTCGGCAAGGATATAAAATTCTCGGACGCAACAGATGATGAGGTCACGGTGACGGTTAAGGTAAATCCGATTGCTATGAAAATGTGGGCGCTGAAATATTCAAGGCATATCAGGGTCATTTTCCCACAAAGCCTTGTTGACGAAATTAAGGCGGATATTGATTTTGCAAAGAAGAATTATGAATAAAAAGGAGTAATTATTGATGAAACAAATTAATTTAAACGAAGTTAACTGCTGGATTATTAATCTTATGCCATTTCCTAAGGATGAAAGATATTCATCTGAGGTTTTACCTTTTCAACAAGAATGCATTAAAAATAATATTTTTGGTATGGGTTGGGCGACAAAAATTATTGACGAAATTGCAGACAACGAAGAGATTACTGAAGAAAACAAAGCAAAGTATGAATCAATGGTCGAAACAGACCGTCCTCAATATAAAGAATCATATAAGTCTGCGCTTAAAATGTACCAAAACATTTCTGACGGCGATTTAGTGATAATGCGTCTGAAAAATTCTCATTACTATATAGGCAGAGTTGATGGTAAAGCAAAGTATATTCAAAGATTTTCTGTTGATGGAGCTAACAGGCTATCATGGGGATGTTATGTGAAGAAATGGTTTGAATTTAAAAATGAAGAAGAATTGCCCTCTGATATAATCGGAAGATTTTCACAAAGATATCATTCTACCATTCAAAGGGTTGCAAACAATAAATTAAAAATTATGATAATATCATCTTATGAAAGAGTATCCAGGACTATGGAATTTAATATATCTAAGCCCTTGTTAAATCAAGATAATTTTGTAACAAGTTTAAACTATATGGAGTTGGAAGACCTCGTTAGTCAGTTTATTTATGAAAGGCATTATAAAGAGGGATATATTTTATTGCCGTCTTCCTGCAAAATAAACAAACAAAATTATGAATTTAGCTTTGTAAGCGTAAATAGAAACCCTATAACCTGCCAGGTTAAAAATCAAAGTGATGATATTATTCCAAGTGAATATAATGATGAAAAGAGTTATGAGAAAATCTATCTTTTTTCCGGAAAATGGACAGACGAAGATGTTGATAAATATAAAAAAGAATATGCCGACACAAATATTTATATAATCAGTAAGGAAGAATTGTATAATGAGTTAATGAAAAATTCATATCTAAAAGCAAAGCTTGAAAAATTCTATGAACTATAATCGGTCAGGAATTTGTCATTTCCGAAAACAATATGCGAGAGTGATAATATGGCAGAACTTTATGCTACCAATTACAACCTAATTTTTGGATGAGGCATCGGTTAGAAATGTAGCTTTGCTTTGATTCGCATTATATAGAGCATATAAGATTTAATGGGTATTTTTCGAGAGGTCGGCTACGAAACTTTTGGGTAGCCTCCTACTCGATTTGAAATGTTTTTACAACTCAAATTAAAAAAAGTTTTGTAAATTCAAAAGTTTTATTCTTTGTCCCATTTTTGTCATACTCTGTTTGATATACTACAAGTAATCACTGATTAAATCACATCTAAAGACTGTTTGCACATCTTGCTTGCATATTTTCCGCCAGCTTGCCCAAAAAATCCTCGTAATACGACAGTATTACTGCGGTTTATTTGTGCAACCTGACAAAAAATCTGACTACGCAATATGCACAAACGATTTAATCAGTGTTTTCCTAAGTGTAATATAATTAAATTCCATACCTTATCAGGCAAAATAACTATAGAAGTAATTGACGATTTGTTTGAAATGGATTTTCCGAAATATAATCTTAATTAGGTTGCTGTTACAGATAAAATGACAGAGGCGATTGGCGTTAAGCCTGTTGCCGCCTATATTGACAGAGATTTACTTTTGGTTGTCGATTCTGAGGAAACGGTATTTAATATAAAACCAAATCAAGCAGCAATGGAGGAGCTGGACGGACTCGCTGTTGCAGTAACGGCTAAAGGCAAGGAATATGATTGTGTTTCCCGGGTATTTGCCCCTGAACTGAACATAATGGAGGATCCCGTAACAGGTTCAACACATTGTATGATTGTTCCCTATTGGGCAGGACAACTAAATAAAAATAAAATCATAGCGTATCAGGCATCAGAAAGAACCGGAGTACTGTATTCGGAGGTAAAAAATGACAGGGTAATAATTTCCGGTAAAGCTGTATTGTTTGGTGTATCTGAAATTTTACTGTAAATAACAACTTAAAAGCATCCGTAGCTTCAGCAGCTGCGGATGCTTTTGCGTTTTGGAAAATTTATGCAAGGGCAGGGTCGGATGATAAAGCCTGCGGTTTTTCCGCAGGCTTTTGCTGTGCAAAAAATGCAGTCGGTAAAAACTGACTGCATTTTTAGTAATTATTTTGCTTTTCTGTTGAAAATCTTATCGTAAAGCTCGGTGTCCTTAAAGCTCACAGGCTCTTTGTCCGGGATTTCTTTTAGCTTATTAATCACTTTCTTAATGCCTGTGTATTCGCCCTCAAGCACAGTGCAGAGCGCATATGCCGCATAGGGGAGGAGCAGGACTATATAGGTGAGTATGTACTGCGATTTTGCCTCAAACAGCAGATGATAACCAAATCCGCCGAGCAGTACAAGCGGAAGTAAAACCGTTGCGATGTTCGTCTTTCTGTAAAGGAACATAAAGTAAATGCCGAGCGTAAAGAGTATGAACACAGCCATCATATAGAAACTGAAGTACAGCTCAAGGAACTGTCCCGTGCTACCGTCATAAACAGCCTTGCCCAGTCCTGTCTGAACATCCGTATTATGTCCCTTGACCTTGCTTACCCAGATGCTCTCGTAGGAAGGCTCGTTCCACTGGCTGAGAATTTTGTTGCCGAAGAAATTTATAGTATATTCGCTGTCCCTCGACATTTTGTCAAGCCTGCTGTCAATATCAGACCAAGCCTGTTTTTCGGCGGCTTTAATATCGCAGTTGTTGCCTGTGTAAAGGCTCAGCGCAATATTATTGTACCAACCGGGAGCCATATAGGATTCATTAAGTCCCATATCAAGGTAAAGCACCTGTGATACACCGCCTTTAAGCTCGGTGTTCGCCCTTGTCTCATAGCTTTTTATTACAAGATTGCTTGTACCCACAACCGCAATGCAGAGAGCCAGCGCAAATGCAACGCTCTGCCATTTCTTAGCCTTAACGGTGTGTATGATAAGCATAATGACAAATGCTACAAGATAAATCAGATTGTTGTATTTGGCGAGTGCCGACACAACGAGAAGAGCTGCACAGGGGATAAGCAGAATGTACTTGCCCGACAGAAAATATCTTATAAGGAAATATGACGACCACAAAGCACAGCACATACCGATGATGTTGCCATATACAAATGTGCAGAAAAGAATCGGCTGAATACAGCCTGCAAGAGCAAGAATTACAATGAATTCAATTTTGTTTCTGCCGAAAATAAGCTTTGTGATTTTTGCAACACCGAGATATGCCGCCGCAACGCAGAGCACATTGATTACCTGCATAGGCATTGAGCTGTCTGTGCCGAAAATTCTGTAAACAATTTCGCTTATCAGCACAAAGCCGAGCTGGAACGGATAGCAGTTGTAGTATGAAAATCCGCTGTAAAAATCCTTATTATAAAAGTCGGAGCCGTTGTAAAAGGCGGAATAGTTGCCCTGCGCCGCCTGAGTGGCTGTTTCAAAAATGTTTAAGCTGTCTGCTCCCGGAGTTGACTGTACAGAGAATATCCACACAAGTCCGATAACAGCAGAAAAAGCAAACAGACCGACTTCCATAAGTTGCATATTTACTTTTGCAAAAAATTCCGTGTGCCTGTTGATTTTAAAAAGAACTGCGGCGAAAACTGCAAGGCAGAATATGTTGATTACAAATAAATCGTCCTGAAATATAATAACCTCCGAATGATAATTTGCAGGATCAATAATGCAGGTCTGAAAAATACTCATTATTGCTATGTAGCCGAAAATTAAAAACAGCAGTCCGCATATGATATTTACGGCGATACTTTCTGTAAGGCAATGCTTTGCAGGAGATGATTTTGCGTTACTTTGCGTTTTTGTATTTGTTGCAGGTTTCTTTTGTTTTATAGATTGGTTTTTGCTCATTTTTGCACCTTCCTGTTAAAATTCTTTTTTCACAGAGCGCATAAATAGCTTTCCAAGTGCGTCCTTTGGATTAACATTTTCAAAAAGAACGCTGTAAACGCTTTCTACAATCGGCAGCTCAACATTGTTTTCCCTGCCGAGCCTGCAAAGCGCCTTTGAGGTCATAACGCCCTCGGCAAGCTTTTCAAATTTAACGCCATTCACATAATTTTCGCCGTAGCTGCGGTTATGACTCCATTTTGAGAACAGCGTAGCCTCGTAGTCGCCGAGATGACAAAGTCCGTATGCGCTCATCTCGTTGCCGCCGAGCGCCTTGATAAGCCTTGCTATCTCCCTTGTTCCTCTTGCCATAAGCGCACCCTTGAGAGATGCGTAGCCAAAGCCGTCAAGCATACCTGCCGCAATTCCGATAACATTTTTTGCCGCTGCGCCGATTTCACTGCCGATAAGGTCTGTGCCTACATAAAATCTTATGAGCGAGCTTGAAAAGCTGTTTACAAGCTTTTCCTTTACCTCCTGATTTTTGCTGTCAATTACCATACAGTTAGGTATGCCCTTGACATAATCCTGAGGGTGTCCCGGCCCTACCCACACGGCAATCGGAGTTTTCTCCTCGTCAACAAAATCTGCGACAACCTCGCTCAGCCTTTTGCCTGTGGTTGCCTCAACGCCCTTCATACAAAGCACTATGGTTTTGCCGTCAAGGTTATTTTCTGCAATACTCTGCATATATGAGCGCAGATGCTGAGAGGAAATTGAAATAACAATCACCTCGGCGTGTGCAACCGCCCTTGCGAGATCCGAGGTTACCTCTATTGACTCAGGAAAGGTGAGGTAATCGTTTTTGTGAGTGGCGCTGAGCTGTATAAATTCGGGAGCGTCTGAAAGTCCGCAGGAAATTACATTGTTGCCTATCTTGTCAAGATACCAAGCAATGCAGCTTCCCCAGCGACCGCATCCCAGAACAGAAATATTCATTTTATCACCTTAGTTTATTATTTTTTATGATTATTCCTTTTAGTAAGCTAAACTGGAATTTATTTGCAAAAGTTTTTAAGGCTTCTCCTTGAGGTATTCCCCTGTCAGGGGAAATGTCGCAAAGCGACAAAGGGGTTGCCGTTTTCGCAGAAAAAAGCTGTCACGAAGTGACTGATGAGGTGTAGGACGCTTTAGCGTCCGTCTTATGTCATCACTTTATTTACAACTATAACGCCACTTCGTGGCTACACCTCATCCGTCGGCTTCGCCGCCACCTTCCCCTCAAGGGGAAGGCTTTATGTGTAGTTTATCATTTTCTTATCCACGCTAAATTATATTTTTACTCACATTTTAGCGGATAATTTCAGCTTAGTTGATGGGATAGTCAGGTTATTATTTAAAGAAATAAAGCCCTTTGAGGGCAAGATTAATATGTAATATTATTTTTGAAAAAACACAAAAAGCCCCGCCTGACCGTATGATTTTTATAATAACCTGCCTACGAGAAAGCAGGTGGGTGCTCTCCTTTAAGCATCAGGCTTCCTTCTTCCGCCAAAGCGGGAGGTCTGCACACAGATTAAAGAGTCGGGCTCCCGATTTAAGAGTTGTAGGGTTATTTTAAAATCATTCACGCATCAGGCAGGGAGTTTGTTCATTGCCGTTACTGATATTATATGACGGAAAGGGGAGAATTACTCCTCGTCTTCCTCATCATCGTTGTAATAGTTTTCTTCAAAAATTGCAGCAATTCTGTCGAGCTTTTCGTCATCCTCAATTTCTGCAAGTTCTTCTTCGCCGTCCTTTTCAAATACCTCCATAATGTAGTATTCGCCGGGATCATTTACAGCGTCTGCCGGGTTTTCGTAGTAAGGGAAGAGAACATAGAACTTACCTTCTTCATTTTCGATAATGTCGAGAATTTCAAATTCTATTTCTTCGCCCTCATCGCTGATTAAAGTAATAAGATCTACATTGAATTCGTTATCCATAATATTATATTCCTTTCGTTGCATTTATCAGATATACAGTCCTGCCGAAAAAGCAGTACCGTCTTAATTCCACAAGTTTATTTTACAATTTTTTATGCGATTAGTCAAGCAAAATTCGCATTTAATTAAAATATATATTTTTTTTACAAAATTTTCAATAAAAGTGTTGACAAACAACAACGGGTGTGGTATATTATATACATATTAAACAACAACTTCCTTTCAATGTGCTTGATTACTCCATAAAATTACCTAAAAACCGACGGCTCTTTAGTCGTCGGTTTTTATCGTATGTAAAAGTGTCAGGCAAATACCGACTCTTTTGTATAATTATAGAGATAATTATGCTTGAAAAATAATTGTAAAAGATATATAATGCTTACAATATAATGCTTACAATAAATTGTAACGAAGGGTGGAACTATGAGAGCCTTTGACAAATTACCTGTTGAATTTCAGAATGACAAGGTAAAGTATTATTACGATATTATTGCCAAAAAGTCTGTTTCTCTTGCAATGAAGAGGATTACCGATATTATCTTTTCACTGATTATCCTGATTATTCTTATAATCCCCATTGCCGTTATTGCCGTAATTGTAAAAGCCACCTCGGAAGGCCCTGTATTTTACAGGCAGGAAAGGGTTACCTCCTACGGCAGGGTGTTCAGAATTTTTAAATTCCGCACAATGGTGCAGAATGCCGATAAGCTAGGCACTCTTGTAACTACAAGCGGGGATACAAGAGTTACAGATGTGGGAAGATTTTTGCGTAAATACCGTCTTGATGAGCTTCCGCAGATTTTCAATGTGCTTTCCGGCTCAATGACCTTTGTCGGCACCCGTCCCGAGGTGCAGAAATATGTGGATATGTATTGTGACGAATACTATGCAACCCTGCTTATGCCGGCAGGAATAACCTCGCTTGCGTCCATTATGTATAAGGACGAGGAAAAGCTTTTGCAGAATGTGGAGGACGCAGACAAGACCTATGTTGAAACTATTCTGCCCGAAAAAATGAAGTATAACCTTATGTATATTGAAAACTTCGGCTTTTTGTCAGACATAAAGCTGATGCTGAAAACCGTAAAAGAGGTAGTATCATAAAAGGTGGTGTATAATGGAGGAGCTAAAGAAAAAAATCAAAAGCTTTTCTTATTACAGAAAGGTATATATTTTTACACTGTTTTTTTGTAATATTTCATTTATACAGATTCCTGCGTATATTCTTGTCGGCTTTCTCTTTGTGTGGGGAGTGTGGCTTACATACTATAAGCAAAAAACCAACAATACATTTTTTAAGCTGAGATTCGGCTTGTGGGTATGGGGATTTCTTGCAGTGTCACTGCTTACTATGCTTCTGAATTTCACCTTTACCATTGTATTCAGCGCATTAATGCTTTTGCACATTCTTATATGCTTTTTCATATTCTACGGAATGCATACCGAGCCTGATTTTGACTTTAAAAACGAGCTTTATACGGTAGCAAGGGGAATTGTATATATTACAACCGTTGCAAACTTTATAGGCATCTTCTGCCTAATGTTCAATATCAGCTTTGAATGGTACTGGATAAAGTTTACAATATACGAAAACCGTTTTACGGGTGTGTATATTAACCCGAATCTTCTCGGATTTGCTTCGTGCGTGGCGATTTTTTGCTGTCATATGCTGTATAAGCCCGACCTGCTTAATTCGGTAAAGCAGAAAAGAGTGAGCAGAATATGGATAGCTGCCTGCGTATGCACAAGCCTGTTTTCGCTTTTGCTCTGCGATTCAAACGCATCTATGGTGCTTATTCTTGCATATATGATAGTGTATATTGTGTATCAGCTTTTTGCCACGAAGGACGGACTTTCGCCTGCAAAGGTCACAATGAGAATATTATCGCTTGTGCTTGTAGGTGCTTTTCTTGTAGGAGCGTCGCTGATGTTCAGAGAAATCTGTCAGCAGGGCTTTGCTGTTGTAACGGCTAAGACATACTCTTTCCTTGATGAAATTTCAGGAAACGCTGACGGTGTAAATTCTGAACAGTCAGGGGATAACGGTGAAAACAGCAGTAATGAACAAACGGAATCGGCAAAAAATCCGCCCGTTACATTTGAACACAAAAATCCAAATCTCGACAGCGGAAGATTCAAGCTCTACCGTGAGTCAATAGATTTGTTCAAAATCTCGCCTGTATTCGGAATTAGCAACGGAAATATCGTTTTTTACAGTCAGGAGTACGCAAACGGTACTTTAAAATACACCTATCACAACAACGATTTGCACAACGGATTTTTAACAATATTAGTATCAACCGGTGTGCTTGGCTTTGCCATTTTTTGTATATTCGGTTTCCGCTTTGCAAAACACGCCGCACAGCATTTGTTTTTGCAGAAAAATACCTTTAAAAATGACGCTTATCCCTGTATGTTCGCTTTTCTGAGTGCATATATGTTTTACGCACTGTTTGAAAAGGCTTTGCTTTACGATATTTCCTTTATGGTAATGTGGTTCTGGCTGATTATGGGATACACAAGCTGCTATATAGCAAAATTTGAGCCGATGCTTGAAACACGCTATCTCTTCCATCAAAAAAGACTGCGCAGAAGTCTGCTTTAATATTTCCTGATACTTGTATATTTACAATTTTTAGGCTATAATAACCGTAGGTATGTTTACCTGCGGTTTTTATTTTTCTGAAAAGGAATTGATATAAATGAAATACGGTTTTGTAAAGGTGGCGGCGGCTACCCCGATTTTAAGAGTAACCGATTGCAAAAAAAATGCAGACGCTGTTATTGCTCAGATAAAAGAGGCAAGCCTTGAGGGTGCAGCACTTGTAAGCTTTCCCGAATTATGTATTACCGGCTATACCTGCAGCGATTTGTTTTTACAGCAGACGCTTTTAAAATCCGCCGAAAAGGCAATTTATAAAATAATTGAAGAAACTAAAAATATTAATATTCTGTCGGTAGTCGGAGTGCCTGTTGCATTCAGAGAGGCGCTTTACAACTGTGCGGCGGTTATATTCAAGGGCGAATTGCTTGCACTTGTGCCAAAGGTAAATATTCCGAATTACTCTGAGTTTTACGAGGCAAGGCATTATACAAGCGGCAAAAATACCGATTTTGAGCTTGAATATGCAGGACAGAAAACTGTTCTGACCGATAAAGTTCTTTTTCAGAGTAAAAATATGCCTGATTTTACAGTCGGCGTTGAGGTTTGCGAGGATCTCTGGGTAGCAGAGTCGCCGTCAATAGCTCTTGCAAAAGCAGGGGCGGTAATCATCTGCAATCCCTCTACCTCGGACGATACCATTGGCAAGGCTGAATACAGGCGCTCTCTTGTAAAAATGCAGAGCGGTAAGCTGTGCTGCGGATATGTTTATACGGATTCCGGCTTTGGCGAAAGCACAACAGACACAATCTATTCTGCGCAGAATATAATATGTGAGAATGCCTCTTTATTAAGCGAAAGCCAGCGTTTTACAACAGGCATTACCTATGCTGAAATTGATGTTCAGAAGCTTATGGGTGAGCGCAGAAGAATGAGCACATTTAATTCTGATAAAGAAAATATCAGAAGAATTTACTTTGATATGCCGATTACAGACACAAAGCTTTCAAGAAAATTTGAGCAGACTCCGTTTGTGCCGTCAGCAAAGGACGACCTGAGCAGAAGATGTAAGGAAATCATCACAATGCAGGCTACAGGTCTTGCAACAAGGCTTGCGCACACAGGTATTAAAAATGTAGTTCTCGGACTTTCGGGCGGACTTGACAGTACGCTTGCGCTTATTGTCTGCGTTCACGCCTTTGATATGCTCGGCATTGAAAGAAAGAATATTCACACAGTAACAATGCCCTGCTTTGGTACGACAAGGCGCACAAAGTCAAATGCTGAAAAGCTTGCCGAGGCTTACAGAGTTTCTTTTGAAGAAATAAACATCACCGCAGCGGTAAGACAGCATTTTTCTGACATTAAGCACGATGAGAGCGTAACCGATATTACCTACGAAAATTCACAGGCGAGAGAGCGCACAAAAATTCTTATGAATCTTTCAAACAAATACGGCGGACTTGTAATCGGTACGGGCGATTTGTCTGAGCTTGCGCTCGGCTGGGCAACCTACAACGGCGACCATATGAGTATGTATGCGGTGAATGTTTCCATTCCGAAAACTCTTGTGCGTTACCTTACGGCTTATGAGGCTCAGATCAGCGACGGAGAGCTTAAAGAGGTTTTGCTCGATGTCCTCGATACTCCCGTAAGTCCCGAGCTTTTGCCGCCTGATAAAAACGGAGAAATTGCACAGAAAACCGAGGATGTTGTAGGCCCGTATGAGCTGCACGACTTTTTCCTCTACTACTTTGTTCGTTTCGGCTTTACTCCGTCAAAGATTTATTACCTTGCAAAGCGTTCCTTTGCAGGAAAATATGATAACGATACTATAAAAAAATGGCTTGTTACATTTTTAAAAAGGTTTTTTACTCAGCAGTTCAAGCGCAGCTGTCTGCCAGACGGTCCTAAGGTCGGCTCGGTAACGCTTTCTCCCCGTTCGGACTGGAGAATGCCGAGTGACGCAAGCGTAAGAATGTGGCTTGACGAGCTTGAAAATCAGTAAAACTGAAGCTCAAGGGGGCTTTTTTGTGAAATATTTTATTAAAAGAGATGTCGGAGCAAATCTTGAGGCTTTTGAAATTTACGATGAAAAAGGCGCAGAAAAATATCTTGCGGAATTTTCACAAAGCAAGCGCAGCCGTAAGATTCTTATTCACAGCGCAAGCGAAATTTTTGTAAAGATAAGATGCTTACAGCTTTCAAATATAATTGCCTGCAACATAAACGCAGGAGGTAAAAAAATGCGTATTTTACTTGGCGCAAACCGTAATGAGCTTATGTGCGCCTGCTCGGGCGTAAACTGGAAGATATGCGGCAACACGCTCCAAAAAAGCTTTTCAATTCTTGATGTGGATAATTCGGTAATTGCCGTGCAGAAAAGAGTTTTTTCAGGAACGGAAAGCTACGAGCTTGATGTGTATGCGCCGTCAGACGAGCTGTTGTCGATTTCGGCTGCGGTTTGTATAAATATGCTCAATACGGTTGACAATCCCGTAATTCAGGCGGTATAATTGTAAATATAATGTCGTATATGGCATTCAGCACCCTGATAAGTCAGGGTGGAATTATAAATTCATAGGGGAGGATTTATTATGGACAGATTACTACAGCTTTTAAGCACAAACTCAGGCTTTACTACTGCCGAGATAGCGACAATGCTCGGCGAGCCGGAAGACTATATCAAGGCTCAGATTAAGGAATACGAAACTCAGGGAATTATCAAGGGTTATCAGGCGGTTGTAAACTGGGAAAAGACCAAGGAAAACTATGTTGAGGCACTTATTGAGCTGAAGGTTACTCCTAAAAAAGATGCAGGCTTTGACGAAATGGCGAAGATGTGTATGGCGTTTGACGAGGTCGATTCTGTGTATCTTATGGCGGGTACATACGATTTTGCGCTGATAGTTAAGGGCGAATCCATGCAGGACATCGCTATGTTTGTATCTAAAAAACTCTCCACAATCGACGGAGTGCTTTCAACAGGCACACATTTCATTATGCGTCGCTACAAGGACAGCGGAATGAATCTCATCGATTTTGAAGGGTCGGATGAGAGGAGTTTAATTCTGTGATTGACTATTCAAAATTTTTAAATAATTCCATAAAAGAAATAAAGCCATCGGGTATCCGCAAATTCTTTGATATTGCAAGCGAGATGGACGATGTTATTTCACTGAGCATAGGCGAGCCTGATTTTCAGACTCCGTGGCATATCCGTGAGGAGGGTATAAATTCCCTTGAAAAAGGTAAAACCTGGTACTCTCCCAACCGTGGCTTTGCTCAGCTCAGAGATGAAATTGCAAATTACTACCAAAGACGCTTCGGCATTACTTATGAGGGTAAGTCGCAGGTGCTTGTTACCGTTGGCGGCAGCGAGGCTATTGACCTTGCTTTCAGATGTATGATTTCACAGGGTGACGAGGTAATTATTCCCGAGCCGTCATTTGTATGCTATGAGCCGCTCACTCATATGGCAGGCGGTAAGGCTGTTATCATCAATACCAAGGCTGAGGACGAATTCAGACTCAGGGCAGACGACCTTGAAAACGCAATTACCGACAAAACAAAGCTTGTTGTTCTGCCTTTTCCGAATAATCCGACAGGCGCAATTATGGAAAAGGACGACCTTGAGGCTGTTGCCGAGGTTATTAAAAAGCACGATTTATTTGTGCTTTCCGATGAAATCTACAGTGAGCTTACATACGGCGGTAAAAATCATATTTCTATTGCCTCTATTGACGGAATGTATGAGCGAACTGTTGTTATAAACGGCTTTTCAAAGTCCTATGCTATGACAGGCTGGCGACTCGGCTATGCGCTCGGACCTGTTCCGATTATTTCTCAGATGACTAAGCTGCACCAGTACGGAATTATGTCTGCGCCCACCACAGCGCAGTATGCGGCAATCGAGGCTTTGAAAAACGGTGACGCCGATGTTATGAATATGCGCAGCGAATACGATATGCGCCGCCGTCTTGTTGTTGATTCCTTTAATGCAATGGGTCTTACCTGCTTTGAGCCTTACGGAGCCTTCTATGTGTTCCCCTGCATCAAGAGTACGGGTATGACCTCTGAGGATTTCTGCACAAAGCTTATTATGGACAAGCATGTAGCCGTTGTACCCGGCACTGCCTTTGGCGCTTGCGGCGAGGGTTTTGTGAGAGTTTCCTATTCATACTCATTAAAACACCTTAAAACGGCTTTACAGCGCATCAGGGACTTTTTAGAGGAGCAAAAAAATGGAGATTAAGGTTCTTGCACCTGCAAAAATCAATCTTACGCTTGATGTTACAGGCAAGCGAGCCGACGGCTACCACAATATTTTAACGGTAATGCAGAGCGTTGATTTGTACGATACCGTAACTATTACTGACAATGACAGCGGCGAAATTACTATTTCCTGCAACTACGAGGGCGTTCCCTGTAATGAAAAAAATATCTGCTATAAGGCGGCGGAAAGATTTTTCAGAGCCACAAAAAACGAGGAGCAGGGAGTACATATTGATATTGATAAGGTTATTCCCACTCAGGCAGGACTTGCAGGCGGCAGCAGTGACGGTGCGGCTGTGCTTATGGGACTTAATAAAATGTTCGATACATTCCTAAAAACTGAGGAGCTGCACGAAATTGCAGAAAAAATCGGCGCAGATGTTCCGTTTTGCCTTGTCGGCGGCACAAAATACGCTACCGGAATAGGCACAACGCTTAAAAAGCTGCCGGATTTTTCAGCGTCGCATATTGTTATCTGTAAGCCGGACAATGTGAGCGTTTCCACAGCCGAGGCATACAAAAAGGTGGATGAGTTAAATCCCCACCCTCCATATACTGATGAAATGATAAAGTCGCTTTTCAGCCGTGATATGTTCAGGATTACATCAACTATCTTCAATGATTTTGAGCTTGCCTTAAAACTTGAGGAAGTTAATGAAATCAAAAGAATTATGTATAAGCGCAAGGCACTCGGAGCAGGTATGTCAGGCTCAGGCTCGGCGGTATTTGCGGTATATAATTCACATCGCAAGGCTGAAAAATGCGTTGACGCATTAAAGGAAAAATACGATAAGGTTTTCCTTTGCCATCCCACAAAAGAGGGCTGTAAAATCGTTTGATTTTTCGTTTTTTGAAAATTAACTGAATATTTTAGTAATAACCTGTCCATACTCCATAAAAAGAGAGGACAGGTTATTTTTATGAAATTACTTATAAAATCACTTTGCATTGCATTTGTACTTACGGTTATTTATTCGGTAATTCCTTTTCAGGCGGAATGTGAGCAGATTTCAAATGAGGTTTTCAGACTTCATATTCTTGCAAATTCCGACAGCGAGGAGGATCAGAGCTTAAAGCTAAGGGTGCGTGACAGCCTGCTCAGATATACAGACAGGCTCTTTAGCGAGGCTGAAAACAGCGACGAGGCGGAAAGAATAGCAAGGGATAATCTGGAAAGCCTGAGGGCAGTTGCTCAGAGAGAGGTATATGCAAACGGTTATGACTACCAAGTCAAGGCTGAGGTTGTGAATATGTATTTTAATACCCGATATTATGAGCGTTACACAATGCCTGCCGGTATGTATGATGCGCTCAGAATAACTATCGGCAGCGGCGAGGGTCATAACTGGTGGTGCGTGATGTATCCGTCAATCTGCATTTCCTCTGCTGTTGAAACCGATAAACGGGTTGAAGATACTTTTTCGCAAAATCAGCAGGAGATAGTAAAGGGCAACGAATATCAGTATAAATTCAAGGTGGTAGAAATATTTGAAAAAATAGTTTCACTTTTTGAGTAATGTCCTTTAAATGACACACCTCTTATGGTATTATATTAGTATAATTTATTGATTCCATTTAAAAAGAGGGATAAATATGCTTAGATTTGTGCTTGGAAAAAGCGGAACGGGCAAAACCGAATACCTTTACAATATGCTTGCAGAGCTTGCAGAAACAGGGGAAAACCGCATTATTATGCTTATTCCCGACCAAAGCTCCTTTGAAACGGAAAAGGTCTTTCTTGACAGGCTCGGTGCAAAAAAATGTCAGAATGTCAAGGTGTTTGGCTTTTCTCGCTTTTGCAGATATGTTTTTGACGCAGTTCATTTTGAACAGACAAATGTTATAGACGACAGCACAAGGGCGGTTATTATGAGCCTGGCGCTTGAACAGCTCGACTCAGAGCTTGAGATGTTTGCAAACAGCAGCGGTAAAAAAAGCGTGATAGATACAATGCTTTCTGCTGTTAAGGAGTGCAAAAAGGCAAAAATTTCAACCGAGGCGCTCAGAAATGTTTCCGCTCTGATTGACGATAAAACCCTGAAAACCAAGCTGAGGGAAACTGCACTGATTATAGATACCTTTGACGCCATTGTTGAGCAAAGCTATATTGATCCGCTCGACAACCTGACAAGAGTTGCCGAAATTCTCAAAGAGAATAATATTTTCGGCGGCTTTACACTTGCGGTTGATTCATTCAGCGGATTTTCCGTTCAACAGCTTGAGGTGCTGAGATTATTGCTTGTTCAGTGCGAGAGTGTGTATGTTGCTCTCACTTTAAATCCTTTTGAGGAAGAACAGCAGGCTCTTTTCAGCACAACAAATGATACATACAAAAGACTGAAAGCCATTGCAAAGTCTGAGAATGTAGAAATAAAAACTCCCGTAAAGCTTGAGGAAAACCTGAGAGCCGACTGCGAAGAGCTGAAAATTCTTGAAAAGAATTTTTATCAGCGCAAGAACGGCAGTTATGAGATTAATTCTGACGCTGTAACGGGATTTTCAGCCGATACGGTTTACGGCGAATGTGAATTTGTCGCAAGGCAAATCAAAAGGCTTGTGATTGAGCAGGGGTATCTGTATTCTGATGTTGCCGTAATATGCAGGGATATTGCTCCGTACAGCGGAGTGCTGAACACTGTATTTGATAAGTACGAAATTCCGTATTTTATGGATATGAGCTATGATATTTATATCAAGCCGATTGTACGCTATGTCTGCTCAATTTTTAATGTAATTCTTAACGGCTGGCAGAAGGACGATGTAATCTCAATTTTAAAAACAGGCTTGAGTAATAATTCTGATGAGGAAATTTCAGCCTTTGAAAACTATGTTTATGTGTGGAACATTAACGGCTCGTCATTTAAAAAGCCGTTTGAAAATAATCCCTCAGGCTTTTCTGAAAAAATGAGCAAAGCCGAATCGCAGCAGCTTGAAATGGCGGAAAAAGTCAGAAAAAGCCTTGCCGAGCCGCTTGAAAATTTCAGAGAAAATATTAAGGACAAAACAGGGCAGGAGATAACCGAGCTGTTATACAGATTACTTGAAAGACTTGAGGTAACAAAGGCAATTTCCGATATGTATGACAAGCTGAAAGCGGACGGAGAGCCTGCGCAGGCAAAGGAGCAAATCAGACTCTGGAATCTGCTTATGAATACCCTTGACCGCACCGTTGCGGTTGCAGGAAATCTGAAAATTTCGACCAAGAGATATTTTGAACTTCTTTCACTCAGGCTTTCGGCTTTACAGATTGCAGATATTCCACGCACTGTTGACAGCGTTTCGGTTGGAACAGCCACAAGAGTGCGGCTTAACCAAGAAAAGGCGGTTTTTCTTATCGGCTGTATTGACGGAGTGTTTCCTGCCGTTTTTGGGGCGTCTGGGCTGTTTTCACCCTTTGAGTTAAAAATTCTTATGAATAATAACCTGCCCTTTGGCGATGAGCCGTCAGAGCTTGCCGATTTTGAAAACTATATGGCTTACAAATCAGCCACTGCACCCTCGGAAAAATTATTTGTTTCTTTCTATAAATCGGACCTTACGGGCGGTACATATATGCAGTCGTCAATAATTAATGAAATCCTCGGTATTTTCCCGGGAATTGCTTTGCACAGGGAGGAGGAGTACTGCTCGGCTAAGGACTGCACCTGGGCAGTTCTGCCTGCCTTTGAGGAGTGTGCAAGGAATTTTAACAATGACAGCGACGAAAGCAGGGCATTGAAAAAATATTTTTCCGAAAACAAAGAGTTTAAGGATAAATATAACGCACTCGTAAACGCTAACAAAGCCAAGCCGTTTATATTTGATGATAAGAGCAATGTAAATCTTCTTTTTGGTGAGGATTTGAAAATATCCGCCTCTCAGGTTGAAAAGTTCAGCCTTTGCAGATTTTCCTATTTCTGCAATTACGGCCTTAATGTGCGTGAGCGCAGAAAAGCGGAGATAAATCCGCTTGAATACGGCACCTTCATTCATTATATTATGGAAATTTTCTTCAGTAAATATTCTAAAAACGAATTTTCAGCTATGACTGACAGTGAAATCACCGATGAATGCGACCGTATTCTTGACGATTATGTGGCAAAGCATTTTGGCGGAGCAGAAAAAAATACCCCACGCTTTATGTACAGATTTAACAAGATTAGGGAAAATGTGCATTTTCTTGTTCTGCATATAATAGGAGAGCTTAAAAACAGCGGCTTTGAGCCTATGGATTGCGAGCTGAAAATCGGCTCGGATATTCCGTCCTACACTCTTGAATTGCCGACAGGGCAGAGAATTTCGCTCAGGGGCAGTGTTGACAGAGTTGATATTCTGAAAAAAGGCGGAAAAAATTACATCAGAATTATAGATTACAAAACAGGCTCAAAGGAATTTAAGCTGTCGGATATTCTTTACGGACTTAATCTGCAAATGCTTATCTACCTTTACGCAATCACCCTCGGCGGCGAGGAGCGTTACGGCGAGGTTACTCCGGCAGGAATTTTATATATGCCTGCAACGGTAAAGCCGATTTCTGCCGACGCAGATATGAGCGAGGATGAAATAAATTCTCAGGTTGCGAAAGGCTTAAAAATGAACGGTATGCTTATAAATTCTCTTGATGTTATTGATAATTCCGATACAGCCTATATTTCTTTTCCAACAAAAAAAGGCACGCTTACCGCAGGCGGAGGTCTTGCAAGCCTTGAGGAATTGGGTATGATTTTTAAAAAGCTCGATATGACTGTTGCGGATATGGGCAAGCAGCTTTTTTCGGGAAATGTAGAGGCTTCTCCCTTAAAGGGCGGTAAGGATTCCTGCGAATACTGTCCGTATGACAGCATTTGCGCTTATCATATGAGCGATTGCAGAAACAGCTTTTCTATTAAGAATGACGAGGTATGCAGAATACTTGAGTCACAGCAGAATGACGGAGGTGAGGACTGATGGCAAAATTTACCGAGGCACAGAAAGACGCAATAAACGCACAGGGCGGCAGCGTGCTTGTATCGGCGGCGGCAGGCTCGGGCAAAACTACGGTGCTTATTGAAAGAATAATCAGAATGATAACCCGAAAGGAAAATCCGATTGATGTTGACCGCCTGCTTATTGTTACCTTTACCAGAGCGGCGGCGGCTGAAATGAAGGACAGGCTCGCAAGGGCAATTAATACTCTGCTTGAAAAAGACCCGTATAATTCACTGCTGTTAAGACAGCGGCAGCTTATGTATAACACAAGCATCTGCACAATAGACAGCTTTTGCGGTGCTTTAGTGAGGGAATATTTCCATATTCTCGGAGTGCAAAAGGATTTCAGACTTGCAGACGGCAACGAAACCGATGTAATCGGAAATGATGCGCTTGACGCAGTACTCGAGGACTTTTACCGTGAAAACACACCGCAGTTTACGGCTCTCGTTGACGCTTTTGCAGATAAAAACGGTGACGAAAATTTAAGAAAGGCTGTACTTAAAATTACCGACTTCCTCTCAACTCAGCCGTTCGGCGACAGGTGGCTTGACGATATGCAGGGAAACTACACCCCCGACATACCGGTTGAGGACTCGCTCTTTGGCAAAATATTAATCAAATACGCAAAATCTATGGTTGACCATTTGCTTTTGCTCACAAATAATTCCATAAAGCTGCTTGATGAGGACGAAAAGCTGAAGACTGCAAATTTACCGCTGTTACTTGATGATAAGGCGTATTTTGAAAAGCTTTTACAGCGTTTTGAAAACGGCTCGTGGGACGAAATCAAACGCTTTTCGGCAACCTTTGAAAAGGGCAGGTTTAAAACGCCGAAGGGCTACAAGGACGACCCGATTAAGGTTGCAGTTGCAAGCTCCCGTGAAGAAGTAAAAAAATCCGTTGAGCAAATCTGCAATATCTTTATGTGGAGCAGCGAGGAAATTGAAAATGAAATTGATTATCTCGGGCAGATTGTTGCTGAGCTTTTTAAGGTTGTGAAAGCGTATCTGAATAAATTTACGCAGATGAAATATTCTAAGAATATTTTATCATTTTCAGATGTTGAGCTGTTGACTGTAAAGCTGCTTGCAGAGCCTTGCGGCGACGGATACAGAATAACCGAACAGGCAAGGGAAATTGCAGGGCGGTTTGACCAGATAATGGTTGATGAATTTCAGGATGTAAACGATGTTCAGAATTTGATTTTCAAGTGCGTGAGTACAGACGAGAACAATATGTTCGTGGTTGGCGATGTCAAGCAGAGCATTTACGGATTCAGACAGGCAAAGCCTGAGATTTTCATTGACCGCAAGAAAAAATACAACAAATATGACAGGAAAAATGAAAATTACCCTGCAACTGTAATTCTTGATATGAATTTCAGAAGCCGCAGGGAGGTATGCTCGGCGGTAAACTACATCTTTAAAAATCTTATGACGGTTACCTCTGCAAAAATGGAATACGGCACAGACGAATACCTGAATGTGGGAGCGGTATATCCCGAAAGCAAAAGCTGTAATTTTGAGATTGACTATCTTGATTATGACGATACAGATGACAGCGTAGAGAACGAGGCAATATTTATTGCGAATAAAATACACAAAATGAGGGCGGAGGGCTTTATGGTCGGCACAGATAAAAAGCCGCTGGAATACGGCGACTGCGCAATTCTGCTGAGAAGTACGAAGAATACCGCCACAACATTTGTAAATACGCTCAACAGCCTTGGTGTGCCTGCCTGCTCTGAGATCAAGGAGAGCTTTTTTGACGCAGACGAAATAAAGGTTATGCTTAATTTCCTCAGGTGCATTGACAATCCGTCGCTTGACATTCCCTTGCTTTCGGTAATGTGCAGTCCTGTTTACAGCTTCACGGTTGATGAGCTTGCAAAAATCAGGGGCAACAGCCGCTATACAAATCTGTATTCAGCCGTTGCGTCATATGCGAAAAACGACAGCAGAACGGCGCAGTTTTTAAATGAGCTTACTGCATTAAAAACCTATTCCTGCACCTGCTCTGTTGATGAATTGCTGGGCAGAATATATGAGCTTACCTCGGTTTCGGCTGTAATTTCGGCAATAAACGGCTCAAAGGGTATAAAAAATCTGAATTTGTTAAGAGAATATGCCCGTCAGTTTGAATCGGGCGGCTACAGGGGTTTGTCTGCATTTATTACATATATGGATAAGCTTATTGAAAACGGCGCAGACCTCGAATCGTCCTCGGGCGCAAACGGTGAAACCGAAAATACGGTAAAGGTTATCAGTATTCACAAGTCAAAGGGACTTGAGTATCCCGTCTGCTTTATTGCCTGCTCGTCTAAAAAATTCAATAAAACGGATTTAAGCGCAGATGTGCTTATCGACAGCAAGGCTGGACTCGGCATAAGGCGAGTTGACGGATTTTGCAGATACAACACCCTGCCACGAATGGCGGTGGGCGTTGAAATCTCCGAGAACGAAATAGCCGAGGAAATGAGGGTGCTGTATGTTGCGCTTACCCGTGCAAAGGAAAAGCTTATAGTAGTATCATCACAGAAAAACTGCGTTGATTATTTGGTAAAGCTTAATTCCAAGCTTGCAGGCGGTGTTATTGACCCTTACACCGTTATGAAAGCAAGGTCGTTCGGCGATTGGATAAGTATGTGCGCACTTGTGCATCCTCAGCACACAAAGCTGCGCTCAAAGCTACAGGTCGGTGAGATTATTAATGCAGAGCCAACCGATGAGCTGCCGTGGGATATTAATTTCTTAAAGCCTGCGGATTTTGAGAATGTATCGGAAACTGCAATTTCTGAAAATTCGGAAGAATTAAATTATGAAGTTGTTGATACATCAATAATTGACTTGCTCAGGGAAAGAACAGGCTTTGTATATAGAAATCAGTCGGTGCTTAAAATTCCGCAAAAGGTGAGTGCGTCTGAGCTTGCTCATAGCGAGGGTGACGGCTTTGATAAAATTTTCTTAAAGCCCTCGTTTATGACAAAGGACAAAGCCTCTGCTGTTGAAAGAGGCACGGCTCATCATAAATTTTTGCAGTTCTGTAATTTTAAGAATGCCAAAAATGATTTGCAGGCGGAGCTTGACAGGCTGCTGTCTGAGGGCATACTGAACAAAGCTCAGGCTGACTCTATTGATAAAAAAGAAATCAAAAAATTCCTTGACAGCAGACTTGCTGAAAGAATAATTAATTCGCCTAAGGTTATGCGTGAAGAACGGTTTACGGTCAATATCAGTGCCGGTATGCTTGACAACACGCTTGAGGGTGACTTGGGAAGTACAAGAGTTGTAATGCAGGGTGCAGTTGACCTTATCTTTGAAGAAGACAACACTCTTGTGGTGGTAGATTACAAAACCGACAGAGTGCGTGACATCAACAGGCTCAAGGAGCTTTACTCAAAACAGCTCAGCCTTTATAAGCAGGCTGTTGAGCAGTTCACTGACTATACGGTTAAGGAGTGCATAATATATTCAATCCATCTTAATGACAGTATTGAAGTTGATTGCTGATTTCTTAAATCCTTATGAAGATTAGGGAAACACTGAATAAATCACGCTGAAAGCTGTTTGCACATCTTGCTTGCATA
>JBJEOV010000108.1:0-1512 GCA_051880895.1 Ruminococcus sp. | reverse complement strand
GGCTTGTTTCTCTGCCTTTCATACATATCGTAGTTGCTGATTAGCAGTTCAGGGAATTGCTCGCCTGCGTTGATTCGCTGTTTCATATTGTGAAGCCTTGTGAAATCAAAGAATGAATATCCGTCATATAAATTACGGATTTCCTCACAATCGTTGTATGATACAAGCCATTTGCCTTTTGAATTTGCAAGTGTGTTTTTCAGCCTCAAATGGTCATCCCAAGTGAATCCGCATTGATAAACATACTCACTTGAATAGTACGGCGGATCGCAGTAGAAAAAGGCATTATCTCGGTCATAATGCTTTATCAGGACTTCGAAATCTTGATTTTCGATTACCGTATTTTCAAGCCTTTTACCGACTTGCTCTATCAGTTGAAAAAGACTCACGACCGAAAATGGCTGACAGGCAAAGGATTTTCCGCCGCTTGAATAGCTGTATCGTAGAAGTTTAAGAAACATTACTGCTCTGCGCAAGTCGTAGTCCTGTTTCATTTTTATATACAATTCAATGATTTCATCAGCTTTCAAGTCAGGCAGGATAATCTTCGTCAGTTCCAATTCTTCATCAAAGTACTTATCCTCAAACTTCTCCTGCTTAAAAAAGTTCTTTATTGCATTGAAATCATCCCTTGAATTTAGCGGATAAAATCCGAGCTCTTTTATGAACGCCATTGGTCTGTCACGCATACAGCGAAAGAGGTTTACAAGATTATGGTTATAATCGTTGTAAACCTCGAATTTATCAGGCTTTTTCTTGCCTAAAAGTACGGCTCCCGAACCTCCGAACGGCTCAATATACCTTTCGTAATTAAGAGGAAACAGGGCGTACAAAATATGAAGGATGGATGTTTTGTTACCCATCCAACTCACAGGGGTTTTGATATTCATCACTCCATTTCGGAATACCAATCGCCCCTGAAACGACAAAAAACCGTTGATTAAGTTTTTAACTCAACCAACGGCTTATATATGAAAACCAATACCAGTCGTTCGGAACGATTGATATTAGTTGTTGTTATTTAATTTTTATCGTTAACTTTTTTGATAATCTTACCGATTTCAGAGATTACATTTACTGTCACAGCGTTTCCTGCCATCTTGTATAGCCTGCTGTCGGATAGTCCTGTCGCTTTTGCCTTGTCAAACTGCTCGTCCGTAAAGCCCTGTAATCTCCAGCACTCCCTCGGAGTAAGCTTTCTGATTCTGCCGATATGAACTTCTCCGTTTGGCTCAACAAAGGCTACTGCAAACTTTTCTTCATCTGTAAAATCTGTGCTTTCAACGAAAACTCCCGAATGTTCAGCTTTGCGGTTACTGATTCCCGAATCGTGTCTTGCAGTTATGCACCTTGCAATTTCTGTCAGCTTCGGATCGGGGTTCAGGTCTATGAAATAATACGCCTGCGTTGCGGAAGTGGTAAGCGTGTGTGCTATCTGACTTCCAACTCTACCTCGCCTTGAGTTCTGTCCAGAAAAAGCAGTATCAATGCTGTCGCCGGGATATGCGATCT
>JBJEOV010000107.1:0-6317 GCA_051880895.1 Ruminococcus sp. | reverse complement strand
TTATTTTATTATGCCAAGCCGAAATAGCTTAAAATATTAAAGCCTGTCGGCATTGGAATAGTGAACATAAATATTGTTGCAAACAAAAATCCTGCAATCGCTACCCCAAGAATCACGTATCTGTTTGGAAGTCGCTTGAATGTACCCACTATACCAAGCAGGAACAGAACTACCGAATAGATAACTGTTACAAGTCCGAAAGCGTCACCGTTAGCGTTGTCCTTTTTGCCCTGTTCAAGAAGCTTGTCTGCCTCTGCAATCATTTCTTTTGCATCAGTAAAATAGCTGTCTGTAAAGCCTTCCTTCTCAAACGGAGAAGTGTCCTCATCCTGTTCCATTGCCCAAGTGATTGCTTGGGCAAGCTCTGCGGAACAATTATCGTTAAGAAGCTTTTCAAGCTTCCAGTCATACTTTTCAACAGCCTCAGTATCATTCTTCTCCTCAGCATAAGAAGATTCGATTAAGACATCGCTTATTTCATTCCAGAGCATCATATCCTGCATAAGACTTTGTGCCGCTTCATTATACATTGAATTGCCCTCAGAGGAAAGATTATTGCTTGTTGCATAATTTGTTGCCTGATTTCCTCCGTGAAGCGAACCTATCCATGACGCCCAAGCAGTAGCCAACGCAGTTATTCCGAGAAAAACTGCAACAATTATTTCAAGAATTTTCTCGGGATCTCTTTTCTTTTTTATTTTTTCATTCATTACTACTCTGCCTCTTTTAGATTTGTTATCTTAAACAAATCAGAGTCCCATTTCATCAAGCTCTTTGGCTGTTTCTTCAACAAGCTTTTCACATTGCTTGGCTTTTTTGCCGACGAAAGAGCCGAAGCTGAAAAGTCCGCCTGATGCCATGTTAATCATAGCGTTTGCTGCAGCATTATCAAGACCTGCCTGTTCAGCTTTCTGCACAGAAAACTTATTAGACTCCTTGTTGAAGCCCGATTTCACAATCCACACCTGATTTTGACTGTCAAGCGGCGGAAATGTAATAATCAGAGCCATACCGTGCTTTGTAAGCGATGGTTCGCCTGCTGTAAACTTCTTGTCCTTGATTGCCTCGTAAAAGCTTTCAATAGAATATGAATTTTTCGTTTTTATGCTTTTGATTTTCACTCCAAATGCCATAAAATCACCCTTAAAATAAAGCTATCTGAGAATAAAAAAAGAAATTATGTTCTCAGATTTGTCATATAAGTGTTAGGTGTTATCTTCTTCTAAAATTACGCTCCCCAGACATTGCCGTTTTTATCTGTGAATTTACCGCAGAGAACCATAATAAAGTCAACGAGCCAGCCGATTCCACACGCGCCGCCTGTCAACAGCCAGATAATGCCTGTGCCGATTTTTCCCGTCATAAATCTATGTACGCCGAGACCTCCCAGAAAAAATGTAATTACTGTTGCTGCACTTTTACTCATAATTTTACTCCTTTCAAAATACAAAATTATCGCAAAATATAATTTGCTGAAATCACCAAAAGGCGATTTATTAAATATTATATTCATCCGCATTACAAATTTAAAGTACCTCATCACGAAATGCATTAATTCAGCACGAACGGTTTGCAATTATTTATTATTTTGTGATATAATCAATGTGGGTAATTCTGCACAAGGAGTAAGTAATATGAAAATAGCGATTGTTGATGATTTAAAATCAGACAGAGATATACTGAACGAGAAATTGAATCAATACGCAAAATGCAATAACATAAAATACGAGCTTACGGATTTTTCAAGCGCCGAAGAATTTTTAGAAGATTTTGAGGTCGGTAAATTTCAGATTGTATTTCTTGATATATATATGGATAAAATCACAGGTATGGATGCTGCAAAACAAATATTTAAAGCGGACAGCCTGTGTAAAATAATTTTTCTGACCACAAGCGAGGAATTTGCCCGCCAAAGCTACAGCGTTAATGCCGTGTACTATCTCATAAAACCGATAGAAGACGAAGAATTTTTACACGCAATGGAATTATGCAAGCTTAAACCTGACTATAACGTACCGATGATAAGCATAAAGAAAAACAGCTCTGTCCACAGTATTGAAACAGAACTGATTTATTATATCGATGTTTACCAACACACAACACGGATACACCTGTGCAACAATGTAATAGAGCTTTATACAAATTTCAGCGAATTCATTGCTCCGCTTAAAAGCGACATAAGGTTTTCTGTGTGTTCAAGGGGAATTATGGTAAATTTTCAGCACGTCAAGGACATTGAAAACGATTGTTTTATGATGAATAACGGTGAAGCTGTGCCGATAAGCAGACGAAACAAGCGAAACATTCAGGAACAGTGGTACGGCTATACATACAACAGCCTTGGAGATAAGTTATGAAAAAAGCAATACCTTTCAAAAAACACTTTGCTCTGTTAACTGCCTGTATTCTGTCGGCAGTTATGCTGACAGTCTTCTCTCTCAGTGCTGACGCATTGGAACTTCCGGAATATGAAAACGGCGTCATCACCAATATTTCAAACAGCAGTATACTTGCAAACATACCTGAAGAAACAGTTAAGCAAGGCTACGATATAAATGACTTTTCATATTTAATTGAAGTAATAGAACAGCAGGAAATGACCGTTTGCAATGGCGGAAAAAATTATACCGTACCGATTGAAATCGAATGGAGTTTTGATAATGCAGATACATCACAACTCGGATATCGTGAAATTGTCGGCAAAATAATACCGCCTGAAGGCTGTACCTTTGCAGACGGTGTAATTGATACTGTTATCATTCCCTTTACGGTAATTCCTGACTCTGATTCACCCGTTGAAATAACTGATATTTTTAATTATCAGCTTATCAAAAGCGGAGTAATGCTTGCTGTCGGCGATGAAGGCTGCTGGAACGAAACAGTTGAATACTGGTATGATGTTTTGGGCTTTGTTACAGGATATACTGAATACGGGGACGAAGCTGTACTTATCCTTGAAAGCCTTGATATAAGCGACGTAAATATAAACGCCGAGGGCGAATATACTGTTACTGCTATGTTTGCACTTGACGATGAATACAACAATAAATTTTTCATATCCGATGAACTTCGCACCATAAAAATCCCCGTCATAATCAGCAACCCCGATAATTTTGAAATACAGATAATCGGACAGGACCTTAGTTGTTTCATGGGCGCATATTTACATAATCAAGATAGTGAAGTTCAGATTTACTATGTTGAGAGCGAAAATGAGCTGATGCATAATAAACTGACAGAATATACCGCTTTACCTGCTGACGAAAACCTTGCAGTTGCAGGCGGAGGAATATTCCGTATTTTCAACTACAGTCTTAATTCTTACAGTCACTATTATTTTTATCTTGAATGCGGTGAAGAACGTTCAAATTACATACATATTTATTATGATGAAAATAACATTATCTTTTCTGAATTTACGGGCGGTGACCGTGACGGAGGAGACGCAGGCTCGAATTCTCTTCCCGACTATAATCTGCCGTATAGAGATGATGAATCGGCTCAGAATAATTCATCTAAAGACGAAAGCAAAAAAACAGATCTGACCGAAAACGGAAAAGAAAAACCAAAAGTTTCTGAAAGTCCGAAAAAATCAACTTCTAATATTCAAAGCAGTACAAACGATTTAATGCAAAATTTCACAGCTGAATCAACAACCGTTTTTGAAAATACCACTCACAACTATGCTGAGTCACAGACTGAAATATATGATGATAACAATGATGAGGGTTACGATAATTTCACAGAAATTGTCACCAAAACAAAGGACATCATTTCAGGCTACAGATTAAATCTTTTACTGCAAAACAACGATTATGCTGTTTTTTCCAAGGGCGGTATCACTGTTCAGATTCCGAGAAACACAATAGAAAAGCTTAATGTATCAGACAATGACCGTTTCAGCGTTGAGATAATCAAGACAGATGAAAATACTGTTACTGTAACTATATTTTTTAATAACAGCGAAATCACCTTGATTGAAGGAATGAAAATTATCGCCCCGTTTGATTATGAGAGCGGCAACATCACAGTTAAAGAAGTAAACAACGGAAAAGTAATAAACAGCACTTACGATAAAGCAAGCAATACCGTAAGCTTTCTTACGGGCAAAACAGGAACTTTCAAAATAACCTGCGAAAACAGCAGCTTTGAAAATACAGATATAAATACAACTGACCAAGGCTCAAGCGGTGTTGAGCTGTTCTTAATTGTCGCTTTGGTACTTGTTTTATTAACAGCTTGTGTCACAGTTGCCGTGCTTTTATTCAGGAGAAGAAAAAGATGAAAAAGAACAGTCCATTTGTCAGGTATATCGGAATTATTCTTACAATTATTCTTTCTTCACTCTTTTTCATAACAATATATTCTGTTGATAATAAATATACGCAAAGCTCTGTTCAGCCTATAAACGGTATGCTGATATTAACAGAAGATGATTTAGATAATAACCCTTCAAATTTTCTGATAAGGGGCTGGAGATTTTATCCAAACGTCTTGCTGACTCCCGAACAGTACAACGAAAATGTATCAGAATTATACAGCACATACGTTTCAATAGGAGAAAATACAGGACTTACTGACGAAAACGGAGTTGCTCCGCACGGGTACGGCACATATGTATTAACGCTTGTTCTTCCCGAAAAAACTGAAACCTACGCTTTGTATCTGCCCGAAATTTATTGTGCCTATCGTCTTTACATAGATGATGAGGAAATCATCAGTATAGGTACTCCCGAAAAAGATAATTACAATGCAGCCACAGCAAACCGAATGATAACCTTTGACCATTCCGGAAGTAATGCGGTTACTGTAATGCTTGCGGTAAACAATGAGTCATACATTTACGGAGGAATGGTTTACCCCCCCTCTTTCGGAACACCTGTTGCACTTAATTATCAGCGTGGAATAAATCTGGGCTTGAACCTTGCGGTGATTTCAATTGTAGCGTTCATTATGATTTTTTGCCTGTTCTTTGCAATAAGGCCTAAACATCAGAATGCCGTGCTTTATACCCTGATGTGTTTTTTCACCATATTATTTATCGGATACCCAATTCTTCACACAGGATTTACTCTTTCCGTGTTTCCGTGGTATGCAATAGAAACAACAAGCGGATATATAGTTTTATTTCTGACAATCCTCGTTAACAACCGCATTTGCAGGGTACGTCACATAACAAATGTAATTTCTTCGGCAGTTTCTGCCGCATTCTGCATATTGATTTTTACTTACACAATGAATGCTTCACGTGTCAGCGGGGTATTTATAGATTTATTCTCAAATATTATTTTCTGCTATAAGTTTCTGACGGCAGGATACTTGCTGATAACAGGCTGGCACAGTACAAGCGAATACAATGAACACTACAGACCTCTGTTTTATGCATCGCTGTTCTATGCAAGCTCGTGCGTCTGGGACAGAATACTTCCGATGTACGAGCCAATTTACGGAGGGAGATTTATCGAATACGGCTGTCTTGCCCTTGTGCTTTCAATCGGATTTATGCTGTTAAAAGAAATTATTCAGAGCTATTCCTATAGCCTGGCTTTTGCAGAAGAAAAGAAACAGATGACACGACAGCTTGCAATGCAGACCGAATATTCTGCGCAGATAAAACAGCAGTATGAGGAAAAGCGCAGGCTTATCCACGATTTCAGACAACATATCAGAGTCATCAACAGTATGGTAAATAGCGGCGACAATAATGAGCTCAAGCAATATTTATCGGAGCTTTCATATGAAATTACAAGCGATAAGGGTGCTCAAAGCATTGTTTTTTGTGAAAACACGGCAGTTGACGCACTTATCAGATATTACGCCGGAATTATGGATGAAAAAGGCATCCGCTCTCAGTTTCATCTCACAATTCCGAAAAAGCTTGACATTTCGGATGTTGAACTTTGCACTGTACTTGGAAATCTGATTGAAAATGCTGTTGAAGCCTGTGAAAATCAGAACTGCGGTGATAAATCAGTTTCAGTCAGCAGTACCGTTAAAGGCTCACATTTGTTTATAGTTATCCGCAATACCTTCAACGGTGAAATAAGGAAATTTCGCAACTGCTTTATGTCCTCAAAAGGAATCAACCGTCCGGGAATAGGAATTTCCTCGTCTATGAAGATTATTAGCAACAACAGCGGTTCAATAAACATTACAAACAACGACAGTCAATTTCAGGTTGGAATCACTCTGCCGCTGAAATCCGAAACATAAAATATTGTGCGATTGCAGTGAATGAATATTTATTATTCTATACATAATAACGAAGGGTTAAATTTTCCAATAGCATCAAAACAACAAAAACGCAAATCTGATGC
>JBJEOV010000106.1:0-27945 GCA_051880895.1 Ruminococcus sp. | reverse complement strand
TGCTTTGAATAGCTTGACGCATTCAGATTTTCCGTTACGGACACAATCTCAAGCGCATCATAATTCTTGATTATGTCAGCTGTGCTTATAACCTCGCAGTCAACCTTTCCCTTAACGATATAGTCGCCTTTCTTGAGGGTAAAGCAGTTGTAAGCCTCATCGGCAGGCATAGCCTTGTAGGTTGACTTGTCAACATACTTTTTAAGAGCGGAGTCAGGCACACGGATTATGTATTCTTCCGTTCGCTTTACTTCTTTATCGCTGACAAGTAACTGATCTGTGCCGTGAAAATTAACATCAGAGAGAATATGCCTGCTCCACAGCTTTTCCCGACCCATCTGCTTACTACAGAACAGGGTTATTGTTGTGTGATTTGTAAACATCAGCACACCCCCTGATACAGCAAGCCTGTACCGCTCAGTTCCTGACGGATAGCCTTGAACATAGCTTTTTTCTCTCTGTCTGCAAGCTCATCAGCGTTATAGTCCTTATAGGTAACGCTGTAGCCGTCTGTGTTCTCGGACTTAATTCCCTGCGGAATGTTCTCAACGCTTTTGCGGATTTCATAAGCCGCCTCAGCAGCTGCACAGACTGCGTTCTGAATCTGCACCGTAACCTCCTTAACACCGCCGTTGACGATATAGTTAATCAGCCGTTCAGCCTTTTTTGCATAGCTGTAAAATTCCTGAGAAGGTATCAGAGTACCCTCCCAGGAATCACTGTAAAAAGAATAATCTGCAAACATATCAGGACACCTTGATATTACGGAATACGCCGCACTTGGTAGTGTTCTTGAGAGCAACGGCGGCAACCATTTCCACCTCAGCCTTTTTAACTGCGCCCGGTGCTTTGAGGTCGGGCATATAGGTATTGATAATGCTTGAGCCTTTGAGTGAAACTCCGTGGAATGCGTCAAGACCGAGCGTTACGGCATAAAGGTCGGTAAGACCTGTTACCTTTGATGATGATGCACCTGTTTCATAGATTGGAACGCACGGAACGGTAGCACTGCCGTTATAGTAGTTGCCCATATCGTAGAAAAGAATATCATCATAGCCTCTTACCGTTTTGCCGAAGGAATCCTCCGACTGTGTAAGATAGCCTGCCCTCTGAGCCACGCTCTTGAGCTTGGCAATAATCTTACTGTTGCCGAGAAACATTGTCGGCTTGCCGTCAATGCCGGAGAGGAACTCGTTGAGCATATCAATCATTGACTGATAATTGCTTGTAAGAAGTGCCGAGGTTGAAAGGTCGATTACCGTCTTATCAGAGCCTGCGTTGTACTCGGTACTCATACCCTTGAGAAGAGTTGTCAGACCGTCAAAATCCGTGGACTTATCTGTCTTTGAGCCGTTGATGCAGGTGTACTGGAAATAGTTTTTAGTAGCCTTTGTCTTCTGATCAAGCTGAAAGGCAATTTCGTCTGTGGTAGCCTCCTGAATAACACGGTCAACCTCAGCTGCACCGCCGAAGATTTTAAGGTCAACGGTTTTCTTAGCCTTTTTTGCCTCGTTCGGTGTGTACTCGCTGTTAATCGCTCTGCCTGCTGCGGTGGAAGGCGTCTGCAGCTGTAAATAGCCGTAGGTCATTGTACTTCCACCCACGCCCGGAGATACTGCGTCATCAAAGGTGAGCTTATCCATAAAGACAGAACCTCTGCGGAGGGTATCAATAACCTCCTGTGTGACTTTGTCGGCTCTGCCGACGCTTGCTTCTTCTAATGTGATTGGCATATGTTTTCCTCCTTATCTGTTTCTGTAAAAATCTTCAACGGCTGACCTTACAGACGAGCCTGTTTTAGCCTTTACTCCGCCTGTGGGTCCTCCGAGGTTTAACTTCTTCTGCGGTTCGTCAGACTTGAAAAGGAACGGCTTTGCGGCTTTAAGTCCGGCAAGCTGTTCGTCAAGACCGGTGATTTTGCCGTCGTCAGCCTGAGCGACCTTGGACATATCAAGATTAGCCTTGACAGAAATAAGATCCGCTGCACCTGCGTTGTTGATGGCATTTTCAACCGACTGCTCAAACTTGTAATCGTTGAGCAGCTTCTCACCCTCAGCCTGCGCCTGCTCAAGCTTTGACTTCCACTCGGGGTCATAGTCGGCAAGGCTTGCGTTCGCCGTTTCAAGCTGTTTTGACAAATCATCAAATTTGTCCTTTTCAATGTACTGACCGCCTGCAAGGTTGCCGAGCTTGACATCTGCGGCATTGTTTACCTTTTCTGCAAACTGCTCAAATGTCAGAGCCTCCTCACCGAACAGACCTTTCAGGATTTCCATTAAATCCATAGCGTTACCTCCGTTTAAAATAATTTTGAATAATATTAAAAGCCCCCGAAAACCGGGAGCTTATAACCTGAAATATGAAATTGCGGCAAAAGTAAAAGGAGTATTTCAAACACCCCTTTAAATACCGTTTAAATTCGTTTAATTTGCGTTTTAATGAATTGGTGGTGTAACTTTACATTTTAATACAAAATGTGTTACAAGCCTAAATTCAAGCCTGTTGTTTTTTCTGTTTCCATAAAGGAATATAGGTTCCTTTTTTATATGAATCAAAATTTTTATAAAAATAAATTCTTTCCTCGTCATATTCTTCTGGTGTCATACCATCCCTCCAAAATGGAACTTCTTTTATTGTAAGTGTAGCCCATTCATTATCCAAGTTCAATCAATCCTTTAGTATATTTTTGAAGTAGTCCATCAACAATTATTTCTTCACGCATTCGAGTGCGTTCTCCTGCTGTTATTATACCATCTCTGTATTTTTTATTCAAGCTGTTAATCTCATCAGGAAATAACTTATCCCAAAAAGATACATTTTTGAGTGTTTCATTTTTTTCGGTAACATAACATACTCCATCAATTCTAATAGCCGCAAACACGCTAATATTATCTGTAGTTAGCAGAGTTGTTAAATCTCGTTCTGAAAAATAGCCATCTTCGTTGTGATTATGTATAAAAGCATATTTTTTATTAGGGTTTTCAGATAAGAATTTAAAAAATTCGCTTCCTCCAACAAATTGCTCACTGCCAGTTTCAAAATACTCTTCTTTACCGGTTTCTAAATTAATTAGTGAAAGATGTTCTTTTCCGTCTTTTCCTCCTAATTCAGCCACTTTCTTACTTGCCTTTGAAAGACCTGATAATACTTTATTATCATAACCTTCAAGTACTATTTCAAACTTTGCATTAGAATTAAACGATAATCTTTTTCCAGTGTTTCTTATAGCTGAGTTTGCAGCTGCTTTCATTTTTTGTTTTTTATTTGCTTTTACAGCCTTTTGCGCCGTACTTCTGCCAAAGCCGTACTTCTGAACCCTGTCACTGCGCTTGAGCAAGCCTGTCTTATCGCAGAAGTTATCAAGCTCAGACTCACGCCTTTTCAGCTTTACCGATTCCTTGTCAAAGATATTCTGATAAGCCTTGCGTTTAGCGTTGTCCTCTGCACCCTTTATTTTTTCATCGTAAGCCGCAAGGATGCGTTTTGACTCTCTGATTTTTCTTTCATACGCTCGTTGCTTCTGCTCAGCTTCGTAAAGTGTGTGCATTGAGCCGTCCGGGTACTGAATGTTTTTAGCGTCCATCTGCTTTAGCTTTTCTTCGTCATACATCCGTGTACTGCCCTCAAAGTACGGATACCAATCGTGCCGGCAGTTCCACCCCTTAAAGCCGTCGCCAGTGCCGTAGCCGATGTCAGACAGGGAAAGGTAACCCTTTCTGCCGCTCAGACTTACAATCTGTCCCTGCCAGTACGAATGGCTCGGTCTTGCGCCTGCGTGGGCGGTAATCTCCATAAGGTCACAGCCAAGCTCACGGGCATTTGCAAGGCAAATTTCACCCGTGGTCTGACCTATGCCCGTCATAACATTACGGCGAACCGCAACATCAAGCTTATCAATGTGTCCTGACGGATATATTACCTCTGCGCCTTTTACGGCAACCTGCCTTATTGCGTCAATAATAGCCTGTTGAGGAGAAAACGCTCCGCTTGTGGCTTTAAGCTCAGCAAGACTACAGGCATTGATAAAGCTTGTCTGTGATGATACGGCGGTTGTCTTGGTCAGATTACTGAGGTTGTCCTGCGTTTTCTTAAAGCCTGCCTCAAGTATCTGCAACTGAGTATCGGACACCTTGATTGACTTAGGATTAAGTCCGTGCGCTCTGTATATTTCGTTGTCATATTCAGTCGCAATAATGCCTGCATTCTCAAACAGCTTTTTAAGCTCCGATTCGCATTTACCGCTGTACTTGGAAATACTGCTCAGAATATCAGAGTTGAGTGCGCCAAGCTCCTGCATATGCTTTGTCTGCCATATTGCGGTGTCGGTCATTATTCCGGTTTTGGCAATTCTTCGGGAAATGTCACGGACAATTTCTTCCTCAAGCTTTGAGTAAAGCTCTACAATATCATCGGCGCAGTGGGCGAGCTGTTCAGGTGTCAGCATTAAGTGCCACCGCCTTCATTGTAAAAGCTCTGCACTCCGCTTTCGGGTAACATTTCCTGCGCCTGCTTATCGTCAACACCGTACCGCCATTTCAGATAATCGGTTTTCTTTCTGATTCCGCTGTTGACCTCGTTAAGCTGAATAGCCTGCTCCTTGTCTTTGTCCTCAAGAACACCGTCACCCCAGTTAAAGCTGACCTCATATTCACCCTCGGCAGCGAGATTGCAAGCGTCTGTCATTGCATTACACGCATATATGTAATCTTCAAGCACCGCCTCAAGCGAGGACTGCATATCTGAAACAGCCGTATAGCTGCGCTGTTTAGACGCCTTGATTTCCTCCGCCGTCTTATCGACATTCTGAGGATTGGAGAGCGTACCGTAGGCAAGCGAGCAGTTAAATTCAATCTGCCTTTCGATTTTATCAAGTCCTCTTGAATAGTTTTCATCACGCAAATCAGGATTGAAAACATTATAAAAGGACTTGCCGTCTTCATCAGCGGAAATATTGAACTTGCGGAACAGTCTGTCACGGGTTTTCGGAGTAGTTACCGTTTTTTCATCCGGTCGCTGTCTGAGGACTTCCTCGCCTGCGTCAACTGCAAGCTCGCCGCCCTCAAATTCCCACAAATATCTGTCCCACTGCATATCAGCCTCATACAGCAGCCTAACTGCACGGCTGTAAACCGATACACCGAGAGGGCTGTCCGATTCAATGTGGTTTGCAAACGGCACCTTCCAGAACGCAAACAGCGGACGGTCAACATCATTTATCACGATATACGGGTCAATTCCCGACCAAAGCTCCGTGTTGAGCTTTTCGTACTTAATCTCGCTGCCTAAATTATCCGGACTTTGCGACACAAAGAAGTGACTTTCAATCGTGTGCGTGCGCTTATCATAGCTGTAGGTCTGCCTTTCAAGCCGTGTGTAAAAATACTTTCCTCTGACCTGCTGGTCAACAAAAACAGCAGCGGTAATAACACCGTTGCCGTAATCGACAGGAATAAACTTATCCTGCGTAATGCAGTCAGGCAGGATAACTCCGTTTCTGACATATGGCTTGAACACTATACCACCGACAGCGCAAGCCGCCTCAAGCTTAACTCTGAGCTGTTCAAGCAGTCTTTCATACTGCTCTTGTAAAAACTCAGCCCTGGCTGAGCCTGTGATTTTACTTTCAAGCTCAATAGTTATCAGCCTTGCAAACTCGGAAGCTATGGATGCGCCGAGATTAAGAGTTTTGCCGTGACACTTCTCCGCCCAGTCAGGCTCATCGGCATATATTCTGAGCCATTCCTCCATAGCGTCTTCCATATTATCATACAGATAGCATACGCTTACGCTTTCGGGGAAAATCTTGTTTGCAAGGCTTCTGAGCCATCCGAGCAGGATAAACTTTTTTTGTCTTCTCAACACACTTCACCTCCTATTTGTACTTAAATTCACGCTTGAGAACAGTATATGCAAAGTAGCGTATATCGTCCATTGCGTGGTCATTTTCTTTAATTACCGTGTCTGTTTCTGCTTTATCGTCCCAACGGTACATTCCGAACTCTTCCTGAGCGGCTTTGCACTTTCTTCCGATTTTTATGCGACCGTCAGAGAGCATCTGACTTGTGGTTCTGATACCGTTTATTACATCATTATTAGCGGATTTCGCATAGAATGTACCGTGACGTTTAAGCGTAGCCTTAAAGGAGGCAGCTGACGGGTCAATTATCACATCTTCAATGTAGCGGTCGCCTGCGAGCTTTTCAAGCTCTGCGTAATGCTCTTCATCGGTGCGCTGGTAACCCTCTTTACGGCTGTTGTAGTAGTATTCGTCAACTCTGATTGCCTCTTTATCGGTAACGCACCAAAGTCCCATAGAGCAGGGATTGATTGTGCCGTAGTCCATTGAGATGTACCACCGTCCGACAAGCTCATCAGGGTTGCCGTCCCATAGTCTTTCTTTAATATGGTCATTAAAGTCCTGATAAACAAGTCCCTCTGCAATTACCCATTCACCGAGGATAAAGCGGCGGAAGAATGTCCCCTGATAAAGGCTGTAGTAACGCTCCTTGACCTTTTCAGAAAGACTAAGGTTATCGTCCATTAAGAATTTAAGCCTTAATGCGTGCTTTTCCTCTGCCTTTAACACCCATTCCTGGTAAAACCAGTGATTCGGATTATCGGGGTTGCAGTTGAACCAGAACCTTGCACCCTCAACGGAGCAACGGGCGAGAGCCTGCTCAACGAATGAGCGTGGCATCAGAGCAACCTCATCAAAGAGTACGCCTGCAAGCGTTACACCCTGAATCAAGTCCTGTGAGCTTTCGTCCTTACCGCCGAAAATGTAAAAAGTGTTTGTCTTGCCGTTTTTACTGACTGTCAGTGAGTTTTCGGAGCGTTTGTCCTTGATGTCATATCTGTGCTTCAGCATATTGATAAGCGGCTTAATAACATTTCGGCGACAAGAGCCTACAGTCTTACCGCAGATTGCAAAGTTGCAGTCAGAGAAGGTATCCATTGCCCATATCAGAAAGGATATGCTCATACTGACCGTCTTGCCGGAACGGACAGAGCCGTCTGCTATGATTGCATCGTATCTGTCCTTAATTCCGTTAACCTTCCACCAGGAGAGGACTTTTAACTGCTTTTTGGAAAAAGGTTTAAATTTCATCAGCAAAAGCCTCCTTGCCTGCGCCTGAAAGTGCTTCAATCAAGCCATCGTCAACGCTGACAACAGTTTCAGGCTTGAAGTATTCGGCATACAGCTTGATAGCCTGGGTGTCACCGCTTTGGCATTTCTTTATCAGTGCTTCACGGATAGCCGTTAATTCGTCATTTTCGTATTTTTCAATCAGGGCATTGAGCTTTTTGCGGAAATCCTTTGACTTGACAACTCCGTAGGAGAGAGCCAAAGCCTTTAAGTCCTCAACGATATTAAATTCCTGTTTTATATCTGTTTCCCTGAGCAGCTGCTCAAGCTTATTAAGCTTATCCATTCTGCACCTCGCTTTCAAAATAAAAACACCCGGTAAAGGGTGCTTAAAATCTGTTTAAATACCGTTTTTTGCGAGCTTCGCCGTCCGCTAACTTTTAGTTATCGGTACTAAGCATATAACAACCATTCATCAAGCGAAGACGAATCAATCCGCTGTCTGCTCCGGCATTTGTTCTGTGTCTTCAATAAAAGACACCTTGATTTCTTTTTCTTCTCCTGCAACAGTAATCCTGACTGTCGCTTTCTTGTATCTGCGTTCGATTTTAACGATTTTATCCTTGTAATCAGTCAGAAATCCGCTGACTATCTCGTAGCTGTTATCATCATTGAATTTCAGCACTGACGGCTCGGAAAGCAGATCTGAAAGTCTGAGAATAAACTCCGATTCAGACTTGCTGAGCGGAATGGGATTCTGACCTCCGCCGAGAATTTTAATAATTCCGTTGATGTTGTTCATAGCGTAATACTTTGACCAACTGTATCGCATAAAAACAAAAACATAGCCTGTAAAAACAATGTAGGTTTTCTTAGTCCATTTTCCGCCCTTACGAATAACACGGCTTTCGGTAGGAACAGCGGTTGAAAAGCCACGCTTTTCCAGGGCTTTTGCAATATCAAGCTCGCAGTCGGTTCTTACATGAAGTACATACCATTCGTATTTATCCATTCTAAGCCTCCTTTGCCTGCTTTTTTAGCTTATTGATTTCATCCATAAGCTCGTTATACAAGCGTGGGTTACTCTTTTTGATTGTGTCGTACAGAAGGCTCTGATTTTCCTCAAGGGCAATCTGCTTGTCTGACTTGACATCAATGTCGGTTTTCCGCTTATAGGCAACCGCCCTTGCAAGTGCCGTAGCCTGTCTTAACAGGTCGTCAGCCGACACATCATCAAACTGCCCCTCGTCAAGCTTTGCAATAGCGTCAAAAACTTTCTGAGATGCCATACGCAGAATAGCCTCGGCAGGGTCAAGCTCAGGATAACGCTCCGTTTCTGTGAGTATCATTCTGAAATTCTCCTGTGCTATTCTGAGCTGCTGAGCGTTGGCAAGAAAGCGTGATGCGTAACGGCTTACTGCCGCCTGAGAGAGCTGTTCGCCGTTCTCTGACAGATACGCTACAATCTCACGGTAGGTCTGACCGCTGACAAGCATCTGATCTACGGTGTCCTTGAGGTCGGCAGGGAGCTTGTCTATCTTTCCGCAGGCTCTGCGGTTAGTTCTGCTCATAGCTACACCTCTACGGAATTATCGTTAATCGTTCCGTCAAGAAGCTTAATACCTTTCTGTGATAGCTTTGCCTCAAGCTCCTCATACGGTACATCAGCAATATCGGCAGGCTCTTTGCTCTTGATTTTTCTGAGCAGAATATACTCTGAAAGAAAAAGATAGTTGACAGAAGAAAGAAAATCGTGTTCCGGAATATCCCCTAAAGCATACTTAACATCAGTGAGTTTCTCATAACCTACATGCAGAATGTTGATAGTCCTCAACACCTGACCGTTGTTCTTGACAAAATTTCTCGCCCTGATTTTTTGCATATACTCCTGTGCGGCATCATTAATCATTTCTTTTTCCTCCTCTTAAAAGCTCTAAAATCAGCTTATTTTGCGTTTTTATTTCGTCCTTAACCTCATTAATTGAGTTGTAGTAATCTTTCTTAGTCAGACAGGTGTCCTTAATCTGTTCAACATCCGTCTGTAGCTTGCTGATAGAATGATTTACATCGGTTTTAACATCCTTAAGCTCATCCTTAGTCACATAGGACAGCTGAATTTCTTTAATTTCCTTGTCGTGGCGGTCGGTCTGATTGATTGTCCGTTTTAGGAAAAATCCGATTATCGCTATTGCTCCCGTGACTATCAGTCCGAAGAGCCACCATGTATCCTCTGTAAAATTCATATTTTCAACTCCATAAAAAATAAGGTATTATCAAGTTTCTGACTCAATAATACCTTATAATTCGGATACTTCGTAGAGGAAATATTTCCTTAATTTATTTCCTAATCATCAAAAACGCTCAGCTGACCGTCAAGCTGTCCGCCCGAGCATATCAGCCTGACATACCTTTCAGATAAATCATATTCCCGTGCAAGCTGATAACTGTTATATCCGTTGTATTTTGCTTTAATCTCAGCATTTCGCTCAATCTTCTGCAATTCGCTGTATTTCTGAATATAAATATTGTCACCGCCGAAAATCTTGCAGAGCCTGATATAGCTTTCAATGCCGATTACCTCGGCAATCTCACGCTGAGTTCCTATAAGATCATCAAGATGAATTTTCACCGTCCTTCCTCCTTTGCGCATTAGCAACATATTTTTTCAGCTTTTCAATGAGCTTGACTCCCTGTTGATATGTAAGCCAGGAGAAAGGGTCTTTCGGTATAGCGTCAATGTGCAGCTCCTTTTTGATGATTCCGCATAAACGGTCGCCGAGCCTTGCGCCTGACGGCTTTATGTCAAGCTTTTGTAAACTATACATCAGCTGCCATACTTTCCTTATCTGACCGTCTGACATTTTACCGATACCCTTTTCCTCACGCTTTTGAGCCTTGAACGGATGCACCGTCTTCGGCTCTGTAAGATTAGCCGCTTTGAGCTGTAAAGCAAGCTCAGAAACAACCTTTTTATATTCCTGCTCATCAAGCTCTCTAACGCTGTTCTTCTGAGAAATGCTGAAAACCAGTTCGTGTAAAAGGTCGTTTTTATTACCGCTCTCCACAAGTCCGAGCCTTGCACCCATAGCATAAATTCTTTGAGTTTGCTGTGGCTTTAACAATTAAATCACCTCAGCTTAATGAAATTTTTGTGCTTTCCTCAACCACAAATGCACTCTGAATTTTAAGAAGAATATCGTTAATCTGCTCTTCATCATCAATGCCGTTAATAGTGAGAAGATTTTTAAAATCCTGCCAGACGGCAGCATCAGAAATGAGATAAGCATATTCCTTTGCATCTTCCTCTGACAGGGAAGTAAACTTTAAGATATTGCTGACATCCTTGTCATAGTTAATGCCTTTACACTTCTTAAGGAGCTGCTTACGCTCTTCATCAGTAACGCCGTTCATTTGCTCAATGACTTCTTTTACAGTGCATTTAACATAATTTCCTGTCCAAAGACCTATCAGCATTCGCTTTGCCGGAGCTGAAAGAGAATAGTCCTTCTTTTCTGTTACTGCATCCTCGTATGCTTTACCGAAAATTATTGGTAAGAAGGAATCGTATGTAACCTTAAGACTTTCAGCTGTAACAGCTGTCAGGTCAAACACATCACCCTCATATCGAATACTCTTATACTTCGTATTCTCAAGGTCAGCGGTGCACTGCTTTATAATTTCAGCCTCAAGCTTATCCTTACGCTCCTTGAGCTTTCCCATATCAACCTTAATTGCCGCAAGCTCATCAATCTGTTTTCTTAAATCAGTCATTTGTAGCACCAACCTTTTCAATAATTTTTGCAGCGCAGTCTTTGCAAATCACAATGCTCTCAACATTGATAACCTTTTCCGGCGAGCCGCAGAAACGGCAGCAGGGGGCGGTCGGCTTTATTGTGACTGTGCCGTCAGTCGATGTGCTGATGTCAACGGCATTGCCGGGGAACAGTCCTGCCTCAGCTCTTATCTGCTTAGGCAGAGTGATTGAGCCGTTTTTACATATTCTTTTTGATGTTTCCATAGGTTTACCTCCTTGAAAAATAATGGTGAATTGTGTGTCCTCACTCTGCATTCTCACGGGCTTGTGACCGTTCCCAAGGGAGCTGCATTAAGGAGCAGGGAGCTTGCCCTGCTTAATCCTCCAGAATTTCTATGCTTTTGTTATTCATTTCAAAGTGCTTTTTCATAGCCTTGAAATTCGTCCAAGCTGATGAATACTGATTATATGTTGCACTTTCCTTCCATTTCTGAATTTCCTTTTTGCTGCGGACACCCATTTGCTTAAGCTCGTTGGTATTAGTTAAGCAGCGTTTTTTACAAGGGAAAAATCTTCTGCGCTCTTCGCAATCCTCAGTAAGCCACTTACCACGAAATACACCGTTGACATATACCACAATAGCATTTCTGAACTGTGAAATCTGCCGGAGCTGTAATGATACCTCGTATCCGTCAATTAGTAGCTTTACAGTGTATAAATCAACAATTTTAAGGTCTTTTTCAACCTGTTTCCAGTCTTCACTTGTCATTTCCTTGTGTCCTCCTTGAAATAACTGCAATAATCGCATCTTTCTACCGGTGAATTACGAAAAATACAATAGCCTCTTTCGCTGTTGATAATGCTTTTGCTGAAATTCAGGCATTTACCGCAAATACTGCCTTTGCAAATATGTACGGCGGCAACCGCTTTCTGCTTTTCATTTTCTGCGTGGATTAACATCTTTATCCCTCCTGAATATTTTTTGTGTTTCTGTTTTCAGCGTCCACCCGAACCATACGCAGAGCACCACGCACGGTACGAAAAGTATCTCTCCGCCGTATGATGCGGTGCGCAAGCCCATTTTTTCGAGCATTGCAAGCACCATTCCGCCGGCGCAAAAGCCTGTGAATAAGTACAGTAAAACCCTCTTTAAATTCATTTAAATCCCTCCGTATATATTGATTTTCATAGCCTTAGCCATAGCAAGCAGTCCGTCATATGAGATGTTACCGTTGTCAACAGCGTTTGAAAATACATTTGATGCACCTCTGATGCCCTGCTCTGAGCGAGCTATGCTGAGAAGTAAGTTCTTTGCTTTGGTTTCATTCGCAACAGGCGGAAACAGTAAAGATATATCATCAGCTGTGATTGACGAAGTGTGCCTGATTTCAGTCAGCTTTGTTCTGTTTCTTATCTGAGCGAAAGCCTCCTTACTTCTGCCTGTATTGGTTACGGTTTCAATGTTGCCGACAAGGCAGATACCGAGTGTGGGGTTGCTGTCAAAGAAAGCTCTGATTGCCTCAATAGTCTTTATAGGCAGGTGCTGAGCTTCATCAATGATAATCACCTTGCGTTCTCCTGCAAAGCTGTCTGACAGCCTCATCCACATTTCATCCTTGCGACCGCTTGCCGTAATCTTCTGAGTACGGCACATCAGCTTTAAAAATGCGTTAAGAGTAACCAGACAAGGATTAACGGTAACATATATCGCCGAAGTCGGAAAATCCTCTGCATACTTCTTACAAGCCATAGTCTTTCCGATTCCTGCATCTCCGCACTCAATAGCAAGACCGCCCTTGAGGTGGCACAAGCGGATTGTTTCATATACTCCCTCGCTTATGCCTGTAGGCTTGTATGTACCGCTTACAACTGCACTCCTGAGGTTTTCCGCTGCGTTCTTGTTTGCAAAAGCCTCCGTCAGTGATGCCTCAAACTTAGCTAAATCGCCCTTAAAATCGCCTTTAAGATAGGTTGAAATGTATGCAGCTGACCAACCAAGAGCTTTAGCTGCCTGATTTTGTGAACCGTTGCAAGCGTTTTTAATGTAATCTCTCAGCTTTTGCTGTAATTCAGGATTGATTGACATATTTATTCCTCCCTCTGTCTTTCTTCAATATTCCTGATCATTTTTGCTTTATCAATTTTTACTATATTTGTTTGACCGACAGCTTTCTGCATCTCTGCAGGCTCTTCATCGGCACGGTGAACTGAAATAATCTTCGGCTTAAGCTCCTTGGCTTTTGCCTTGTTTTCCTCGGCAGCGGCAAGCACAAGCTCAAGAGCCGATTTTTTGCCGAGGCTTGTAATTGTAGTCGCTTTGAGCTGTTGAGCCGTGAGCTTTTCAAAGCTTTTCGTCTTGCGGATTGCAACTGCAAGCTCATCCTTAGACGCACCGTATTCACGCACAGTCTCGTTATCAGCCGGGACGGTCATAAGGTAATTATCCTTGAGGTCGTAAATTCTTACCGTGGACATATTCTCGGGGTCGTATCGGCAATATACCGATTGACCGAAATAGTTTGCTTTCAGCTCATCATTGAAATAGTCAATCTGTTCGCCTGCCACCATAATATGAACTCCACGCCTGCCGACCTTCTGACTTCTGGTAGAACGCATAAGCATAAGGTTGAGGTCAAGCTCAGAGGCAATTCTCTGTTCGTGCAGGTTTTCCTGATACACCTGCATACGGGTTTTGCCGATGTCAGCCGATACTGCTCCGGAATAAGACTGCTCGTTGAAATAGTATTCAAGAATATCCTCTACAGCCTTGGTAAACTCATCATCCGTGGGAATGTTGTCGGAGTTTTTAATAACCTTTTTGAGCCGTTCGGGGCGTTCAACCACATTTCCTCCTGTGTATGTCGGGAACAGCCTTGAAAGCCTGTCCTTGACATCACGGAATCGCCGTTCAATGATTTTAGCCTTAGCGTTTCGCACGATTGCATTCGTCATTTTAATGCCCAACCTTTCAAATACAGGCGGCGGAGCAAATTCATCCTTCGTGCTTTTCTTCTGCCTGTGTCCCAGTCCTCCGACATCACGGGTAAGAAATTCTCTACCGTTATCAACATAGATATTCTGCGGTATTCCGTATTTCATAATTCCCTTGCGAAGTGCTATGAGCGTTGCCTGTGATGAAGGAGCGTCAGTAACATAACAGCCTGTGAAAATACCCGACCGGGCGTCAAAGAATGCCGTCAGGTACAGCCTGTGGATTTTTCCGTTTTCGCCTTTTGTCTGAACATCAAAGGTGTGGTTATCGGCAATCCACCACTCGTTACTTACCATTCCCTCATAGGTTCTGCGTATGTAAGTACCGCACCTGTCCTGGAAAGCCTTCATACCCTCACGCCCCATAATTTCAAGCGGTTTAGGTATCGCTGTCTGAACCTTTCTGTAAAAGCTTGAATAATCAGGCAGCGGTAAATACTGCGGAGCTTTATCCTTGAGCCACATTCTTGTGTAGTCTATACAAGCCTGAATAGGGTGCTGAGCTTCGTCCAGATAAAAGTATAGGAAACATTCCCAGGCTACATCGGGAATAGTCGAAGTGCCTTTCTTCCAGCTTCCCCGGTTGTCAATCAGACCTGCAAGGTCATCAGCCTTTAAAGCCGCTTTTTTGCGGTATAAAATGCCTTTTGAAATATTAATCTCCGGGTTGGCAACCCTCTGCAGCTGTACGAACTTTTCAGTAGCGTTTACTTTACTGAGCTTTGAATTAGCGCAATATTCATCCCACGCATTTATAATTCGTATCCACTGAGCAATCTCCTCACGCTGTTCGGCGGTAAATTCGTCAAACTCCTTGTGTGGATGCTGAGCTTTCGGCTTTCGCCCGGCAAGCAGCTCCTCCGGGATTTCTATGTTGTTATTTTTATAATATTTGAGTTGCTCGGGTGTGGATAGTTCTTCAAGCGGTATTAAATACTTTTTGCGGTTGTTCTTATTAAAAGAAACTTCGCATTTAAGTAAACCTTCAGAAACTATTTTTTTAATATACTGAGGAGAACACCCTTTTAATTCGGCAACTTCCTTAACTGTAAGATAAATCAAGACATCACATCCTTTTGACCTGCCATCATCAGAGCAGGGAGGTCATCTCCTGCTGACCGCCTTGCGGCGGTTTCGGCTTTAGCTGAGTTGAGCGGACGGATTGTTAATACCATTTCTCACTAAAATAGTATTAAGTTCTGAAAACTCATCCCAAGTAATTACTTTCAGCTTATAAGCCATTTCGGCTTTTCCATATGTTTGGTATGTTAAGTTAAGAGAATGACTGTTCAAGCGTATCTCGCTTCTCTGTGTAGTTTTTCAAAATGTCACTCATAATTATTCTCCTTGATTTTTTTAGTTCTAAGATTTCATCAGGTAATAATCCGGTTTCCTCGTATTCGCAAAGTCTTTGCAGCACTTCTCGCGTCTGACCTACTGATATTTCCGCTGGGGTGAGATGCTTCCCTTCTTTATTTACATATAAAACGGGAGCAAAATCGTGCAGTTTTGATGTTATTCTTTGCATATTTCCTCCTTGATTATCCTTGTATCTCCTGCATAAGCTATATGTCGCTCAATATGCTCGTAATATCTTCCGCTTTCCTTTGCTTCATTTAAAATCTTGAGAACATTCTCCTCGCTGCGACCGAGGTCTGATGCAATCCTGCTTGGTGAATCTCCCCGTGCCGTATAGATGCTGACTAAAAACTCCGTGTCATCAGTGCAAGGTCGATTCAATTCTTTATTTTTTGCTTTTATTAATTGAGATTTAATAACCGGCACGCACTCAGGGCAGTATCGAGCATTAGCTGACCGAGAGATAAAGTTGTTACCGCAATGTTTGCAATTTTTCTTATACATTAGTAACCCTCCTAAAACGACCTTTTAATAAATTCCTTGACCGCCGATGCACGGTCGGTGAAATAACTTCCGCTGTAAGGATCACCGTCACGGTCAAGCCACCAGACTACCCAAGGCTCAACAGCTTTTGGATTGTGCGCAAGCACCACACGGTTGTTGATGTTTCCTATTACTTTGTATCTGTATAATACCTTGCCTATCATCTTTATGCCCCCTTACAAAGCTCATCAACGGTGGTGTTAAGAGCCTCTGCCAATTCAAGACTTACCGCAAGCGACGGTATTCTCAATCCGTTTTCAATGTGAGCAATCATTGACTGATTGACACCTACTGTTTGAGCAAGCTCTTTTTGTGACATACCTTGTCTTTCTCTAAATTTCTTTATGTTTTCAGCTATTTTCATTGTTAAACCTCCTTGTTTTTAAAATATTACTATGGTATTATTAAGTAAAACATATTACTTTAGTATTATTATACTCTAAACTTAGAGAATTTTCAATATATTTTTCTCTATATTTAGAGAATTGTTGCTTTGCACTAAAAATAAGAGGTGATTTTGTGTATTTTTCAAATGATATAGCAATAAAAATAAAATCTTTGGCAAAAGAAAAAGGAATAAAACTTTCAGATATGTTTGAAGAGATTAGATTAGGCAGAAATACTATGGCTAATTTAAAGACATCTATGCCTAAAGCAGATACTGTTGCGAAAATAGCCGATTACTTAAATTGCTCTGTTGATTACCTATTAGGTCGAACCGATAACCCTGAAATTAATAAAAGTGATGATAAAAAGCTATTTATAACTGATGAAATTAACACCGCATCACAGAAAACTATTATTTTGCCGTTTTACAGAACTCCTGCGTCTGCCGGATCAGGCTCTTGGCTTTCTGATGAAACGCCTGTTGAGTACACAAATGTTCCCAAAACCGAAAAAACAAGTGCAGCGGATTTTATGCTTGAGGTAAGAGGTGACAGTATGCAGCCTAAGTTTTTTGACGGTGACTGCGTTCTGGTCAAGCAGACTAACAGCATTTATGAGGGTGAAATCGGTGTTTTTATTCTGAATAACGAATCCTACATCAAAAAAATGGGCAGAAAAGAGCTTATTTCGCTCAATCCTGCCTACCAGCCTATTAAGTTAAGAGAATATGATGACATCCGTTGCGCCGGAAAGGTTATCGGCACAGTTGAATTGTAATAATATTCTTTTATTTTGTATATTTATTCATACGCTTAATTAAAAAGTTTTCCACATTGAAAACCACTGAAATGTTGAAAAACTTAGAGTTTATCGGAATGGCAATAAGGTTGCCATTCTAATCTTATTTTGTTGCCTTTGATTTGCTGTTCTATCATTTTTATTTCTGCTTATTAAAAATTCAATTAATTCCGATTTAAAGCCATTTTAAACGCTTTTAAACACCCTTTATTTAAAAAGCTACGGGGTAATCATTCAGCCAAAACACCGTCCGATTACCCCGTTTTTCCTTTTCGCACTAAATAGAAAAAACAAGCCGTTTTTCAAAGTGTATTTCTTTTTTACACCTAAAAAACGGCTTGTTTTCTATATTTTCAGACTTTTAACTTTTTCTCTCGGCTTTTTACGCTTTTTCCTATTCTCTACGAAAACTTACATCAGGCAAGCTCGTAATTCTTGCAATAACATAATCACTATTAGAAGTGTAATAAGGTCCACGATTAAGACATATATCGCCTGAACCTTCATCAAATCTAATTGTAGCAGATGTCTTATTAGTAACTTCCGGGTCAATCGTAATTGGAAAACTTCTTCCGATTGAGTGAATGAACCAATAGTCGGCAGACAGTCTGACCTGTAAATTTCCGCCTTTCTGACTGACAAGCTCAAGCTTGAGCCGATTGCTCGATTCGCCTTTTGCATCTGTCATATAAGGTGCAAAGATTTTGTAAACTTCCTTATTATTCTTATTATAAAGTGTAATTGTATAATCATCAGTCTGTTTTGCCGTTAAGTTTTTGATTTTGTATGTAAGATTAAATTCATTCTGAACATCTGATGATTTGAGAATAATATTTTCCTTTACTCCTGTAGAAGTGACAAAATACTGCAAATCTATATTTTTATATACATTCTCGTATTTTGCTTCCGTAGTTATATTTTTAAGAGTTGTGAACTTATCATTTCCGGTAAGCTTCTCATCATTTTTTACAATGTTGATTTTGCTTTTATTTGCTCCGTCATAACCCCAACTGACTGAGTAATCATCCGAAGTAACTTTAATCATATTATTTGACTTTGCTTTGTTAGAAAGCTTAATGTCAATATTACTGCTTTTGTTTGTATATTCTCCGTCAAAAACTTCATCAGCCGTAGAATCTGAAGACTCTGCTATAAGTGTGTTATTATATTCAACCCATTTGCCCTTTTCGTTTTTATAGTGTACAGGCTGATTGTATTCGGCAATCATAGTAGTGCCGTCATCAAGCAGAAATTCCTTTGTGTTTTCCGTTCTGCTGTCGGGAATTTCCGTAACGATCTTCCCTACAGTTTCTGTTTCACCCTGAACATTGTCAAATGATGAATATACAGTCTTTTCCTTTTCCGGAATTGTAGATGCATACACTGCAACTGGAAGCGATAAGCCTATTGTGACGCATAATGCCATCGACACAGTTGATATTAATTTTTTAATGTTTTTACTCATGATTCTTCTCCTCTCATTTTAATGAATTAAGCAATAATAATACATCATCATCTCATACAAACCACCCCCAAAAAATCCTTTGTATACATTTTTATATTAGCGAAATAAATAACAAAAAGTTAAATTATGTAACGAACTGTCGAATTTTTGTATTAAACAGAAAAACAGCCACCTGAGCAGATTACTCAGATGGCTGTCTTTATTAATAAATATCAAGTCTTTTTTATATCAACAAGCAGAATATTTATTGAAAACACATTATTGTCGCATTCAATGTTCACGCTTCCATTATATTTTTCAACCGACTTATTAATTGAATATAGTCCAAGACCATGATTTATTTTATCAGCTTTTGTCGTTGATATTCTATTGTTTACTATTTTTACAGGTTTATCAACAGGATTTGAAATGCAAATATGTACAGTATTTGCGTTTTCCTGAATTTTAATTTTAACAACTTTATTATGTTTTTTCACTTGTCGACAAGCTTCAATAGCATTATCTAAAGCATTACCAAATATAGTGCATATGTCTATAGGTTCAATAAACCCGGCACACATGAGTCCTTTTGTTTCAATATCAATTCCATTCGCATTTTGCTTTTTATCGGATATCAAAACATCCAATATATAATTACCTGTTTGTATATCGGATATTTCGTTTATGAAATCAAAAGAATCGGATAAATAATTCCGTGCTGACATTATGTTCCCTTTGTCTAAATATGCTTTTAATACAATTAGTTGATTTTTATAGTCATGCTTAAATCCCCTTAGTAATTGATCTTTTTCAAGAAGTTTTTGATAATAGCCAAATTGCTTTTTTGATTGTTCGTTCGCAATTTCAGATATCTTTTTATAATAATTTTTTGAAGTTACATTTGAAATAAATATTGGATATATTACACAAAATGCAATTAATGAAAGCACAAATGAAAATTCCAAAAAATAATACCAAGACTGGTTACTAAACTCTGTTTTGTTGATATATGATAAATCAACTGAAAAGAAAGAGATTATATAAAGAGATATTACAATTAGTATTTTTAATCCATTTGGAATAAAAACTAAAAAATTATCTACTTTTGAATATATATACTCTTTTTTAATAATAACTAATATTAACAGAATACCAACAGCAATAATCAAATCTATTATAGATTTATATATGGCTTCTTGTACAAAAAAGTTTTCTATAAGAATCACTGAAGAAGTAATAGCCAAAACAATTGACTGAAAAAAAGCAACTAAATATATAATCCTAGATTTTGATAAGCCTTCCACTGTAAACAACAGAAATGTATATGAAGTAAATAATGATAAGACTGAAAGCATATCAAAATATGCTAAAACAAGATATATAGGAATGAAAATCAAAAGAAAATAAATTAATACACGCTTGCAATTTATATTACAATTAGTTGCTTTTTTTAAGAAAATTGTGCAAGAAATTATCGAAATTATAAGTTCAATAGAAAAGAAAATCAACATAATCAAATAGTATTGTCACTGTAATATGTATTGAGTGCATCTAAAAACTTTGGATACCTATCTCTGCTTATTTTCGCTATTTCGCCATTAATAAGTTTTATGCTGTTTTTATCAAAAGATACAATTGAATTAAAACTTACAATAAACGATCTATGAGTCAAAAAGAAACAATTGCTTGGAAGCAGCCGGTAAACCTTATTGATTGATTTAGTGCAGTGAAAACTGTCATTCACCGTTCTTATAATACTATTGCGTCCATTGGCTTCTATATAAATAATATCACCGGTATTAGTACTTTTATGTTCACCTTCAGAGTAAATCAATACAGGGTAGTGTAGACCTTTCCTCTTTCTAAAAGAATCAAGTGCTTCATATAAATCTTCATCTTTTAGCGGCTTTACTAAAAATCTAAAAGTATCATAGAGAAAAGTTTTATAAACAACTTCCGGAAAACTAGATATGAATACTATCATAGAGAGCATATTCTTTTTCCGTAGTTCTTTGGCCGCCTCCAATCCGTTTATGTTTGGCATTTGATAATCAAGAAAAACAATATCATATTCTCTGTTTTTGATTAACAAAGCTTGACCGTCATGAAATATATCTATACAAGTATCAAGATTATTTTTATTGGAATAGTCATAAATTTTTCCTTTGAGCGTTTCACAAAACAATGGTTCATCGTCACAAATTGCAATCAGCATATTAATCCCCATTTCACGATTCGTTACATAAACATTACCATTCACTACACAATATATCAAAATCCGCATCTAAAGGATTATTTTATTCACGAAGAGTAATTCGATTGGAGTGGTGTAAGTGACTTGGCATGCATTTTGGCATATTCTTCAGAAGATATTTGGATAATTTTATTCTGTATGTGATGAAAAATACTGATTCATTTTATCAGCCATGAGTAATAACATTTCTAATTGCTCGGATGTCCAATTCTTTGTGATTTCAGTGATTAAGTTTTCCTTATGCTTTTTATCAGATGAATCAGAAATCAAATTTTCTATTTTAGTATTAATTATGCTTGCTATACTATCGAGCCTATTTAATGAAACCTGAGTGTACCCACATTCGACTTGACTTATATAACCCGTTGAAACATCTAAGGCTTCCGCAAGTTCAGATTGTGTTAAGTGCGCTTTAATTCTATATTCTTTTACTCTTTGCCCGATAGCAGCATAATTAACCATACTAATCACCACTTAAATTATATCAGTAATAGGTAAAATTAGAAGTGAGCTATAGCTTATTATTATTTACTTATAACTTATTATTACCTAATATAAAAACTATATGAAAACAAATAATGACTTAGGAATATTTATAAATAAGAAACGAATTCAGAAACAAATTTCTCTAAGAAACTTTTCTCGACAGATTGGCATTTCTGCTGAATATCTTTCAAAAATTGAGAATGGACAAAGACCTGCCCCTAGTATCGAAGTATTAGAGAAAATAACAATTCAATTACTGTTATCTACGCAAGAAAAAGAGATACTGTATGATTTAGCGGCTGATTCAAAGCCCTATCTATCATTAGCGCCAGATTTGCTTGTGTATATTAAGGAAAATAAAAGCATACATAAGGCACTAAGATTGGCAAAGCGATGTGAAGCAAATGAGGAAGATTGGCAAGTTTTTATTGAATTTTTGACAAATAAGTACTTATAAATAAAAAAGAAATCCGAGCAATAAACTTGGATTTTCTTTTGAAATTTGTGTGTACAAACAAGTACACACAAACGAAAGGAGCAAAAAAGTGATAAATGTTAGAAAAAAGCCTTTATTTCAATTTGACATTAGATGTCCTTGTTGCAATAGAAAATTGATGATATTAAATTTATCAGACCTTAACAAACCACAAGTAAGTTTATTAGAACGTGATGAATTTGGGTTACATAACACTGAAATAAAATGTCACATATGCAAAGCGTTCGTGGCAGTAGATGTTTAAAAATTAAAATAAAATTTTGTACGTGCCTACAGCCGGAAACGCTGATAGATTATCAGTAGGAACGAGCTTACGAAATGCCGACAAGCTATCGCTTTTAATGCTATATTTTGTCGGCATTATTTTTTTGCCCTTTTTGCATTGAAAGCAGAAAGGGCAAAATGTTTATTAGGATAAGAAGTCCTCCGATTAATTTGAAAACCAAAATTTCAAATTGAACGGAGGATGTATTTTGAAAAATACATATTTAGTAAAAAAACAAAACGATAACGGTATGTTTATTCTTGAAGAGGTTTCGGGAACACAATGGATAGAAATAGTTAAAAGGAACAAATCTCTTCCGAAAGATAAGAAAAGATATTTTATTTCAGACTGTATTGAAGAATCTGACGGTATTGATCGTATGTACATCGAGGTTTCTTATGAAGAATACAAGAAATGGAATGTCAAAAATACCATTTTATTGAAAAATCGAGAGTACAAAAAGAAATTCACCATAGTATCTTTTGAAGAAATCTTATTTAAAAATAAAGATTTGCTTAACAAAAATAGCTTAACCGACAAAGCTGATGTAGAAAACGAGGCAATCGCTAATATCAATAATAAAGAGTTAATCAAAGCTCTGTCAGAATGGCAGCCGTGGGCTTTGGATATTTATAACGCATATATTTCCGGAAGAAAAACAACGTGCACTCGTGAAATAGCGAATAAATACAAGGTTTCTTTGCAGACTGCTCGCTCATATAAGAGGCAATTTGAAAACTTTTTGTTGATTTTTTTAAATTAGCCTTTCGTTTTTTGTCTTCAAGGTTGTAGATACCATAGTGAGGGGATAAAATTCCTCGCCATACTAATGGCATTATTTTCACCTTGAAAATTTAATATCAGCACATCAGATACATTCCTTCTGCTGTTCGGTACGGACAAGCCATATGAGCGAACACCTTTACAGGTCTTCAGGACTCAGACATTGAAAGGCAAATTCAATGACGGCGATGATGTGCAGAAGGGACAATGATACTTCCGTCCAGTCACAGCTCGTGCGAGATAAAACCGTCGCAAGCAATGAGGGCGGCTGTGAGAGATCCTCACGGTGGTGAAATTCCAATGGAGTCAAATGCATGACCGTCTGATGTGTTCCTGGTTGGGGGATATTTAGGATAAATACCAACCAAAGCAAGGTAGTTTCGTATTCGGAGAAATCCCAATGCCTAAGTACCAGCACATTATATGTCTTACAGATATTCAATCCTATGTGCCGACAGAGGTGTTGCATATGTAAACCGCCTTGCAAAAACGATTGATATAAGACAGCAGGCAGCGGCTATGTTCTGCATAGCTGTTGCCTGCTGTAACAAAATATAATTATAGATTGGAGAAATTGAAATGATAGGTTTTATTATTGGATTATTTATAGGTGTGTTTATCGGCGTGTGCGTTATGTGCCTTTGTAATGCAGCTGCAAGAGCAGATCGATATATAGATGAAAACAAAAACAAAAAGAGGTAACTCTGATGAAATATGAAAGAACAGAAAACCGTTCGGCTTTTTATTACAGCAAAAACCTGTTAGACCGGCTTTTGCGATTGAATGTAATCACAGTGAACGAGTATGAAAGAATTTTAAATATAAACGCAGAATATTACTGCTGTACTGATTTAATCCTCTGCTAAAAAAGTTTGATTTTTCAAAAAATAGGTCTGGATGTATCCGAACTCTTGTGGTATCCTTTGTGTTGCCAAAAAGTTGGTAATCCAAAGAAAGGAGTACGCTGATATGAAATCAACAGAAATTCTCATAAAGCCAAATGAAGAAGTAAAAAAGAGAATTGCCGCTTATTGCCGGGTTTCAACCGATTCTATGGATCAGAAGAATTCATTTATTACCCAGATAAAATATTACAGCAATTATGTGAAAACTCATCCGCAGTATGAACTTGTTGACATATATGCCGATGAGGGTATCACAGGTACATCAATGAAAAAGCGTAATGAATTCAAAAGAATGCTTAATGATTGTCAAAAAGGGAAAATCGACCGCATTGTTACAAAATCGGTTTCAAGATTTGCAAGAAATGCAAACGAGCTTATCTCTGCAATCCGTATGCTGAAAGAAATGGATATAAGCGTGTTCTTTGAGGAACAGGGCATTGATACAGATAAAATTAATGTAGAAATGCTTGTCACTCTTCCTGCCCTATCGGCACAGCAGGAGTCGCAGAATATTTCCGACAATGTCCGCTGGAGCTACAAAAAGCGAATGGAATCAGGTCAATACAACACCTCCTGCCCTGCTTACGGTTTCAGAATGATAAACGGCGAACTGAGAATTAAGGAAGATGAAGCCGAGGTCGTAAGAATAATTTTTGACTTATACCTACAAGGCTACGGAAAGCAGTCTATTGCCAATATCCTTAACAAAGAAAATCCCGACTCAAGCCGAAAATGGTATGTTTACGGGATAGACTATATCCTCAATAACGAAAGATATATGGGTGACGCCGTACTGCAAAAGAAATACACTACGGAAACACTTCCCTTTACACGAAAAAGAAACAGAGGTGAAAAGACGCAGTACTATGTAGAAAACAGTAATGTGCCTATTATCTCTAAAGAAATTTTCAATGCCGTAAAGCAATTGCAGAATGACAGAAAGAAATCTTCGTATAACAGGCAAGTATCGCTTCTGTCAGGGAAAGTAAAGTGTGCAGACTGCGGCAAAAATTTCCGCAAGCTCACCGACAAGGAAAAAATATATTGGGTGTGTTCATACAGGACTACATCAAGGTCTAAATGTAACACGGGAAGAATTCCCGAAACCGATTTTTATGACGCATTCACTGCACTTATGAGTAAGCTGAAAGCAAATAAAAAATATATTCTTGACACCTTGATTAATCAGATAAAAATGCTCAAAAACAGGTCAAATCCTGAGCAAGAATCAATCTACAGGATAAATAAGGCGATTGCAGATTTAAGCGCTAAAAATCATATGCTCGCAAAGCTACATACGAAGGGCATTCTCAAAGATGCGGAATTCACTTCTCAGATTACCGAGATTTCCAAAAAGCTGCAAAAGCTTAAGGACGAGCATAGAAAAATCATCTCCGAGGACAAAAACGGAGAATTACTTGAAAAGCTGAATTACCTCAATGAAGTCATTACAGATTATGTTGATGACCTGACATTCCACAAGGATATTTTTCAGGATATAGTTGAGAGTATAACTGTATATGGAAATGACACATTGAAATTCAGGCTTACAGGCGGCCTTGAACTCACAGAGAAAATATACAGACGAGAAAGGAGTACCGCAGTATGAAAATAAGAAATATCTGCTACGGCTATCATTATGCTGACGGCAAGATAGCCGTGAATGAAGATGAAGCAAATATCGTTTCGGATATTTTCAAAAGCTATCTCGGCGGTATGTCACTTCAGCAAATATCGCAACAGCTTATCAATAATCGGATTGAGTTTATCAGCGGTATTGTCAACTGGAACAAATCCAAAGTCAAGAGAATACTTGAAAATAACTGCTATATCGGCGCAGACAAGTATCCGCCGATTGTTGACAAGAGAACATTTCTTGCCGTTCAGAATATAAAGAGCAACAAGAATACTCAGAAATCAACAGACAAAACGAGTGATATTTACAGGATAACAAGCCTTGTAAGGTATCACGAAAACGGTTGTCCTATGAAACGCATTTATGACGGAAGAAACCCTAAAAACACAAAGTGGCAATGCATAGGAACTGACTGCAACTTTAATTTCAGAATTCAGGATGATGAATTGTTGGACAGAATAGTTAATATTCTTAATCGTCTGATAAAGGCTCCCGAAATCATATCGTACAATTCAGAAACCTTTGAGCCGAGCAACAATGCAAAAAAATCCGAAAATATAATCTATCATCAGCTTGACAAAGCAGTCGTAAATGAAGATGAAGTTATCAGGCTGATATTTGAAAGTGCTTCAATAAAGTATTCAGAATTGCAGAACACCGAATATATTACAGAAAAGCTGAAAGCAAAGTTTGAAAAAACAGATTTGCTTTCAGCTTTTTCTATGGAATTATTCAGTCAGACCGTAAACACCATTGAATTTCATACAGACCACACCATAAGCTTGCTTATGAAAAACAATCAAAGAGTAGGTGAATGTTAATATGACGGAAACATCTGTATCACCGCCGAAAAAGGTCAGAGTTATTGAACCGACCGTTAAGCCGAAAGCAACCGCAATTTCATACAGGCAGTTGAGAGTGGCGGCATATTGCCGAGTATCAACGCAGATGGAAGAACAGCTTAACAGCTATGAGGTTCAGAAAAATTACTACACCGAAAAAATAAACAGCGAACCCAAGTGGAAGCTCGTAGGAATTTTTGCAGACAAGGGCATAACAGGCACAAGCGCACTTAAGCGTGATGAATTTCAAAAGATGATTCGTATGTGTAAGAGAAAACAAATTGATATGATAATCACAAAATCAATATCAAGATTTTCAAGAAATACTGTTGATTGTCTGAATTATGTAAGAATGCTCAGGCAGCTTGATGTAGATGTATTCTTCGAAGAACAGGGAATACACAGCAAGGATGCAGGCGCAGAATTTTACATTACAATCTACGGCAGTATAGCACAGAGCGAATCGGAAAATATCAGTGCCAATGTCCGCTGGGGCATACAGCAAAGAGCAAAAGAAGGAAAGGTGCACTTCGCCTACAGCAGATTTCTCGGCTACAAAGAAGGTCCTGACGGAAAACCGATGATTGATGAGGAACAAGCAGACACTGTAAAATTCATATTCAACGAATACCTGTTAGGAAGCAGTCTTGCCGATATAGCTAAATCGCTTACTGCTAAGGGCATAAAAACTCCGAGCGGTAAATCAGGTTGGAACGGCAGTACGGTAAGAACGATATTATCCAACGAAAAATACAAGGGTGACGCACTTCTCAACAAAACATACATATCCGACTGTATTTCAAAAAAGGTAAAGAAAAACAACGGCGAAAGACCTATGTACTATATTGAGAATAACCACCCGGCAATAATCGACAAGGACACCTTCAACAGAGTTCAGGAAGAACTTGCAAGAAGGACAAGCAAAAGAAAGGTTAAACAGGTCGGCACAAAAACCGAGCAGGGCAAATATTCAAGTAAATATGCACTTACAGAGCTTCTGATATGCGGAGAATGCGGTACGCCCTATCGCAGATGCACATGGACTGCAAGCGGCGCGAAGAAAATCGTGTGGAGATGCATTAACCGACTTGACTACGGTAAAAAATACTGTCATCACTCCCCTACTATTGAAGAAAGCGTATTGCAAAACGCAATCGTTACAGCCATAATGAACAACGCACAGCAAAGCGCAGATGTTCTGTCAATACTTAAAGAACATATCCGTATAGGTATCCAAGCTAATGAAGTTGAAGATAACAGCCTTGAACTTCTGATTGAAATTGCAAAGCTTGATGAGAAATACAATGAGCTGTTTAATAAAATGACAGCCGACACTGAAGATATAGAAAGTATAGAAAATCAGCTTATAGAGATTATTAGCAAAAAGCATTTACTTCAGGCACAGGTTGAAGAAATCAAAAATGAACGCACAAAACGAGAAAATGCACAGTCAAGACTTGAGCAGATATACCTCATACTTGACGGCTTGAAAAACCACCCGATGACTTATAACGACACCTTGGTCAGACAGATACTTGACACAGTAGTAGTCGAATCCAAGGAGAGAATAAAGGTAGTCTTCACAGGCGGCTATGAGGCAGAACAGGAGCTTTAATAAAACCGACCGATAATAAAAAGCTGATTCAAGAGTGTTCACTGCTAAATACTTTTGAATCAGCTTAGTTTATTTTAATATCCGCATTGACATCTAAAGAAAACCGTTCTATAATTTAATAAAGGATGAAAATAAATTACGGGCGTTCAAGACTATATAAAAAATCGCTCAAAAAAATCTTTTTCAAGCAGAACCGACAAGCAAAAACGGCTTAAACACTGCGTTTAAGCCGTTTTTTGATATGTTTTTATGTATGGAGCACGGTCTGATTTTCCCGTTTTGGTGCTTGTTTCAGGCATC
>JBJEOV010000105.1:0-6350 GCA_051880895.1 Ruminococcus sp. | reverse complement strand
AAAAGAAATACCGTTTAAAAGAGAGTCAATGTAAAGTCCCGTACCGCCTGCAATAACGGGTAATTTCCCCCTTGATACAATATCTTCAATGCAAGCGGCGGCGTCATTTACAAAATCAGCTACGGAATAAGCTTTGTCGCTCGGTAAAAAGTCCATCAGATGGTGCGGTATTCCCTGCTTTTCTTCATCGTCGGGCTTCGCCGTGGCAATGCTCATTCCCTTGTAAATCTGCATAGAATCAGCCGATATTATCTCTCCGTTGTAATGCTTTGCAAGCTCAACTGCAAGCTTTGTTTTGCCCGATGCGGTAGGTCCTGCAACAGAAATCAGCTTTATAGGATAATTCAAATAATCACAACCTGCCAAACTGTTTTTCAATTTCGTATTTTGTCATAACTATGCAGACAGGTCTGCCGTGAGGGCAATACCTTATCTGCGGATTGTTTTCAAGAGTACGGGCAATATCCATAAGCTCCTCGGGGGTGCTTTTATTGCCTGCCTTTATCGCACTGCGACACGCAACATTATGATAGAACCAATCCATTTTTTCGGAATAAATATCCTTTTTGCCGCTTGCGATATATCCGCTCATTTCCTCTATGCAGTCGGCAATTTCGGCGGCGTCAAGATACTGCGGCGCACCTCTTACAAGCAGAGTGCCGTTGCCGAATTCCTCTACATCAAAGGAGCAGGCGGTAAACATATCAAGATTGGCAACAGCGGCGTTGTAATCGGTTTTATCAAGAGTAACAGCAATCGGGGTGAGCAGATACTGAACATTTTTTGTGCCTGCGTCAGCCTTCAGCTTTTCGTAAATGATTCTTTCGTGCGCAGCGTGTTTATCTATAATCAAAATTTCCTTGTCGTTCTTTTCAACTATTATATATGTATCGAATGCCTCACCGATCAGCCTGAGCGTGGTCTGCTCATCGGGCAATGCGGTGATTTCTTCGTCATTGTCTGAATTTTCGTTATTCTGCGGTAAATTCTTAGGTTCTTTTGCTTTTTTAGGGGCAGGTGTATTATAAATTTCGCTTTCTTCCGTTTTCTGAATCGGCATAATTTCTTCCTGCGATGCCTTTAAAATAAGCTGCTCAGCCTTTTCAAATTTTTGCTTTGAAAATTCTTCTTTATTATGCTCAAGCAGTGAGTTCCTCTTTATAGCCTGTTTTGAATAAATATCAAACGGATCAGCCGAATCCGACATTTTTAAATTATCAACAGAAACAGACATTTCTTCCTTTATATCAAGCTCGTCAAACGGATTGTACGGCTTTGGCTGTGGCTTTTTAAATGAATTTTCAGTCTGTGTTTTCGGCTTGATTTCACTGACAGCAGGTTTACTGTCAGCCTTTGCAAATACAGCCTGTGCATTAGTGAACGGATTTACCTTTTTTATTTCATTGAAAGCGGTGTTTTCCTTAAAAAGCACCTGTTTTCTCTCGTCACCCTGCCGCAAAGCGGTTTTTACTGCGTGATAAACAGCATCAAACACCGGCCTTTCGTTAATAAAACGAACCTCAACCTTTGCAGGGTGAACATTAACATCTACAATTTCATACGGCAGGGTAAGCTGTAAAACGGCGGAAGGGAATTTTCCTACCATTATAGAGCCTTTATAAGCCTCCTCGAGAGCCGCCATAGCCGTTCTCGTTTTTACAAATCTTCCGTTTATAAAAAAGTTCTGCATATTACGGTTCGGTCTTGAGTTTATCGGCTTTGAAACATAGCCCCTGACGGTAACGGAATCAAGAGTGTAGTCAACAGGAATAAGCCCCTTTGCAAAGTCCTTGCCAAAAACGGAATAAATGGCGGAAAGCAGCTTGCCGTCGCCAAAGGTACGCAAAATCTGCTTGCCGTCCCTTAAAAAAGTAAAGGCAATTTCAGGGTGAGAAAGCACAATTTTATCCATAAGCGCAGACACCGCATTTCCCTCGGAAACATCCTTTTTCAGAAATTTGGAGCGGGCAGGAATATTGTAGAACAAATCCCTTATAACAAAGGTTGTGCCTGTAGGGCAGCCTGCGTCATCAAGAGAAATTTCCTCTCCGCCCTCAATTTCATAGCAGCTGCCGACCTCCTCGTTTACATTCCTTGTAATTACCTGAAGTCTTGAAACTGCGCTGATTGAGGCAAGAGCCTCGCCTCTGAAGCCGAGAGTTGCAATGGTGTCGAGGTCATTCTCTGTTTTCACCTTGCTGGTTGCGTGGCGGAGAAAGGCTTTTTTTATATCATCTCTGTAAATTCCGCAGCCGTCGTCGGCAACACGCATAAAGGTTGTGCCGCCGTTTTTTATTTCAACGGTAATGTTCTTTGCGCCTGCATCAATGGAATTTTCCACAAGCTCCTTTATAACGGACGAAGGTCTTTCTACAACCTCGCCTGCCGCAATCAGCTCTGCCGTATGCTTGTCAAGCACATTGATTACACCCACATTCTCACCTGCCTTTTGCCTGCCTGTAAATAATTTATATCATACCTTTAAGTTCATACAGAAGATTAATTGCCTCAATGGGCGTTAAGGTATTCAAATCAATCTCGGAAAGCCGCTCAACAACCGCATTATCGTTTGAAATAAGCGACATCTGCATATTATCGTCATTCTTTTTCTTAATAACCGCCGGAGCGTTTGAGCCTGTTTCAAGCTCCTTTAAAACTTCCTTTGCACGGTTAATAATAGAGTTCGGAAGTCCTGCAAGCTTTGCAACCTCAATACCGTAGCTGTCATCTGCACCGCCGGGAATAATTCTGCGCAAAAATGTAATGTCATCTCCACGCTTTTTTACGGCTATGCTGTAATTCTTTACCCCTTCAAGCAAATCCTGCATAACAGTAAGCTCGTGATAATGAGTGGCAAACAGGGTTTTTGCACCCAGCTTTTTGCGGTCGGCGCAGTATTCAAGCACCGCCCTTGCAATGCTCATACCGTCAAAGGTTGATGTTCCTCTGCCTATTTCGTCAAGAATTAATAGACTCTTTGAGGTGGCGGATTTAACGATATTGGCAACCTCGCTCATCTCAACCATAAAGGTTGACTGCCCCGAGGCAAGGTCGTCCGATGCGCCAACTCTTGTAAAAATGCTGTCAACCACGCCGATTTCAGCACTTGAGCACGGCACAAAGCTGCCCATCTGAGCCATAAGCACAATAAGAGCAACCTGCCGCATATAGGTGGATTTACCTGCCATATTCGGACCTGTAATAATGGCTACCCTCTCGCCTGCGCTGTCAAGATAAACATCATTCGGCACAAACGGAGAGTCGTTTAGCAAAGCCTCGACTACAGGGTGTCGGCTGTCCTTGAGCCTGATAACCGTTGACAAATTCACCTCAGGTCTTACATATCTATTGTCAGCCGCAACATTTGCAAGAGAAGTGATAACATCAAGCACTGCAACAGCCTTTGCAGTTTTCTGTATTCTGTCAAGATTGTCTGCAACGGTTTTTCTTACCTCGTCAAACAGTGAATACTCCATTGCAACAGAACGGTCCTTTGCACCTAAAATTCTGCCCTCAATGTCCTTTAAATCCTGAGTAATGTATCTTTCGCAGTTTGTTAAGGTCTGCTTTCTTATGTAGGTATCAGGCACAAGGTCTTTGTATGAATTTGTGACCTCAATGTAGTAGCCGAAAACCTTATTGTATCCCACTCTCAGCTTTGGAATACCGGTCTTTTCCCTTTGGTCCGCTTCAATTCTTGCAAGTATCCCCTTGGAATCGTTCATATCCGCAAGCAGAAGGTCAAGCTCGCTGTTGTAGCCTTTTTTTATCATTCCGCCCTCTCTTACAGAGAAAGGCGGTTCCTCTACTATTGCAGAATCAATCAGCGTATAAATATCCTCGAGCAAATCAATTTCCTTGTAAACCTTTTTGAGATACCTTGCGTTGCAGTCGGCAATAAGAGCCGAAAGCTGCGGCAGCCTTTGGAGAGCGGATGCAAGAGAACGCAGCTCTCTGCCGTTAGCTGAGCCGTAAACTATCCTTGTCATAAGGCGCTCAACATCAAAAATACCGCTCAATGCGTCAGTAACATCAAGTCTGAGCATATTGTTGTTTACAAGCTCCTCAACAGCCGACTGGCGGTTATTGATGGCGGAAACATTGAGCAGAGGATGCTCAAGCCATGAGCGCATAAGGCGTTTGCCCATAGCTGTTTTTGTTTTATCAAGTACCCACAAAAGCGAACCACGCTTTTCTTTATTGAGCATTGTAGAAGTAAGCTCAAGATTACGCTGAGTGTTGTAATCAAGATTCATAAACTGGCTGTCGCTGTAAAGCTCAATTTTATTTATGCGTTCAAGACCGTTTTTCTGGGTTTCCTTTAAATAATTTATCAGTGCACCGATTGCGCAGATAAGCACCTGCGATTGTGAAACGCACTGCATTTCCTCGCCAAACTGAGTGTTGAGCGTATCGGTGCAAAGCTTTTTATCAAAGCTTTCGTCTGTGAGCATTTCAACTCCCGCCGAAAGCTTTGACTTTATAAATGCAGGCAAAGACTTGATTTTAACAATATCTCCGCCTATTAAAATTTCTCTCGGATTATAGCTTGCAAGCTGGCTTGTAAGAGAATTTTCCGAATCGCCGCCTGATATTTCGGTGGCGTAAAGCTCGCCAGTGGAAATATCGCAGAAGCAGAGTCCGATTTTCTTGTTTTCCGAGAACATACAGCAGATATAGTTGTTTCTGCCCTCGTCAAGCATACTCTGCTCCATTACCGTGCCCGGTGTAATAACTCTAATAATGTCACGCTTTACAAGTCCCTTTGCTGTTGCAGGGTCCTCGGTCTGTTCGCAGATTGCCACCTTGTAGCCCTTAGCCACAAGCCTTGCAATGTAGCCCTCGCAGCTGTGAAAAGGAACACCGCACATCGGTGCTCTTTCCTCCTGACCGCAATCCCTGCCTGTGAGTGTGAGCTCAAGCTCCTTTGACGCAATTTTTGCGTCATCGTAAAACATCTCATAGAAATCTCCCAGACGGAAGAAAAGGATACTGTCCTTATTCTGCTCTTTAATTTTAAAATACTGTTTCATCATAGGAGATAATTCCGCCAATGCTTTCACACCCTTTCAGATAAGGAAAAATTAACCGCAGCCGCCGCAGGTGCTGCAGCTTCCTGAGCAGGACGAGGTTGAGTAATCGGCAGTTTCGGGGTCTGCGCCCTCTGCCGACTGCTGAACGATTGCAAGCACTCTGTTTGCAACAACATCAAAAGCGTCCTTAGCCTCGTTGTAGGCAATCATATTTTTATTTGACATAATCTTTGAATAGCACTCTCTCATCTGGCTGTTGAGAAGAGCGAGCTTTTCGCTGTCCTTATCCTTCTTTGAAGCCTCGTTATTGATAGACATTCTCTTCATATTGAAGTCGCCGATAAGATTCTGCAGCTCCATATCTGCGTCTGCCTCTTCCTGTGCCTTGTGCAGTGCGATGTATGTTTCTTCCTGCTGAATGAGCCTTCCAAGCTCTCTTGCCTTTTCTATAATATCCATATTTCTATCCTTTCCTTACACAAGCTCGCCCTTTAATATCCAGTTTCTCGCCTGTGTAATCTTAACATTCTGAAATGTGCCGATAAGGCTTTTGTCGCCTTTCAGCTCCACTATTATATTGCCGCTTGTTCTGCCGCTTAATTCACCGTTTTTGCCTGTTTCGGATTCAATAAGCACCCTTTCTGTATTGTTCACCATTGAGGCGCACCTCTTTGCCGCAATCTCCTCCTGCACATCAAGCAGCTCTCTGAACCACTTTGATTTTTCCTCGGCAGGAATAGGATCATCCATCTTAGCGGCGGGAGTGCCTACCCTCGGCGAAAAAATAAAGGTAAACAGCGATGTGAACTCAACCTCACGGATAAGTGAGAGTGTTTCCTTGAAGTCCTCGTAGGTTTCACCCGGAAAGCCTACTATGATATCGCTTGTAAGTGATACGCCGTCTATTTTTTCCTTGGCATAATTTACAATTTCGAGGTATTTTTTTCTGTCATAATGCCTGTTCATTGCCTTTAAGATTCTGTCAGAGCCGCTCTGGAACGGCAAATGAAGATGCTTGCTTATATGAGTACCGTTTGCAATGGTATCAATAAGCTCCTTTGAGCAGTCCTTTGGATGAGAGGTCATAAATCTCAGCCAGTAATCTCCGTCAATAGAATCAATTTCGTGCAAAAGCTGAGCAAAGGTCGGCTTATCCGCAAGTGTTTTGCCGTAGGAATTAACATTCTGACCAAGCAGGGTGATGTCCTTGTAGCCGGCGGAAATCATCTGGTTTGCTTCATTAAGAATAAGGGACTTTTCACGGCTGCGTTCTCTGCCTCTTACATACGGCACGATACAGTATGTGCAGAAATTATT
>JBJEOV010000104.1:0-28472 GCA_051880895.1 Ruminococcus sp. | reverse complement strand
GGTGGCGGCGTAGCCGACGGATGAGGTGTAGCCACGAAGTGGCGTTATAGTTGTAGATAAAGCAATAGTATATAACGGACGCTAAAGCGTCCTACACCTCATCAGTCACCTTTGGTGACAGCTTTTTTCTGCGAAAACGGCAACCCCTTTGTCGCTTTGCGACATTTCCCCTGTCAGGGGAATACCTCAAGGGGAAGCCTTGAAAACTTTGCAAATAAATTACAGTTTAGCTCACTAAAAGGGATAATCATATAAAAAATCCCAAAACAGGTCACGAAAAATTCCGTGACCTGTAATTATCATCAACGATTAAGCCTTTGCCTTTGCATCGCTCTTAAAGAGCGCAGTAAGGGTTTTGCTGTCTGCCGTACCCGACTGCGTAAGACCGCTTGCCTTCTGGAAATCCTTTACAGCCTTCTGCGTAATCTCGCCAAAGTAGCCTGTAATGTTTTCCTTGTCGGTGATGTAGCCAAGGTCAAACAAACGCTGCTGCATAGCCTTGACATTATTGTTTTCATCATCAAGCTTGAGCGTAAGACCGCTTACCTTTATATTGTACTGACTCTCAACAGAGCCGTTTGCCGCAGTTGTTGCCTGTGTGGCTGACTCTGCCTTTGTTGCGGTTGTTGCCTGTGTAGAGGACTCTGCCTTTGTTGCGGTTGTTGCTCCCTGAGCAGCAGACGGAGCAACCGACGCAGAGGTTGACTCAGTGCTTTTCTTGATTCTGTCGGGATACATAAAGTTCATAATCTTATTGAGAGTAAGGAGTGAGGTTGTACCCATTCTGCTGATTTCCTCTTTAGAAACCATAAGAGTCTGATTGTTCTTGACAGCCTTCAAGCCCTTGAGGTCGGGTTCATTCTTAATAAAATTCAGTGTTGCGTCATCTGCATATAAAATGTAGTCGGGATTTGCAATCTTGAGAATTTTGGTATCAATTTCGCTTTCAGACACATTGACAGCCGCATTTACAGCTCCCGTATATCCCAGCAGCATATCTCCGTATGTTCCGCTGTGCAGAGTATGGAGCTTGTCGCCGTTGAGATATAAATAGCAGATAGTCTTTGAAATGCTGTTGTTGCCCTCAACCTTGCAGGCTTTCATTTTGTCGGTCAGTTCTTTATAGGAATCACTGCCCTTCTGCGCTCCGTCAACAGCACCGCCGAGTATCTTTCCGAGAGTAAGATAAACGGTTTCAAGCTCCGTTGCAGTTTCGGGAGAGGCAATATTCAGCACGAGAATACCTGCGTCTGTAAGCTCCTTTTTCGAGCCTTCATCAAGGGTATCGTCCGAAAAAACTATGTCTGTCGCATATGATATGATTGTGGCAACATCGGGAGTCTGCGCAGAGCCTACGCTCGGCACTACCGACAAAAAGTTCTGATTTACCTCGTCGCTCCTGCCTGCCATTTTTCCGGCATAGCCAAGATAAGAAATAATGTCTGCGGTTTCGTCCGAAAGCACAACAATATCCTTAGGCTCAGTTTCTATAGTAACATCTGCCACCGATACCGGATAATTATTGTCGCCGCTGCAGCCTGCAAGTCCTGCACAAGCCGACGCAGCAAGTGCAGACGCAAGAAAAACTGAAACAATTTTTTTCATTATTTACCTCCGTTATTCAACAAAAAAGAGATTCAATATAATGCTTAGCACATCTCGGCGAGCGACCGCCCCTCGAAAGTGCAAAACGCTCCGCTCCTGCCGCAAGCTCTTCCTTAGAAAGAGTAATGCCGTTTTCCTCTGCAAGAGCGTAAACAATATCAAGAAATTCGTTCTTTGACGGCGCCGAATAGCACACGGCAAGACCGAAACGGTCGGAAAGCGAAAGAGTTTCCTGCATATTGTCACGGGTGTTAATGTCGTCATCCGTGCGGTCGGCAAAGCTTTCCTTAACCAGATGTCGGCGGTTTGAGGTTGCATATATAAGCGCATTGTCAGGCCGTGCCGCAATACCGCCCTCAAGCACTGCCTTCAAGGTTGTGTAGCTCTGGTCCTGCTTCTGAAATGAAAGGTCATCAATAAAAATGATAAACTTCATAGGCAGGGTAGCAATCTTGTCAACAAGGATTGGAAAATCAATGAGCCTTTCCTTTGGAATTTCAACAATTCTCAGACCGTCCCTGCGGAATTCATTTGCAATCGCCTTGACGGTAGAGCTTTTGCCCGTGCCCATATCGCCGTAGAGCAGGCAGTTGTTGCAGGCTCTGCCCTCAATAAACGCCCTTGTGTTGCCCACAACTATGTCACGCTGTCTTTCGTAACCGGTAAATGAGTCCATATCAATTTTATCGGGATGCAGCACCGGCTGAATGTCGCCGTCACGCCAGATAAACGCCTTGTAACGGGCAAAAATGCCGCAGCCGTTTTCCATATAATACTTTGCCACCTTTTCAAGTGAGCCGTCAAACATCTTAAAGCTTTCGGCGCAGTCGCCGCACTCCCACCTCGGAAGATGCTCGGCAACGCAGCCCATATCCGCCACTGCGCCCAAATCGGCAGTCGCACAGTAGCATTGTATAAGCTCCTGCGATGTGAGTGACGCCGCATTCAGAATAGCCTGACAGTCACGCCTTACAGCCTTTAGGAGGTTGTCGGGCAGAGAGCTGTATTTGCCTGCGGCAGCCGCCCTTGTAAAGCAGTTTTCATCAAAAAGAGCCGCCTCTGTGAGAGCATACGCAAGCCTGTTGCTGCAGCCTCTTTCGCTGATAAGCGAGAAAAATTCACCGTATGCGCTCAGAAACTCCTCAGGCCTTTTGTCAATAGAGCTTAACAATTTGTAATACGCCTTTGGCACGCTCCGGTTCAAAATCCCTCTGAAAACAGAGAGGGACGAAAGCGAAAATAAAATTTCTTTAGCCTTATTCATAATCATCATTCCATTCCTATTAATTGTACGACTTTTTTTGTTTTAAGTCAAGAAAATACTACTAAAATAAATAGCATATATTGTTAAAGTCAAGAAAATACGACCAAAAGTAATAGCTGAGAAAAAGTTTTTTAAAAAATTTTTCAAAAAACAGTTGACAAATAGAAACGAATGCTGTATAATAGCAAATGTTCTTGAGAGAGAACAAACAGAATAGTTGGTGTTGATGACGCTGAGGGTCCACCTGTTCCCATACCGAACACAGAAGTTAAGCTCAGTGGTGCCGAAAATACTTGGCTGGTGACGGCCCGGGAAAATAGGGAAATGCCAACACTTTAAATCCATCTGAATTAAGATGGATTTTTTCTTTTATCCTGAAATCAGGCAAGCACTGAAAAATTCTGCATTTTTAATTATGCCTTCTCTGTCGTAAAAGTCAGGAAAAATAAAAAAATTGTAAAAAACTCTTGACTTATTCCTTACAAAGTGATATAATAACAAATGTTCTCGAAAGAGCGCAAACAGAATAGTTGGTGTTGATGACGCTGAGGGTCCACCTGTTCCCATACCGAACACAGAAGTTAAGCTCAGTGGTGCCGAAAATACTTGGCTGGTGACGGCCCGGGAAAATAGGGAGATGCCAACATCAGAAGTGTCCATCCAATAGGGTGGGCATTTTTATTTCCGATAAAAATATAACCCTCACATTTTAGATTGTGAGGGTTAGTGTTTTTAAGGAAACGCTGATTAAATCGTTTGTACATATTGCGCCGTCAGATTTTTTGTCAGGTTGCACAAACAAACCGCAGTAATACTGCCGTATTGCGAGGATTTTTTGGGCAAACTGGCGAAAAATATGCAAGCAAGATGTGCAAACAGCTTTTAGCGTGATTTATTCAGTGTTTCCTTAAGTGACGGCTGAAACCAACCGTCACTTTTTTGTTTGCCCCTGAAACGATACGAGGGCGTGTTCAATATTGTTCAATATATTTTATGATTAACACAGAGCTTTTATTCTCCGTTATTTATAAAAGAAAGCGGATCTGCGAATTGTCCGTCTATCTTGACGGCAATATGAATGTGATTTTTATCGTTTACCTCACACGGCACGGTGCCTATTACGCCGATTTTCTGTCCGTTCTCTACGGAATCGCCTTTATTAACCGTAATTCCGTTGAGTCCGCTGTAAATCACGACCGCATTGTCCGTTGCGATTTTTACTGTTTTTCCGTAAAGCTTATCGTCCTCAACATTAATAACCGCACCGCCTGTCATTGCAGTAACTTCATCTCCGATTTCTCCCGCAAAATCCACTCCGAGATGCGACTTCCAGACATTCAGGCTTTTGTAATAAACAGTCTTTTCGCTGAACTCACGAATTATGTTTTTCTGATTCAGCGGATATCCGAGGGATAACTCCGTAGAAAGCATTGTCTGCAATGCGCTTTTAGTGGTATCCTGTTCGGACGGCTCTGTAGGCTGAGGGACAGTAACCGCTATTGTTGGAACAGTAATTTCCTCCGCCACCTTTGAAAGCGTTGTTTCCTCTGCCGTTTCGGTTACGCCGGTCACCCTGTTATTTACCTCTGCTATTGAAGCGGTTGTCTGTTCGGTAGGCTCTTTATCAGCACCCGATATAGTATTATATGTTGAATACACTGCCATAGTTACGGCTATCAGACAAATTGAAAGTGCAGTATAAAAGCCTGCCTTTTCATATCTGCTCCTTTTCCTTCTGCTGTTATTTTCGCTCATAAATAGCACCTCCGTTGTTATTATTGACACGGCTGTAATAAATATACAAAAGCAATATAATTATTTTTCTGCAATAAGCTGTAAAAATGCTGTATTTTGCTTGATTTTTTTGCTGAAATTTGATACTATAAAGAAGTATTTGTACTTAATAAAAAACAGAGATAGAGGAGGAAAATATGAGTACAGCAAATATAATAGTTTTATGCTCCTTTGCGGCATATATGCTGATAATGATAGTTATCGGCTTTGTTTCGTCTAAGGGCACAAAAAATAATGAGGATTATTTCCTCGGCGGCAGAAATCTCGGCGGCTGGACAGCCGCACTCTCTGCTCAGGCGTCTGATATGAGCGGATGGCTGCTTATGGGACTTCCGGGCTCGGTTTACCTCGCAGGAACGGGCGAGGTATGGATTGCAGTAGGTCTTTTAATCGGTACTGTTCTTAACTGGTACATTGTTTCGGCAAGACTGAGAAAATACACAATCGTTGCAGGAAACTCCCTTACAATACCGAGCTTTTTCCAGAACCGCTACCGTGACAATAAGGGCGTGATTAAAATGGTGTCTGCCATTATTATTGCAATCTTCTTTACGGTATATACAGCCTCAGCGTTCAGCTCGGGCGCAAAGCTTTTTGCAACTCTCTTTGGCAGTGCCGAAAATTACAACACGGTATATTTCATTGGTCTTATAGTAGCGGTAATTGTAATTCTTACCTATACCTTCCTTGGCGGCTTCAAGGCTGTTTGCTTTACCGATTTTATTCAGGGACTTCTTATGCTTGTTGCAATTATGACAATCCCGATAATCGCTTATGTAGCACTCACTTATGACAACAGCTTTTCACAGTCGCTCATTGACAACGGTGTAGCAAATCCCGATAATTACCTTAACTTCCTCAAAAATGCCGACGGCTCAAATGTATCGGCAGTTTCAATTATTTCCAATCTTGCGTGGGGACTCGGTTACTTTGGTATGCCTCATATTCTCATCAGATTTATGGCTGTAAAGAGTGACGCCGAAATCAAGAAATCGAGAAAAATTGCTATTGTGTGGGTTGTTATTTCACTCGCTGCGTCCTGCCTTATCGGACTAGTGGCAAGGGGTTATCTCTCTTCTGCTCTTGATGATACAACAAGCGAAACAGTATTTATAAGACTTATTCAGCAGATATTCTCCGGCAACGGTATTCTGATATTTATCGGCGGTATCTTCCTTTGCGGTATTCTTGCCGCTATTATGTCAACCGCCGACAGTCAGCTCCTTGTTACTGCGTCAGCCGTATCCGAGGATATTTACAAGGGCGTAAAGAAAAATGCAAGCGAAAAAAGCGCATTGACTATCGGAAAGATTGCAGTAGTTGCTGTTGCAATAATCGGATTTGTAATTGCAATCAATCCTAATTCAAGCATTATGGGACTTGTTTCAGACGCTTGGGCAGGCTTTGGCTCTGCCTTCGGTCCGGTTGTACTGCTTGCGCTGTTCTGGAAGCGTTCAACACTTGCAGGCGCAATAAGCGGTATGGCTACAGGCGCACTTACGGTTATCGTATGGGACTACCTGCCAATCGTAAACGGTCAGACTCTTTACACTGCTACCAATCTGTATTCACTTGTTTTAGGCTTTGCACTTGCACTTATTGTAAATGTGATTGTATCGCTTATCACTAAAAAGCCTTCAAAGGAAATTCAGGACGAATTTGATTCAATCAAAACAGTTGAAATATGATATTCAAAAAGCGGGTTGTCACAATGCTGTGGCAACCCGTTTTTATTCTGTTTATTTATTATGTTTATTTGTCAAAGAATTTTATTACAAATTCACTGCCCTTATTAAGCTTTGACGAAACGCTGATGTATCCGCCCTGCTTTTCAATTATAGACCTTGCAAGGGCAAGACCTATTCCCACGCTGTCGTCGCTTGAATTTCTGCCCTTGTAAAAGCGTTCAAATATATGGGGCAAATCCTCTTTTGCAATTCCGCTGCCGTTATCCTTTATGCTTATTTTGGTATAAAGCTTGTTTTCGTCAGCGGTTATTTTTATTTTACCGTTCTGAGAATGTTCAATGCTGTTCTTGATTATATTTGTAACAGCCTCGCACAGCCATTTTTTATCGCAGTCAATAATGCAAGATTTGCAGTCGCTTTCAATGCTGACATTGCAGATTTCAGCCATTACCGCCGTATTTTTTATACACTCGCCGATAATATCGGCAACCCTCACCCTTGCATATTTAAAGCGTATAGCCTCTGCGTCAAGCTTTGAAAGTGTGAGCAGGCTCTGCACCAGAAACGAAATACTGCTTGTGTTCCTCTTGATGTCCGTCAGAAATTCCCGCATTATTTCAAGCGGCATATTATCATCGTCAAGAATATTCTCAACCATTACGATAACGGAGGTAAGCGGAATTTTCAGCTGATGAGAAATATCCGACAGCGATTTTTGCAGTTCTTCCTTGTCCTTTCTTGAATTTTCCGCCTGTTCCCTGAATTTTACGGCTGTGCGGTAAATCTGATTATCAAGCAGAGAAAGCTCGTCCTCGCTGTTTTCGTCAATCTGCAACGAATAATCGCCAAGGCTTATACGCTCAATTCTCCTTGCAATCTCCATTGTCTGCTTTTTCTGAGCCTTAATATACAGTATAAAAATAACAACAAAGGCTAAGCCAAAAGCTATGCAAACAACGGCAGAAATAATAATATACCTGTAAGAGCCTTGATTGCCGAAAGAAATCCAGTCTTTATCGGGATTTATACCGTATTGTGCCAGCATTTCCGTATTATCCGGATAAACGGATTTCTCGTTGAGAATTTCGGCAATTTCCTTTTCGCTCACATCAGGGTATTTTTCTGAAATCGCCGACACAAGGCGGTTTACGGTATCGTTGCTTGTTTTTCTTATATTCTCAATTCCTGCGGCTGTAAGAATGGCTGTAATAACGCAGAACAGAGCGGTCACGGCAAGACAGGCTGAAATAAATTTGTGAGATTTATTCATCTGCCGTCCTCCGTCACCTTATAGCCCATACCCTTGACTGTTTTTATTATGTCTGCGTCAAGCTTTTTGCGTATTCTTTTTATATACACTGTAAGCGTATTGTCGTTTACAAAATTACCCGATATATCCCAGATTTTCTCAAATATCAGTTCCCTTGTAACCACCCTGCCTGCATTCTGCATTAAAAGCGACAAAAGCTTATATTCAAGTGCCGTCAGTTCAATCTGCCGTCCGTTTTCAAACACCGCAGACTTTTCTGTATCAAGAGTAACGCCGCAAACAGTCACGGTGTTTCTTCTGCTGTTTTTATTTGCCACACGCTTTATTCGTGCAAGCAATTCCCTTGTGGAAAACGGCTTTGTTATGTAATCGTCTGCGCCAAGCTCAAGACCGTTTACTATGCTGTCCTCATCGTCAACGGCTGTAAGAAAAATTACGGGCAAATCGGAAAATCTGCGGATTTTTTTATACAAATCAAAGCCGTTGCCGTCGGGAAGCGTTATGTCAAGCACTGCTATATCATAGTCAAAGGGAGCTTTTCTGATTGCCTCGTCACAGCACACACAGTATTCACAGCTGTAGCCGTTCTGGGCAAAGGCGTACTCAAGCCCCTTTATTATGCTTTTGTTATCCTCAACCAGCAGTATTTTCACAGTAACACTTCCCCTCTTTTGTGATTATATCACCGCACCTGATAATATGTCAAATATTATCGTTTCTGATGGTTTCAATTATATTCTGCTTATTCACCTTGCTTATAGACGTTCTCATAATTATCCATACCACACAGAATACAAATACAATGCTGATAAGCACAGCCATTGTCGGGAACGCGTAATCGAGCATAATTGCGTTGCCCGTTGCCCTGAATATTGCGTAGCCGCCGAGCAGACCGAGAGGAATACCGAAGAGCAGAGATTTCACGCCGTAGAACAGACTTTCAAGCCTTATCATACGGTTAAATTCCTTTTTAGTCATACCGATTGACTTCAGCATTGCAAACTCCTTACTTCTCAGCCGCATACTTGTATTTATGGTGTTGAACACATTGGTAATGCCGATAAGCGAAATAACAATGATAAATCCGTACGCAAAGATGGCGATTATCATAACAACCGACCTGCTCTGCTCGGCATTCCTCTTCAGATTGAAAACAGATATATTCTCTATGTCAAGATTACTTATGTTTTCCTCCATTTTATTGGTATTATCCGAATTTATAAAAATATCCATATATATGTTATCTTTCCTGAACAGACTTCTGAATGTGTCCTCGCTGACGATTAAAGTGTTCCCGCCTTGTGAATTCAAAATGTAAGACGGAACACAGTTTTCAATCTCCTTATCTATTGTACCGTAAATCTCAAGCTCAACAGAATAATACTCCTCGAGCGAATACGATTCAAAGTCCGGATCAAGCTTTTTATACTCCTGTATTTCTTCCTCGGTGTATTTAAGCTGTCCGTTGGGGTAAAAATCAACAACCGTATTTTTGGGCATATCATAGCATTTTCCCTTGTGCAGTATATTGTTTGAATCGTAATAGGAAAGGCTGTTTGTTATAAGCGCCTTGTCCTTTACCTCGTCATAATCATAGCCGAGTCTTTTGACAAAATCCTTGTATTCCTCGTCATTTACCGCATAAATAGCTACATTATCCGCCATAAGCTCTGAATTTTCTTTTGCCGCAGCTGTATAATACTTTTCAAGTCCGTCAATTTCAGCATCTGAGCAAAGAAAAGCCTTTGTATATGACCTTATCTCCTTATCAGCCTGCAATTCGGGATATATTTTATCAAATATTTTATCAATTTCCTCGCAGGAAGCGGCGGACTGCGTATTGATTATCATAGTATAAGGCAATTCCTTAATATACTCGCTTGAAATTTTCATTCCGTACTCAATAAAGGTTGAGATAGAAATGAACATTGTAACAGTCACAATAATTGAAATAACGGTTGTACGGTATCTCTTTTTATTGCGTTTAAGATTTTTGTAGGCAATCTCACCGCCGATTCCGAACAGCTTTTTGATAAATTCAGGCACTTTATAGCTTTTTCTGCGTTTTTTATTAATTTTAATATCCTCGTTACTTCTGATTGCGGTAATCGGAGCAATTCTTGAGGCTCTGAACGCTGACGAAAGGGTGGAGAGCAGAATAATAATTGCAGACAGCCCGGCAGAAACAACCGCAACCCACCACGGAACAGTATATACAAATTCTATACCGTTGAGCATATCGCCGAGCGCAGCGTTTAAAATTACCACAAGCAGAGCTATAACTCCCGTACCAAGCAGCAAGCCGGAGGGTATGCCGATAACGCCAAGTACAAAGCCCTCAAAAAGCACATTATGCCTGATTTGCTTTGAGGTTGCGCCGATTGAGGCAAGCATACCGTAAAGCTTTGTTTTTTCGGTAATGGAAATAGCAAAGCTGTTGCGGATTACGAAAACGCTTGAAATCATAATAATCAGTATGATAATAACGGCAAGAGAAAAAAGCATTCTGTTGTATTCATCGGAAAGCGCAAAGCCCTTGTACTGCAATAAATCCTTGTTTATCTCTGCATAACTAAAATCACCGTTTTCATTATCTATCCAATAATTTTCATTTATCTTTTCCTTTGATTCAGCCGATAAATTTAAAATCTGACCGCTTGCATCAAGAAAATTCTTTTCGCCCTCGGATGTAAATTTAACGAATAAATCATTTTCGGCAGAATTTGCATTTGCCAGAGTAAAAACAGAACAGCTTGCAGAAATACTGTCTGCCGCCGCATAGGAGGAGGCAATATTGTTAAATATACCTACTATGGTATAGGTCTTTTTTTCGGTATTTACAAGCTTTTCCGTACCATTTCCTTTTTGTAAATAGTCCGTATCGCCAATAGGTAGTTCAGTGCTTGTAACATAAACTCTTTTGCCCAAATCAAGAGTAATTTTATCACCGCATTTATACTCTGCGTTGCTGTAATCTGGCACGGACTGCGAAAGCACAAGCTCGCTGTCATTCTGCGGAAGTCTGCCCTCTGCAAGCGAAATATTAAAGCAATCGGTATAGGCTTTTTCATCAAAAGCAACTACATTTATGTACGGCTTTGACTCAAACTTTGCCTTTGGCATATACGCACAGCCCTGCATTTGGCGGATGTAAATGCTCTCAACATTTCTGTTAGCCTGCGCATTGTCAAGTATTTTTTGATTTGCTCCCTTTACATACAAATCATAATTACCCGAAATATTTATCTGCGCCTTTATCATTGTCTGCTGACCGCTTACAACCATACCTGCAACAACCATAATCAGCGCACAGGAAAGCATTATTCCGATAACCGTAACAATGGTACGGCTTTTGTTAAGCTTCAGGTTTTTTACGGTAAATTTATTGAGAATTTTCACGCTTACGCCTCCCTCAGAATTTTGCCGTCCTGAATTGTGATTATTCTGTCGGCTTCCTTTGCAATTTCGAGATTGTGCGTTATCATAATTATCGTCTGATTAAAATCACGGTTGGACATCTTGAGAATACTCATAATTTCCTCGGTAGATTTTGAATCAAGGTTGCCTGTCGGCTCGTCGGCAAGCAGGATTGCAGGGTTATTAATTAATGCTCTTGCAATCGAGGTTCTCTGCTGCTGACCGCCCGAAAGCTCATTTGGAAGATGATTTCTCCTGTCATAAAGACCAAGAGATTTTAAAATCAGAGCCATTCTTTCCTTGTCGGGCTTGTTGCCGTCAAGGTCGCAGGGCAGGGAAATATTCTCCTCAACCGTCAGAATCGGGATAAGATTATAGAACTGATATACAATGCCAATCTGTCTGCGCCTGAAAACAGCCAGCTTATCGTTATTCATACTGTTTATCTCGTTGCCGTCTATAAAAATTTTACCGCTTGTAGGTCTGTCCACACCGCCGAGCAAATGCAAAAGCGTTGATTTTCCGCTGCCGCTTGCGCCCACAATCGCCACAAATTCTCCTTTGTTTACCGAAAGCGAAATACCGTCAACCGCATTAACTGTATTATCGCCCTGTCCGTAGGTTTTTACAAGATTTTCAACTCTGAGTATTTCCATAATAATTCCTCCTGTTTTATTTTATAACTATATTGTAAATACTCAGAATGACGGTAAAGTGACTCTATACTATTTTTTTATTTCTGCACAGCAATTTACAAATGCCGCTTATCGGAATACATAAAAGCACCCACAGCATACTGTAAAACGGGCATACCTGACCTTTGAAATTCAGGGTGCAATTACTGTAATCCCACACATTCAGCTTGCATTTTATATTTACAATAAAACCGCAGATACCCTCCATAAGTGTAATTAGTGCGCCGCCTATAAGGCATTTACTGCGCAGACACAGCCTCGGGAATTTTTTATATATTCTGAAAAGCAGCAGAAAGCAGCTCCCTCCCGTAACAGCCATTGTCCAATGAGTTTTTCTTCTCCAGAGTATTTCAAGCAAGGCATACGCAGCTCCTCCGAGCGAGAACAGCATACAATCACATTTTAATCTCTTTAACAAAAAAATCACCGTTTTTAGTATTGCCAAAACGGTGATTTGCAATTCCCGTTATTTTTCAAACATATTACAGCAGAATTTGAGATTACCAAAAAAATCAAATTTTTAATTAAATTTTATTTTTGGTGTTGACAACGCTTATACACGGTGATATAATAATACCTATAATTTATGTAGGTTTAATAAGATTTAAATTTATTCAAAAAATCACCATAAATTCAAATAAGGAGAATACATTATGAAAGTTTACGAGAAACTCACAGACCTGATCGGAAAAACACCTATATTAAAGCTTAACAACTACTCTGCCGCACAGGAGCTTGACACCCCTGTTCTTGCAAAGCTTGAGTATTTCAATCCTGCCGGCAGCGTTAAGGACAGGGTTGCAAAGGCGATGATTGATGACGCCGAGGAAAAGGGTATTCTTACCCCTGATTCAGTAATTATTGAGCCTACAAGCGGTAACACAGGCATTGGTCTTGCATCGGTTGCAGCTGCAAGGGGCTACAGAATTATTCTTACAATGCCCGAAACAATGAGTATTGAACGCAGAAATCTCCTTAAAGCCTACGGCGCCGAGCTTGTGCTTACAGACGGTGCAAAGGGAATGAAGGGCGCAATAGCCAAGGCTGATGAGCTTGCAAAGGAAATTCCGCACAGCTTTATCCCCGGTCAGTTTGTAAATCAGGCAAATCCTGCCGCTCACTTTGCTACCACCGGTCCTGAAATCTGGGAGGATACAGACGGCAAGGTTGACATCTTTGTTGCAGGCGTAGGCACAGGCGGTACTGTAACCGGCGTTGGTAAATACCTCAAATCAAAGAATCCGAATGTAAAAATCGTAGCGGTTGAACCGGCTACCTCACCTGTTCTTTCAAAGGGCGTTGCAGGTCCTCACAAGATTCAGGGTATAGGCGCAGGCTTTGTACCGGATACTCTCGACACTGATGTATATGATGAAATCTTTACGGTTGAAAATGACGACGCATTCGCAACAGGCAAGGATATTGCCCGCAGTGAGGGTGTTCTTGTCGGCATTTCCTCAGGTGCGGCAGTGTATGCGGCAACTCAGCTTGCAAAGCGTCCCGAAAACAAGGGCAAGGTAATCGTTGCTCTCCTGCCCGATACAGGCGACCGTTACCTTTCAACTCCAATGTTCTCCGATAAATAATTTTATGTAATGAAAAATCCCCGAAACGGAATTAAATCCGATTCGGGGGTTTTTAATTTCAGACAATCTATTTTTTTCATCAGCTATTAAATTACATAGTCATTGCCAATGCTCTCCGACTGACTATCTATAATATCTTGAATAGTAATTGAATCAAGATACTTTGTGATGACATCATGGAGTCCCTCCCAGACAGGCAGGGTGATGCAATCCTTGCAATGCGGACAGGTATTGGGAGAATGGTCAAGACAGGCTACAGGCGCAAGACTTCCCTCTGTTATGCGGAGTATCTCCCCCACAGTGTAGCTATCGGGAGTTCTTGCAAGTCGGTATCCACCCTGAAAGCCTCGGTTTGTAAGTAAAATATCCGCCTTATTCAGAATCGGCATAATCTGCTCAAGATACTTTTTTGAAATATTCTGACGGGCAGCAATATCCTTAAGTGCAATGTATCCGTCATTCTGGTGCAAGGCTAAATCAATAAGCATTCTGAGTGCGTATCTTCCCTTGGTTGAAATTTTCAAATTAACACCGCCTTATACTTAGTATTCGCAAAAATATTGCATTTATCTATTGCTTAATAATAACATATATTTAGTAGGTTTTCAAGATGTTTTTTTGTTTTTAATATTTTTAACCTATATTGCTGTATACCCGTCAGATATTGTCTTAATAACCTACCAAACAAATATATTTTAATAAATTTAAAAAATAGTATTGACAACAGGTGATTTATATGTTAATATACAATCACATTAAACCTATGTAATTAGTAAGTTTTTAGCAAAGGAGAATCCTAATGCTTTTATTATTCCTGAATCTGTTAAGACAGAATTACCGATACGGACGAATGTGCCATTCCTCTCAGAACTGCTGTTGATTCAGCAAATAAATATTTCGCACATTATATCAGACTAAATTAATTTTTGAAAGAGGTAACTAAAATGAGCACATTAAAAGATAGAAAATTACACTTTGAAACATTACAGCTTCATGTTGGACAGGAATCGGCTGATCCGGTTACAGACGCAAGAGCAGTTCCGATTTACGCAACTACTTCTTATGTATTCCACAACAGCCAACACGCAGCAGACCGTTTTGCACTCAGGGACGCAGGCAACATATACGGCAGACTTACAAACCCTACCGAGGATATTTTTGAGCAGAGAATTGCGGCTCTTGAGGGCGGCTCGGCAGCTCTTGCAGTAGCATCAGGTGCGGCTGCAATCGCATATACAATTCAGGCTCTTGCAAAAGCCGGTGAAAACATTGTTGCGGCTAAGACAATTTACGGCGGCACATACAATCTTCTTGAGCATACACTTCCGGCTTACGGCATTACAACAACCTTTGTTGACCCGGACGAGGAAGGTGCTTTTGAAAACGCTATTGACGAAAACACAAGAGCACTTTACATTGAAACTCTCGGCAATCCGAACGCAAACCTTATTGATATTGAGGCTCTTGCAAGGATTGCACACGCACACAACATTCCACTTGTTGTTGACAGCACCTTCGCTACTCCTTACCTTGTAAGACCTTTTGAGTACGGCGCAGACATCGTTGTTCACTCAGCAACAAAGTTCATCGGCGGCCACGGCACAGCTATAGGCGGCGTTATCATTGAAAGCGGTAAGTTTGACTGGGCTGCATCGGGCAAGTTCCCGCAGTTTGCAGAGCCGAATCCGTCATACCACGGCGCTGTATTCACACAGGCTGCACCCGGCGCTGCTTTTGTAACCTACATCAGAGCAATTCTTCTCCGTGACACAGGCGCAACACTTTCTCCGTTCCACGCTTTCATCTTCCTTCAGGGACTCGAAACACTTTCACTCCGTGTTGAACGCCATGTTGAGAACACAAAAAAGGTTATTGATTTCCTTGTAAATCATCCGCAGGTTGAAAGCGTAAATCATCCGTCACTTCCGAATTCACCGTATAAGGCACTGTATGACAAGTATTTCCCCAACGGCGGCGGTTCTATATTTACATTTGAAATCAAGGGCACAGAGGACGACGCTAAGAAGTTTATTGATAATCTTCAGGTATTCTCTCTCCTTGCAAATGTAGCGGATGTTAAGTCGCTTGCAATTCATCCTGCCTCAACCACACACTCACAGCTCAGCGAGCAGGAGCTTGCAGAGCAGGGCATAAAGCCGAATACAATCCGTCTTTCAATCGGCACAGAGCATATTGATGATATTCTCTTTGATTTGCAAGAAGCATTTGACGCTATAAAATAAACATTCACATAATCATTCACATAATTCAAGAGGACTGCATTTGTGTGCAGTCCCCTTTTTTTGCTATAAGTGAAGTGAATTTTACAATTCATCAACGATTTTCCTTAATTCCTCAAGCGAATACAAGCAATTTATTGCGGAAAGCATAGCGTTTGCGGTAAGATAGGACGGCATTCCGAGATACTTTAGCAGAGCCTTTCTCAGCTTTTCGGAATTTTCCCTGCCCGTAAGTCCGAGTCGGTACAAATCGGCTTTTGTAACCTCTTCCCTTGCGTTTTCCTGCTCCTCGCCTATAATTGTTGCTCCGCTCTTTCTTATTGCCTCAACAATCACCTCTTCACTCACTCCCTCAACACCGAGAAAGCCCTCCTTTGAGGTGTGCGCCTTTCGCTTTTCCTTGCCGTTTATCTGCGGTATGTAGCAATGCTTTATTTTGCTCTTATCAACCGTACCACGCAGAAAATTCCGTATTACAAAGCCTGCCGAGTCGCTGTCCGTAAACACGAGTATTCCCCTTGTATCCGCAATTCTGCGGATAAGCGACTGCTTTTCCTTATCGGAAAACACACGGAATCCGTTTGTTTCTATTATTGCGGTATCAACCAGATTTTTCAGCTTTATTTTATCATACCTGCCCTCAACAATTATTGCCTCTTTTATTTTAAGCAACTAAACTCTACCCCTCTCAGCAACAATCAAAAGCTCTGCAATCAGCTTTTCAAAGAATACCCTGTCGTTTATAGAAACGCTCTTGAATTCCGTTTCCGCCTGCAAAATAAGCTCAAGAGATTTTCGCAGCGCCTGTGTAGATACCCTCTTTGTCGCTTTTCGTGCATTGTCAAGCACAAAGGCTCTGTTTTTGTAATTAAAACGGCTTGCCACCTCTGTTTTCTGCACACCGCTTTCGTCTGCCACCCTTATTCTGTATGCGTCAATATATGCCTGCGACAGAACAAAGAGCATATCTCCTGCTTTTTCCTGCTGATAAAAAAGTGTGTCGAGGGTGTTAAAAGCCTTCTGTGCGTTTCCGTTCAGCACAGCGTCCGACAGTGCAAAAATCTTTGATTCCAGTGTAACCGAAGCGAGCCTTTCAATATCCTCTGTAGAAATCTCCTCTCCCTTTGCATATGCAGAAATTTTATCAACCTCGTTTTTAAGCATATTCAAATCCCTGCCGCAAAGTGAAACAAGGCGGTTTGCATTCACCTGAGAAATAATCTTTCCGTTTGCGTTTGCCCACTTTGCAATAAACCTGACAAGCTCATTCTGAGTAAGTGCATTAAATTCGCAGACAACACCGTTTTTATCCGCATACTTTTTAAGTGCGGGCAAAACGGTTTTGTTTTTTTTAGGCTTGATTGACGGCATAGAAACAACGAACACACAGCCCTCAGGCACCGCCTTGTAAATCTCGGCAAACCTTGAATTATCGTCTGCGTTGAATTCATCAACATAAGCGTCACTGATCAGAACGCAGTTAAACTCGCTCATAAAGGGCATTATCTGCACCGCCGCCGCAAGCTCGTCAAAATTAATACTTCCGCTGAAGGTGTGAAAGTTAAAATCTGACGGCGACTTTCCGACAACCGCCTTAACGAGCTTTTCGGTGTATTTTCTGACATACATCTGCTCGTCACCGTAAATCAGATACACCCTTGCAAAATTTCTTTCCTTTATGTGCTTGTCCATTTGTTTGTCTGTAAGTACAGCCATATTTCCTCCGTCAGTCAAGAACAATAGAAATTTTTTCTTCTTGAACGCTGATAATATTATTATATTCGCTTGGTATTATACCGTCGCAGTCGGCGGTAAAAATAACATTCTTTCCGCTCAAGCTTTTCAGGTTTTCTCCTGCTTTATCTGTAATTATATAGTCTGCTTTCCTGTGCTTTTCCCAAATATCCTCTGCTCTGCATTTGCTGTCGAGCAGCAAAACCGTTGAGTTGCCTGCGGTAATATACTGGTAAACTCCGCTGTCAGAGCTTACTACCTCGTCTTTGGTATTTGAATTTATATTAACCGTAAAGCTTTTATTTGCAGAAAAATATTTTCTGCATCCAAAGTCCTCGTTTTCACCCTTACTATCATATATCAAAACATCGGATTCGTCAAATTTTCTTTGAAATATATCTGCGTAGAGCGTGTCGGTCTTTTTCTCAGACGGCACAATCACAAAATCAAGCGTTGCGGTATCCTCCATAATTTCAGACACCGCACTGTAAATGCTATAAGCCTTGCCGCCGCAGCTTATCACCGAGCAATTTCTGCCACGCCTTATCATAACGGTATTTCCACCCGTTGCATAAACATTAAGCACAGTGGAATTGACATCAATAACAGTATAAATGCCAAAGCCGAGAATAAGAACACAAAACGAAACAACCGCACCTTTAACGGCATAGCCTGCCTTTTTTCTGACAAAACAGCCTGCAAGCACAAGGACAATACACAGAGCAAGCCATATGTAAAAATACGGCTTACGGGCGTTTACAGACGAAAACGGAATATCTGAAAACGCAGCGACCGTCATATTTACAAATCTGCCGAGCACTCCGCAAATAAGTCCGAACGGATATGCAAGAAAGCTTAATAATCCTGTGCTGTAAAAAATCACAGTCAACAGGCTGAACGCAACAAGAGCACTCACCACAGGCGACAAAAGCATTGAAAGCAGAATAGAAAACACAGAAAATCTGCCAAACATCAGCACCGAGAACGGCATAGTCCATACTGAGGCTGAAACCGAAACGGCAAAAAGATTTACTGCAAATTCCAAAGGCTTTTTTAATCTGTTAAGTCGGGAAATCCTGTTCATAACATAATCCGTAATCGGTTTTGCCCACAGAATAATGCCAAGCGTTGCGGTAAATGACAACAGCATACCCACATCTGCAACCGCCAAAGGGTCAGGTACTGTCAGAATTAACGCCGCAATTCCGAGCGAATTAAGCGAATCGCCCTTGCGCATAAACATTCTGCCCGAATAAACCACCGCAAGCATAACGCCTGCCCTAACCACTGACGGCGAAAATCCTGTTACCGCCATAAATAAAAATACGGAGAAAAGCATAATAACCGAGCGCAGAGCTCTGCTTTTTACGGCTTTTTTTATGCAGAAATAAACAAAACTGCTGATTACGGCTAAGTGCATACCCGACACTACAATCAGAAAGCTTACACCGCACCGTGTAAAAGCATTTCGCAGCTCCTGCGATAAGGCTGATTTTTCGCCGAGCAGAACCGCCCTGCAAATCAACGCACAATCCTCGGGTAAAATCTGCTCAAGGCTGTCTGAAAGGCTCTCCCTCGCCTTTATTGCGTAATAATACAAGGGCTTATTTGCTGTCTTATCAACGCTGTAATCAAAGCCGTTATATACTGCCGACTGCAAAAATACGCCGTCTGCGAGCCTTTGCTGTACGGTACATTCCGACACAGGCAGCTTGCAGCTAATCTTATCAAATTCATCTGCGTCTATTTTGGAAATTGTTGCAAGAGCAATTTTTACTTTTTCATTTGTGCCGTTTATGCTTTCTGTTTCAAGCAGATATCTGTACATATCATTTTCTTTCACAGGCATTTCCGCAATACTTGCTTTTACATAAATTTCTTTATCAGAATATTTGTCGATAACAGGCTGTTTTATAAAAGTGCTATATCCGCTGATAATAACGCTTGCAAATGCTGCGGTTATACAAAAGCCGAGAGCCGTTTGCCGCAGGTTACGCTTTTTAAACGCAAACAGCGAAAAAACCGCCCCCAAAAAACTGACAATAACCAATATAATCGTAATAATATCCGACTGCAAATAAAAAAGCGCCGCCTGCACCGAAAGATATGTAATACCAATCAATGCAAACGGTCGTTTCATAAAACTCAATCCTTATTTATCAGTTTATTTGAAAAACAACGGCAATTTTTCAAGATAAATAATATCCTCTCTGCCTATTGCGTCACCCTCGGCAAGCACAGCAGCCTTACCCACTATATTTCCGCCTGCCTTTGTAACAAGCTCCTCAATAGCCTCAAGGCTTTTTCCTGTTGAAATAACATCATCAACAATTAATATTCTCTTGCCCTTAATGAAGTCAGCGTCATTTTCGCCAAGATAGAGCTTTTGCTCCTTTTCGGTTGTAATCGACTTAACGCTTACCTCAATGGAGTTTCTCATATAAATCTTGATTCCCTTACGGGCAACAACATAATTCTTGCAGCCCTGTCTTGCCATTTCATAGCAAAGCGGAATACCCTTTGCCTCTGCCGTAACCACAACATCATGCTCGGGGCAAAGCTTTAAAAGCTCTCTTGACGCCGCCTCTGTCATCTCAACATCACCGAACATAATAAAAGCCGCAATATCAAGCTTATCATTTACGGGGAAAAGCTCAAGCTCACGCTCAAGACCTGCGATAGTCATTTTGTATGTAGCCAATCTTTTCACCTCTTACGCCATATTTTCAGCGAGCTTTTTGCCGCCGAGCAAATGGAAGTGCAGATGCTTTACTGACTGACAGCCGTCCTCACCGCAGTTATTCACAATGCGGTAGCCGTTCTCAAGACCGAGAGATTTTGCAATCTCAGGTATCTTTGAAAAGATATAGCCTACGATTTCGCAGTTTTCGGAGGTAATTTTGTCAGCACAGCAGATATGCTGCTTTGGCACAATAAGTGTATGTACGGGTGCCTGAGGATTCAGGTCCTTGAAAGCAAGGATTTTATCGTCCTCATAAACCTTTGTGGACGGAATTGAACCGTCAACTATCTTACAAAAAATACAATCAGACATATTATTCGACCTTTCAAAAAAATAATTCCGTCATTATTTTACAACTTTTGCAAATGTCCGTCAAGCGTTTGTCTTTTTCTTTGCGGTAATTTTCTTTTCCTCGCCACGCATAAGTCTTTTTATATTATCCTTATGCTTGACTATTACAAACACACCGATTATAAGCGCCGCAACCGTTGACAGAATAACATAGCCCATTGAATATCCGTTCGGGTAATCAAAAAGGTATGTAGCCAGGAATGTAAACGGTCCGTAGAGCGCCGCCGCAGTAATGCTTGAAAGTGAAATGATTTTTGAGCAGACAAAAACAATCAGGAATACTGCGATAACCGCAATGAATACTCTCCAGTCCTCGCTTGCAATCAGTGCGGCGGCGGTTACAACGCCCTTGCCGCCCTTGAAATGGAAGTAAACAGGATAGGAATGTCCCAATATTGAGAATATACCAGCAATATACTTGCCGCAGTTGCCAAATTCATTTGAAAGAATCTGAGTGTCTGTAGGTATAGTTGAAAAAATCAGCCAGCCGATAATTACCGCAACAACGCATTTGAGCGCATCGCACACAATGGTAAAAATTGCAGGAATCTTTCCGACAGAGCGGAGAACATTGGTAAAGCCTGCGTTTCCGCTACCCATTTCACGAATATCCTTTTTGCCGCCTGTCACAATTTTGGTAACGATAACAGCCGTGTTAATACTTCCGAGAAGATACGCAATAACTGCGGTAATAATAATTCTCCACCAGTTGTCAGCCAGAAATGTTAAATAAAAATCCATTACTTTTCTCCACGCTCCCTGATAATAATTCTTATTGGTGTGCCCTCAAGTCCGAAAGCCTCTCTTATTCTGTTTTCAAGATAACGCTGATAAGAAAAGTGGAACAGCTGGGCATTGTTGCAGAAGAAGATGAATGTCGGCGGCTTTACGGATGCCTGTGTAACATAAAAAATCTTCAACCTCTTACCCTTATCGGACGGCGGCTGAACTCTTGTAGTAGCCTGAGCAAGCAATTCGTTGAGCATACCTGTGGTAATTCTTCGTGCAGACTGTTCAGCACAGCTCACAATAAACTCAAACAGCCTGTCAATACGCTGACCTGTTTTTGCAGAAATAAACACCTGCGGAGCATAAGACATAAATGCAAAGTCCGTATCAAGCTTTTTCCTGAACTCCTGCATAGTCTTGTCGTTTTTCTCGATAGCGTCCCATTTATTTACGGCGATAACGCAAGCCTTTCCTGCCTCGTGGGCAAGACCGGCGACCTTGGTGTCCTGCTCTGTAATGCCAGCCTCGGCGTCAATCATAATAACGCACACATCGCTGCGCTCAATCGCCATCTTTGCCCTTATGATACTGTACTTTTCAATATCATCATATATTTTGTTCTGACGGCGAAGTCCTGCCGTATCGGTAAAATTAAACCTGCCGTACTTGTTTTCTATCATTGTATCAATGGTATCTCTTGTAGTACCGGCAATGTCAGAAACAATGCAGCGCTCCTCATTTGTTATTTTATTTATGAGTGAGGATTTGCCTGCATTAGGCTTGCCGATAACCGCAACATTGATGACTATACCGTCATCATCACAATCATCTGTAAAATCAAGGTGTTCAAAAACTCTGTCAAGCAAATCACCTGTGCCGTGACCGTGAACGGCTGAAACCTGAACAGGATCGCCGAGTCCGAGATTGTAGAACTCATAAAATTCAGGTGACGGCTCGCCGATACCGTCACATTTATTTACGCAAAGCACAATCGGCTTGTTTGATTTCATAAGCATCTGCGCAATATCCATATCGGTAGCTACCATACCCGTTTTGCCGTCTGTAACCAGAATAATTGCATTTGCCGTATCAATAGCAAGCTGTGCCTGTCTGCGCATCTGCGACAGAATAATATCGTCTGTTTTCGGCTCAATACCGCCGGTATCAATTATAAAAGCCTTTTTGCCGAGCCACTCAACCTCACCGTAAATTCTGTCACGGGTAACGCCCGGAGTATCGTCAACTATTGAAAGCCTTTGACCGATAAGCTTATTAAAGAGTGTGGATTTACCAACATTCGGTCTGCCCACAATAGCAATAACAGGTTTATTCATCATTCATCATTCCTTTACCGAGGTAACCGCCCTTACAAGCTGATCACCATTATTATTCACTGTTTCAAGCGAAATGCCAAGCTCACGCTCAACATCCTCTACCGAAACATCATCAAGGAAAACATCGTTTTCAAATCTGAGCATAGATGACGGAATAAAAAGCCTTTCGCCAAGCTCTCTGCCCCTTAGCTGTTCAATAAGGTCGCCGCCCGTCACAAGTCCCGACACATTCACTCCGCCGCCGAAAAAGTTGTTTTTTACAGCAACCACATTGATTTTTATATTGGGAAATTTAACTGAAATGATTTTCATCATATCCCTAAGATACGGAGCAACAGCCTCGCCGCAAGCCATAGTCACGGTATAGCTCAGAGAATCGTTATACTCGCAGTCCTCAACGGCAAATTCAATTTCTTCTTTAAGGCAGGCTATCATTCCCACACCGTCCTCAACCGCTGGAAAGCCCTCGTAAAAATCAGGCTCGGGGATTGGTCGCTTAGCCTTGATATAAAACTCATCTGCGGCATAAAAAATTCGTCTGCCGTGTTTTTTTACGCATTCGTCACCGAATTTTTCAATTATATCAAGCGTCTGCGCCGCAGTTTCGGCTGTGTATTCTGTCAGAGGAAAAAGTCCCTCTCGATACCTTGTAAGCCCGACAGGCACAACAGCCGTCATATTAACGCCAAGGCTTTCAAGGTCAGTAAAAGTGCGTATAAGCTCCTCGCCGTCATTAATTCCGGGACAGGCTACTATCTGACAGTTCAGGCTTATTCCAGCCCTTGTAAAGCTTTCAAGATGCCTTAACGCATCACCTGCAAAGCGGTTATTCATCATCTTGCACCTGAGCTGTGGGTTTGTGGTATGAACAGAAACATTAATCGGACTGATGTGCATTTTAATAATTCTGTCAATTTCGTGTTGCGTAAGGTTAGTAAGAGTAATATAGTTTCCAAACAAAAACGAAAGTCTGCTGTCGTCATCCTTAAAATACAGGGACTCCCTCATCCCCTTCGGAAGCTGATCAATAAAGCAGAAAATGCACTTATTGCGGCAGCTTTTCTGCTCATCCATAAGATAGGTTTCAAATTCAAGACCGATTTCCTCATACTCGCTCTTAACTATTCTTACAGTGCGAGCATTGCCGATTTCATCGCTGATTTCGAGATTCAGCTCTCTGTTGACCTGATAAAAACGGTAATCAAGCACATCCTCAATTATATTTCCGTTTATACTGAGCAGAATTTCACCGCTTTTAATTTTTGCTCTGTCTGCGTGACTGTTAGCAGTCACACCATAGATTTTTACAGCCACGAACTCACCTCATACTTATTTTACACAATTATTTAAAAAAATACAAGCTCTCAGGCAAAACAAAAGGGCGCACAGAATACTGCCGCCCATAATGTTTGTACCGTAATAAGGGAACACTGATTAAATAGTTTGTACATATTGCGCTGTCAGATTTTTTGTCGGGTTGCACAAATAAACCGTAGTAATGCTGACGCATTATTTTTGAGATTTTTTGGGCAAGCCGGCGGAAAATATGCAAGCAAGATGTGCAAACAGATTTCAGCGTGATTTATTCAGTGTTTCCTTAGTTCTCGTTAGCTTTTACGATTACCTGTCTGCCGTTATACATACCGCAGTTGCCGCAAGCTCTGTGAGCTGCCTTGTACTCACCACAGTTAGGGCAAATTACAAGTGTAGGAGCGCTGAGTTTCCATACTGTTGAGCGTCTTGAACTCTTTCTTGCGTGTGAAGTTTTTCTCTTTGGTACTGCCATTACAAAGACCTCCTTACAATAACATATATCAATCCATAAGTTGTTTTAGAATCTCGAGCCTTGGGTCAACCTGCTTTTTATCGCAATCACATTCACCCTCATTCAGATTATGTCCACACTGACTGCAAAGTCCCTTACAATCCTCTTTACAAAGGTTTTTCTGAGGAAGCGACAACAGCACATCAGAAATAACCGTTTCGTCAAGGTCGAGTACAAAATCAGGTGTTTCAATATAGTCGTCGTTGCCGTCAGTTTCAAGAGTACGGGCAAGCTTATGAGTAAACTTGTACTTCATCTTCCTTGTAAATTCCTCTCCGCATCTGTCGCAGCTGCGAACATAATCAAAGCTGACGAGCAAAGTAAGGTCAACAAGTGATGCCCTGTTTCCTGCTGTTGCGGTAATATCAAGCGGTGTTTTGAATGGAAAAACGCCGTCAATGTCAATACTGCTTATATCCAGCTGATAGCTGATAGTTTTTTCTTCGCCTTCATTCTGAAAGACACTTTTAAGTTCAAAAAGCATAATTGCACCTCTTGACCGCATAAACGCATATTAAAACGCTATAGATTATTATACAAAAGTATTCGTGCTTTGTCAACCGATATTTACGATAATTTTTTGATAATTACGGCAATTTTGAGAAACAAAGGAAATTATTATTTATATGAATTAAAAGTAATTAACTGATAAAACCGATTATACGGAAAATTTATACATACACAGCAAAATTAATGGGCTGACCATAAAGGTCAGCCCAAAGAATCTAATTATTACTAATTAAGATTAGAGCATCTCTCTCTTGCGAATAACGAACATAACGCCTGTAGCAGATACAAGGAGAGTAAGAATTACAACTGCAAGTGTAGCGTCACCGGTCTTAACCGTGCCGTTATCACCTGCTGTTGCTGTGTTGCCCTTATTAGCTGTATCAGCTGTGCCCGGCTTAACTGATGCGCCTGTAGCAGATGTAGCATTTGTAGCAGGAGCAATTGTTGAGCCAGGATTTGTTGTAGCAGGAGCTGTTGTTACTGCAGCTGTTGTAGCAGGAGCTGTTGTAACAGGAGCAACTGTTGTGTCAGGAGCTGCTGTTGTGTCAGGAGCTGCTGTTGTGTCAGGAGCAGCTGTTGTGTCAGGAACAGTTACAGGTACAAATGTTGACTCTGTAAGAGTTGTCTTTGTAAATGTAAGTTCATCAGGATCCTTAAGTGTATTATCTACTACAAAAGAATTCATTGAATCAGGGTCAAGCTGCATTGTTTCAGGATCAAGTGCAGCTGTTGTAAGAACTCTTACATTGAGGTCGATTGTTGTTTCAACATTCTCAGGCTCGCCGATTACATCAAAAACAACCTGTACAAACGGCTGCTCAGGGTCAATCACATAAAGACCAAGATCAGAAGCGTTTGCATTAACTTTGCCCGGAAGACTTGAATTATAAACAGCACCTGTCTGAATCTGAGGCATAATGTTAATCTTTCTGCCTGTAGCATCAACATTGTTTGAATTCTTGTACTCAAGTACAGTTTCATCAAATGTTAAGTACCACTCTGTGTTTACAAGATCTCTTGCTGTGCCGAGGTAGTAAGTAACTGTAACCTGCTTTGTTGAGTTATCATACTCAGCCTTAGTTGCAGGGAAGATGTTAGATGTAGCATTTACTGTAAGAGCCGGCTTCTGAACAGGTGCAGGAGCTGTTGTTGGCTCTTCTGTAGCTGATGAAGCCTCAGTTGGCTGTACAGCCTCTGTTGTCGGCTCTGTAGTCTCTGCTGGCTCTGTTGGCTCAGGCTTAACACCGTTTTCTTTATCCTCAAGAGCTTTCTCAAATGACATATACTGTGTGTTATAAACAGCACCGTCGCCCTTAACCGGCTCATAACCATACTCGCCGTTGCCATAGTAGTAGTACCACTGACCTACGCAAGTCTGCTTCTGGTTAAGTTCGTTAATATCAATTCTTTCTTCGTCGATAACATAAATCATATTATCAAAATCTCTGAGACCATCAGGATAAAGTGCGTTATCAGCCGGGAAACCGTCAGCTGCAGGCCAGTAACCCCAAGCCTCTTCACCGTCATCGTTTACGCAAGTGATATCAGTTGTCTGAGCAGCCTTTGTGTACTGTGGTGCTTCCGGATCTTCGCCACCGTCAACATAGTTGTTGAAAATGATCTTTGTTACATCCTGAGGAGCGTCAATGCAGAAGATGTTTTCAACTTCTGTTTCCTTAACCTTGTACATATCCTGCCATGTAGGACAAGCGTCTGTACCTTCCCACCAGTAAGCACCGGTTGTGCTTGTGAACTCATTTTCCCAGTTCTGCGGCATATAGAAATAATATCTATATGTGTCAGTTCCTTCTGTTGGAACATAGTTACCATCGCTGTCTGTGTCAGCTGAAACGCTTACTGCAGCAACTGCTACCATTGATGCAGAAAGTGCCATAGCCAACATAAGACTAATGATTTTCTTGGACATTGGAAATTTCCTCCTATAAAAATATGTTTCCGAAATACTCGGTATGACAATTATATAATAATTTGCTTAAAAAATCAAGACTTTTTCTAAAAAATCAGTCGATTAGAGGGTGTAATAATAACCAAAAATCAGTTACAAATTTTAAACATTTTTGCTTGTTGCGTAATATTGCAAAAGTTATTCGTCACTTTCTGTCATATCATTGTCATTAATGCTACTGTCAGATTTTATGCCGTTTTTGAGATTTTCTTTATGTCTAAAGTACATAACACCGCCTATGGCACACGCAAGAAGCACAACCCCGCAAATTATTACAAAGGTAGTAACCGAAGTGCCTGTGCCAGACTGTTCAACATCAATGTACTGAGTATTTGCCTGAGGATTTTGCGGAACCATAGTAGTTCTTTCGCCTATAATTGCTTTATGGTCAGTTTTTTCATCGGTATTATCATTACCCTTACCGTCAATATAATTAATAAAATTACCTTGGTAAGTATTTATATATTTATCAGACGATTCGACAACAGGCGTTTGCTCTGTAACAAGTGCTTTTCCGTTTGTCAGAATATCATATGTGAAGGTATAAGCTGTGAGGGATTGTGTATCGCTGCCATACATTTCTCTGATAAAGTATGTAATGTTTGTATCTCCCGCCTTTTTAACCTTAAAATTCATTGATGTAAGCTGTGAACGGGATGAAAAATCTGCGTAATTTGTAATATCAGAAAAATTAAATGTCATATAGCCGTTAAGATTTCCATTATAAATTACTCCGTTAAGAGTTTCAAAATTGATGGAAGCCGTATCAATTTCAAGATAATCGGTGTCATAAAAGACATATGCCTGCATACCCATAATTCCATCAGAGGCGTCAGAAATATACATTGAATATGTAAACGATTCGCCGACAGCAACAGATGCAGCGTCATTTATTCTGACCTCATCAGCAGCATTAGCCGACACCGGCAGAGCCGCAAGAAGCATAGCAGCAGTACAACATACAAGAGTATTTTTTAATTTTTTTAACATAAAATCAAATCCTTAATAATATTATATTTATTATATATTATTATTAACAAAATTTCAACGAAACAGACAATTTTTTAATTTGAAATTTATGTGAACTTTTTTTCAAAATAATTGTTGGAATTTCTTTTGATAGCTAAATTATAGTTTTTACCATAGTAGCTTCTGATGATTCCTGCTTACTTAAACGAATACATAAAACAGATATTTGCGTAAAAAACACCCTCCGATTGCTCGGAGGGTGAAAAACTATGTTTTATTATTGCTTATAAAAGATTATTTAACCTTTTTGCGGGTAAAGTAAATTACACCGGTAGCGGATACAAGTACAAGGAGGATAATTACTGCCATAGAAGCATTACCTGTCTGAACTGTACCGTTATTATTTGTTGTACCATTACCCTTATTAGGTGTATCTGCTGTACCTGCGTTAACTGTTGCACCTGTAGCAGATGTAGCGTTTGTAGCAGGAGCAACTGTTGTATCCGGAACTGTAGTTACAGGAGCTGTAGTTACAGGAGCTGTTGTAACCGGAACTGTTGTAACAGGAGCTGTTGTATCCGGAACTGTTGTAACAGGAGCTGTTGTATCCGGAACAGTTGTTGGCTCAACTGTAGCATCAGTAATTGTTACTGTTGCAACTGCGCCAAGCTTTGTAGCATAGTTGAAGTTTGTAAGATCAATTCTGAGTGTTACATCAGCAAGCTCATAAGGTACAACAACAACGAGGTTCT
>JBJEOV010000103.1:0-1540 GCA_051880895.1 Ruminococcus sp. | reverse complement strand
TGCTTTTATTGATTTACCGTTTATTACTTCAAAATTACACTCGGTATATGACAGACCGTACTCCTTGACTTCACGGTTCAGAATATCGAACATCAATTGCTCAATACTACGAGGGGATAACTTGATTTCATCACTTAATGTGTCATAGCAAATCCATTCCTCGCTATCGGGTGTATCCTTAACGAGGATGTCAAAGCCGAGGAGCATTTTATCGGGAGTAGGAAATACAACAGCGTTGATTTTTACACAGTTGACTGTAAGTGAAGCAAAGAGAGCGTCGTGCTTGTCCTTTGGGTTTTCGGAAAGTAATTTCTTAACTTTGTTCACTGACAAATACATTTTGAAAATATATTTATCAGCCAGTTGCTTTTTCAGTTTCTTTCTCTCATTCATAAACTCATACCGCCTATTCCCATATCTTCATCTTCGTCAGGCGTATCAAACAGATTGTTCTGTTCAAGGTTTTCATAGAACTTTTCAGCACTGTCAGTCACGGCTTCGTTTAAAACTTTTAAGTCAAAACCGCAGTCCTTGTAACCCTGCGATACTGTATCGTAGTAGCCTGCACTGGGCAATCCGAAATTCTGCTTAAGATTCATAATGTAAACCATTGCAGTCAGTTCAGAACCGTTATTCAATTTCACAGGCAAGTCCTGTTTGAAGTAGTGAGAGGGATAACCCTCGTAGCGGTCAAGCAGTTTTTCATCTCTCGGCTGAAGCTCCCACAGTGCAACGGGAACAGACTTACCAATGCAAGGCGTAATTGTTGCATAGGAGCAGTGAGGCATACCCTTGAACTGCAATTCGTAATTTTCGACTACGCCTTTGCCGACAAGCTTTGCTGTGGGGCAACGATATTTCATCTGTTTAAGATTGAGATTACTGCCATAGGCAATATATAATTTTTTACTCATAAGATTTTTCTCTCCTTACATACTCATAACAAAGCCCGAAGTTTCTTCCTGCTCATCATTTGGAACAGGATTGACTTCGGGTTCGTTGATGTTTATATTTTCGTTTGTATTACTAATTTCGGCGGATCGCTGTTGTGCAAGTCTTTCCTTTTGCTTTTCAGCCTGTGCAGGATCCTTCCACGCAATGTTGCCATCAAGATTTTTCAGCAAATGATGACGAGCCGTCTTAAACTCATCACCTATCAAACCTAATCTCAAAAGCCAAGTTCTGAAAGTGTACTTTTCATTATCCGACTGAGTTTTAGCGTGTCTTGCCAACTTCTGAATTAAAGCCTGATGACTGATTGCAAGGCAAAGCTGAATCGCACTTTTGACTTCTCCTGCGTGAAGGGTTGAATTGAACAGACGAAATTCAATCGTCCCCTTGTAGAACACGCTGTGAAGATTCAAAGCATGGTAGCGAGTATCATCATAATGTCGGTAGCTGTAGTCCTCGCCGTCATACCACATTAACTTTATCTGCTCCATTGACATCGGCGGACGGTTATTTATTTCATCAAGAAATCGAGTATCCATCTTCTGACAGTAATGTTCCCTTGACACATTCACTTTCAATGCCTTGTAGA
>JBJEOV010000102.1:0-28747 GCA_051880895.1 Ruminococcus sp. | reverse complement strand
GGGTTCCCTACGGCAAAACAGTCCACCGGACTGTTTTACCTACCCTCCTGCATTTCAAAAGCAGTTTCTTTTGGGCTCTGCCCAAACCCGCAACCCTTTAAAAAGGGTTGACCGAAATTTTATCCCCGGGCAGATAGTAAGCAATAATCTTTAATTTTGTTGCCCGACCGAAAGTTTTGTTTTTCAGTTAAATTATAGTTTTACTCACATTTTAGCGGATGATTTCAGCTTAGTCAAATGGGTAGTCAAGCTTATAATTATTTTTTCAGCATATGCTTGATTCTGCCCTTAACAGAAATGGGGATTAGGGCTTTGAGCTTTCTTTTCATATCAGGCTTTACATACAGCTTCTGCATTACATAGCTGTCAAAGTCGCCGTCAAAGCCGTCATAAATTGTATCCCTGCAATCGGGGCGGTGCGAGGGGGCAGAGAGGTTTTTGTTCATTTCAACCGCCTGCTCAAGGGTGGAGTCAACGCTTTCAATGCAGCCTTCAAGCGACTTCCACATTTTTCTGCCCTTTTCGGTGTTTACAAGCACCAGCGATACACCGTCTTTTGAGTAAAATTTCGGATTTATGTATTCAATTCCCCAGAAGTCGGCAAGGGTTATGTCGCCCTGCCTGTCACAGCTTGCAAAACGGCAGCTGTAGCAGCTTTCACGGTAGGTTTTGCAGTTGAGAAAGGCGTTGTAGTACGGGTCGTCAAAGCCGTCGCCGCCCTTGCTTGCCCTGTCTGTTTCAATCTCATAAAAAAGTCCCCAGCCGTGACGCTTTTTACTTCTGAAATTGTAGCTTTTTACAGGCTCGCCAAGGCTTTTGCCGAGGTAGTCAAGGTATTTTTCAAACAGCCTCGGACTCGGCACTCCGTGGCATACAATGTCAACGGTAAAAAGATTTTCAAAATCCCTGCCGAGAAAGGAACGCAGACCTGCAACCTGACAGCCTGTTCCGCTGAAAAGCACCTGCCTGCCGCTTTTTAATTCTTTTTTTACACGGCTGTAAACGCCCGAAAGGTCGCTCTGCACATATTTTGAGCCTTGCAGTCTGTAAAGCTCGCTTTCGCTTTCAACTCCGATGTGCCTTGCCGTAAGCTTATCGTCATAGGCGCAGCCAAAAACTATTCCGCCTTTGTTAAGGGTGCTTTTTGCAAGCGGAATAAAAATTCCGCCCGAGGTGCTTTCCCTTACCGCCTTTTCGTCACGGTATTTTGAGGCGTACACACTCTGAACGCCGTCACAGTGCGTGGGAGTGATTACAGGGCAGTGCTTAACGCATATACCGCAGCTTATGCACACGCTTTCGTCAACGGTAGGGTACATAAAGCCCTCGCTGTCCTCCCTGAATGTGATGCATTTTTTTGGGCATAGCTGTTCGCAGGCGGTGCAGCCGCAGCAGTCCTTGCCGAGTACGCTTATATTATCCATATTATTCCTCTATAATTTTTCTGAGAATTTCGGCAGAACGGGTGCGCTCTGCGTTGATTTTCCGATTTACCGCAGTAAAATCAATCGGCTTGTCGGCAATTTTAAAATCATCGTAGCTCATAAGGATTCTGTCCTCAAGTCCTGCGGTGGCAAGAATACTCCTGTTGCGCTCGCTGTAAACATTCGGCAGAACATCAATAAACTGAGTGTTAAGACCGATTGCAAACGAGGTGCCGTGGAAGGAGTCTGTGAGGAAGTAGTCGGCATTTTTTATGTACCACAGAAATTCCTCGGCTGTGGGGCAGAATACGAATTTTCCCGGCTTGAAAATATGGTGAAAATAAGGATTTATCCTTATCAGCCGCATTTTCTTTCTCCTTGCAAATTCTTTTGCGTAGGTCTGAAATTCCTTGTTTGGGTGGAGCTGATACACAAGCACATAGCTTTCCGTCTTTTCCTTTTTCGGCAGCATACCGAGCCAGTCCTTAGGCGACATAAGAAAAGTAGGGTCAAGCACCTGCTCTGCGTGTACTCCGAGCGACTGCGCAAGCTCTACTCCGCTTTTTTCACGGATTGTGATGTGGTCGTAGCGTTTAAGCCATTTTATAATGTTATCCCTGTCCTCGTCACGCACGGTTTTTGTGCCGAAACAGCCTGCGTAGGCAATCTTCTTTTTACCGTCAGGCACAAACGACAGAAAATACGCAGGGTCAATAACTCCCGTGCCTACTGTATTCCACACCTGGTCGCTGCCCGTCATATATACATCAGCCTTCGGCAGATTTTGTGCAAGCTCCTCGGGTGTATTCCAACACTCGTCGGTAAGCGTGAGCATATTTTTTCTGTAACGGTCAAACCTCTTTCTTGCGGCGTCAAATACGGGCTTTTGAGTTACCAAGTACAAAAGCCTTGTAGCCGCATTTTTGTTCCACCTTGAAACAGAAAGCAGGGTTTTGGTCCGATTTTCGGGCAGCTCGTCCGTTCTTATGTAGTTGATGCACACCGCCTCGTGACCGAGCCTTTCAATCGCCCTCTGCGTTGCATACGCCTGCAATAACGAGCCGTAGTTTGAGGGGGTGTGTCTTGTAATATAGGCAATCTTCATTGTTGTTTCCTCTGATTATTTTTCTGCTCTGCGAGCCCTTAAGGTGCGCTCAATGTAAAAGCTCTGTAACCAATCTGCCGTTTCCTGAATGTCAAAGCCTGCCTTTACAACCTGTCCTTGGCAGTCCTCTCTTTTGTATGACGAAAGAATTTCAAGCGTCTTGTCTGCCCACTGCTCGGCTGTAGCTGACAGCGAAAATGTTGTTACATTGTCCGTTACAATCGTTTCGGGGGTGATGACATCGCTCATAAGCACGGGCAAGCCTGCCGTCTGCGCCTCAATGCCCGTTAAAGGCAGTCCCTCCCAGAGAGAGGGGAAGAGGAATATATCATAAGCCTGAAAAATTCTGTTTGTGTCCTTGCGCACACCGAGGAAAATCACGCTGTCGGCAATGCCAAGCTCAGCCGCTTTTTTTCTGATTTCGCCCTCAAGTCTGCCCTCACCGCAGAGGGCAAGCACGGTGTTCGGATTCTTTTTATGGATAACGCTGAAGATTTCAAGGAGAAAGCTGTGGTTTTTCTGCTGCATAAATCTGCCCACATGACCGATTACGGTCTTGTTGCCCACACCAAGCTCCTCCCTGACCTCACGCCTTGTTTTTTCGTCAAATCTGAAACGCTCGGTTTCAATGCCGTTCTTTATAAAACGGACTCTTCCGTCTGCAACAGCCTTTTTGCCAAAGCTCCATTCTCCTGCCGGAGTTGAGCACATAAACATATCTGTGCAGTGCTTTTTTATGAAAAGCTTTTCGTAGCGGAAGAAAAAATATTTTAGATTTACAACCGTCTTTGCGTTGTGGCTGTGGGCGATTCTTGTGGGAATGCCTGCCTTGTGCGCATATTCAAGCGGCCAGAGGTTCAGCTCCTGATGAGCGTGGAGCACCTTGTACTCGGGGTGGTTTTCAAAAACCTCCATACACTCCCGTTTAAAGCCTGCTGTTTTAAGCGGATTAAACGGCTGTGTGCGGAAAACTCTTCCGCCGTAGCTCTTGATTTCAGGCTCGTAAAAGCCCTCCTGAGGGCGGTGTACGAGAAAGTCAAACAAAAGCTGTTCTCTGTCAATGTGTCTGTATAAATTCATCACAAGCGTTTCAATTCCGCCTGTGTCCATTAATACTATGTTGTGTAAAACTCTTATCGGCTCCATATCTCTACCTCTGCTTATTTTTGAGTCTGTTTTTCATTGGAATGAGAACCCCGTGAACAAAGCCGATTACGCTTGTTACAAAACCCTCGGGGAGTACTCTGAACATTTTATATGCCGCTCTCTTTAAGCTGTTGCGCTCGTCCTTACGAATCGGCTCGTCTGCCCACGGCGAGTCCTTTTTGAAATCAAGGTATTTGTCGAGCAAAGGGTGGAGGTTGTTTTCAATCCAGGGGCGGGAGCCGTCCATAAAGCAGGTGGTAAAATGCACCATGCACGGATTTTTGACTGCGTGTGCAACCTCGTCCTCGCTGTAATAGGAGGTAACTCTTTTTACCCTTTTAAGGTTTTTGTATTTTACATAATAAATTATCGAGTAGGCGTTGTATTCAAGCGGAATAACGAGCTTTTCCTCACTTTTTACGCAGGCGTTAAGCACAGCCTGGTCAACAAACGAAAGCTGTGAATGTCCGGCAATATACTTTTTGAAAAGCTCCTCAGTGCCGTCCTCCCTGATTTTTTTAAGATTCAGCATAATATTGCCTGCGTTTATGTAGGTATCCTTTGGAGTAAGACCGATTTCTGTCTTGTAGTTGTCGCCGATACATTCGAGCGCACCTGCAACAATTTTTCCAGTCATATCCTTTTCCCACAACGGCTCAAGAGATGACATTATCATTGTGTCGCAGTCGATGTGAATAACCTTTTCTACCCACTCGGGGAGCAGGCTCGCCTCGAAAAGTCTGCCGAAGGTGCTTATATTCCATCTGCCTATGTCAATGCTTGTGCCTGCAAGCTTTTCAATGTCTGCAATCGGAATAAAGTACAGCGGTCTTGAAAAATCAGCGCAGAGCCTTTTGAATTTTTCCTTGTTCTTTTCGCTGATATTGTTTTCGACTATAAAAACATTAAGCTCCCTGCACTGCGTGTTGTTTCTGAGAAGTGAATAGAGCGACACGCCCGCAATCGGTGCGTAGCTGTCGGAGCTTGAATAGACTATGTTCATTTTCTCCTCCGTAAAGAAATGGTTATGCTGTAATTAATGAAATGGTTATGCAATTATTTAAGATATTTTTCCTCAAATTCCTTAAAGGACTGAAGATTTTTGTCCTTGTCGGCAAGAATGAGGTTTTCAATACCGCCGATTTCGTCAAAGGGCCATTCAACTTTGAGGTCGGGGTCGTTGTACATAATTCCGTCATCGTATTCGCCGTAGAATTTTTCACCGCATTTGTAGGAAACAACAGACGGCTCAAGCACGAGGTAGCCGTGGGCGAAATGCTCGGGAACATAAAGCTCGTTCATATTTTCCTCAGAGAGGTAAAAGCCCTGCCACTTCTTAAAGGTGGGGGAGTCGGGGCGCAGGTCAACGATAACATCAAAAACCCTGCCCTTAACGCATCTTACAAGCTTTGCCTGCTCGTGCACACGCTGAAAGTGGAGCGCACGGATAACACCCTTGTGAGAAACTGTGTAGAAAACCTCGGCGAGGTTATGCTCAAGACCGTTTGCCTCGAACACCTCCTTTGAATAATCCTTTATAAACGCTCCTCTGATGTCGGTTGCGCAGAACGGCTTGATAAGGTATGCGCCCTCAAAATCTGTATTACAAAATTCAAACTTCTGAATCATAGCTTTACTCCTTAATAACGAATATAAAGGGCGAAAGTTATTTCGCCCCGTTTGTCAGTCAACGGACTTTATCCACTCCATAGTAAGCCTTGCGCCCTCTGCGAAGGAAATTTCAGGCTTAAAGTGACAGTCTGTTTCAATGTCTGTTGTGTCGAATACCTCAAGAGGCATATTTACTCCCGTAAAGGGAACATCGCCGAAAATCGGCTTTGCGTCCGGTGCAAGCTCTCTCTGCATCTCAAGAATAAACTCCCTGAGCGGTCGTGCGTTGCCGCTGCCTATTGTGTATTCCTTGTTTGCAATGCCGTATTCGCCGATAGCCTCAAAGGCTCTTGCAACATCGTCTATATAAATGAAATCGTAATTCTGAGTTGCCGCCGTGAACTGCAAGGGCTCGCCTGCAATAATTTTGCGGATAGTTGAATTTACAAAGCGTGGCGAAAATTCCCCTGCGCCGTAAGCGTTGGTGATGACCGCCCAGCAGAGGTCGATTGAAAGGCTGTTTGCAATCGGCTTGCAGATTGCACGGGCAATAAGCTTGCCTGCGCCGTAGATGTAGGGAAGTCCCGGCTTGCTCTCCTGAGTGTAAACTGCGGTGTAGGTTTCCTTTTCCATAATAGAGCCTGCGTTCACAAACTTTCTGCACTGCATTTTGTCGGCAGTTCTGAGCGCACGGGCAGTCCACAGCGCATTTTTAAGCTGAATTTCCTCGTCGCACCTGAGCGGTCCTGCCGAGCCTACCCACGCAAAATGGAAGAAAACATCAACATCTCTGTCACAGATTTTATCAACGAGAGTTTCAATTTCGTCAAGCTCGCAATATACAATTTCAATGCCGCTGAGCTTTTCTATATTTTCAATTTTTTCGTTTTTATCCTTTACAACGGCAAAAACCTTTACTCCGTCAGCGCAGAGTCTTTTGCAGACATTTGAACCGACAAAGCCGTTTGCCCCTGTTACAATAGCCTTTTTCATAAGTAACCTCTTTTTTACTAAGCTGAATTTGTCAGCTTTAGAGTGTGGGAAATTATAATTTATTTATATTGAAAGTGACAAAGCCATCCTATATAAATTATAATGAAAAACACAACTCTTGCTTACAGGGAACCCCTTTAGTGGGTTCCCTACGGTAAAACAGTCCGCCGGACTGTTTTACCTACCCTCCTGCAATTTCAAAGCAATTTTTTCTTGGGCTCTGCCCAAACCCGCAAGCCTTTAAAAAGGCTTGACCTAAACTTTTGCCCCGAGCAGACAGTAAGCTATAATTTTAAATTTTGTTGCCCGACCGAAGGTTTGATTTTTGTTGAGTTTATTCGCTAAATTATAGCTTATCTTAAATACTGCTTGCTGTAAAGTCCTCAATCTGTCTGTCCATACAGCCTCTTATATCGCCGTTTTCCATATAACAGCGTGACCATTCAACTGTCTTTTCAACCGCAGTGTCGATATGCCAGCGTGGTTTCCAGCCGAATACAGACTTGAGCTTTGAGCAGTCGAGCTTTAAGAAATTCGCCTCGTGTACGGCGTTTTTCTCGCTTTTGTCTGTACGGCTGATTTTGCCGTCAGCGCATTTTACAAACAAATCAACAAGCTCGCCCGTTGTAACGCAGTCGCACTCGTCAGGTCCTACATTGTAGTAATCGGCATACTTAATGTCCTCATACTGAGCTTTTGCAATCATCAGATATGCAAAAAGCGGTTCAAGCACATGCTGATACGGTCTTGTTGAGTACGGGTTGCGCACGATTATATCCTCGCCCTTTTCAAGCGCACGAACGCAGTCAGGGATAATTCTGTCGTTTGCAAAATCTCCGCCGCCTATAACATTACCTGCCCTTGCGGTTGAAATCGCCGTTCTGCCGTCTGCGAAAAAGGAATTTTTGTAGCTGTGGGTTACAAGCTCCGAACAGCTTTTGCTGTTTGAATACGGGTCAAAGCCGTCAAGCGGCTCGTTTTCACGGTAGCCCCACTGCCACTCCTTGTTTTCGTAAACCTTGTCGGTGGTAACATTGAGAAATGATTTTACGCAGTCCGACAGCCTTACGCACTCAAGAATGTTTACCGTTCCCATAACATTTGTTTCATATGTATAAGCAGGCATTCTGTAGCTGTCACGCACAATCGGCTGTGCGGCAAGGTGCAGCACAATTTCAGGCTGCGCCTCATCAAAGGTCTTTTTGAGCAAATCAAAATCACGGATATCGCCGATTACGGATTTTATGTCGTTTTTTATGCCTGCAATTTCAAATAAATTCGGATTTGTGGGCGGATTGAGCGAGTAGCCTGTAACCTCTGCGCCTGCATTTGCAAGAATTTTGCACAGCCAGCTGCCCTTAAAGCCTGTATGACCTGTTACAAGCACCCTTTTGCCCTTGTAAAAATTAAGCATTAGTCCTCCCATACCTTCCACGGAGCCTTGTTTTCGCTCCAGAGCTTTTCAAGCCTTTCCTTGTCACGCAGAGTATCCATACACTGCCAGAAGCCGTTGTGCCTGCGGCACATAAGCTGTCCTTCCCTTGCAAGCTGTTCCATCGGCTCACGCTCAAACATTATAGTGTCGTCTTTTACATAGTCGAGAACCTCAGGCTCAAGCACCATAAAGCCTGCGTTTATCCAGCCCGAGTCAACTTCGCTTTTCTCACGGAACGCCCTTACCTCGTTGTTGCCCGACAAATCAAGAACGCCGAAACGGCTCTCGGGCTTTACAGCCGACATAGTTGCGAGCCTTCCGTGCTTTTTATGAAATTCAAGCAGAGCTTTTATGTCAACATCAGACACACCGTCGCCGTAGGTCATAAAGAAAGGCTCGTCGCCTATAAAATTACGCACCCTTTTGAGTCTGCCGCCCGTCATTGTGTTAAGTCCTGTGTCAACAACAGTTACCTTCCACTGCTCGGCTCTCTTATTGTGAACAATAATCTTGTCCTCCCGTGTAAAATCAAAGGTTATGTCCGAGGTGTGCAGAAAATAATCTGCAAACCATTCCTTGATTACATGCTGTTTATAGCCTGCGCAGATTATAAATTCGTTTATGCCGTAGTGCGAATAAAGCTTCATAATATGCCACATAATCGGCATTCCGCCTACTTCTATCATAGGCTTTGGCTTCAACTTTGATTCTTCGGAAATTCGTGTTCCGAAGCCGCCTGCAAGAATTACTGCTTTCATATTTTACTCCCTGTCAAATTGCGTCTGCTCAGTACGCTCCGTCGCCTTTGAAAACGGCGGGAATTGTAAGAAACAAAATTTTAATATCGGTAAGAATACTGCGTTCTTTTATGTATTTAAGGTCAAGCTCTATCATACCTTTAAAGTCTATTGAGCTTCGTCCCATAATCTGCCAGTAACAGCTCAAGCCGCCTAATACGGAAAGCCTTTCCATCGGATAGTCAGGATAGCTTTCAACTTCACGAAGCATAGGAGGACGAGGACCGATAAAGCTCATATCTCCCTTTAAAATATTAAAAAGCTGCGGAAGCTCGTCAAGACTTGTTTTTCTTATAAATCTGCCAACCCTTGTAACACGGGGGTCATCTTTCATTTTGAAGGTCGGACCGCCTGTTTCGTTGGTTTCAAGCAGTCCGGAGTATTTTTTGTCTGCGTCTGCACACATACTTCTGAATTTATAGAATCTGAAAATTCTTCCGCCTTTTCCTACCCTGTCCGATATGTATATTACGGGACCCTTAGGGTCGTCAAGCTTTATCATAATTGCGATAATCAACAAAATAGGGGATAAAAGTATGATTGAGATGAGAGAAAAAATAAAATCGAAAATCCGTTTTACTGCGTCATAAACAGGCTTTGATTCTATTGTATAATCTCCCGAAGGCGGGTTTTTGGTGAATTTTGTATTTTCCATAACCGCTTCCATTCTCCTCTCCTCTGAAAAATCCTAAGGAAAACTGAATGCTCAGTCCTTTGTGGAATTGCTGTAATATCCGCCGTATCTTGAATAATAGCTCTTGCCCTTTCTTGTTTCCTGCGGCTTGATTCTGTTGAGAATAACTCCGAGAATTTTTGCGTTTGTACGCTCGATTATCTCAACGGTTTTTGAAAGCTCGGGATAGGTTGTAGAGTTGTTTCGTGCAACGACCACAACACCGTCAGCCGTCTTGAGAATAGGCACTGAGTCAATTACAATACCTACGGGCGGAGTGTCAAAAATAATATAGTCGTACTCCTTTTCAACTGTTTTGATAAGCTGCGACATAGCCTCGCTTGCAAGCAGCTCAGACGGGTTCGGCGGAATTGCGCCGTAGGCGATAGCGTGGAGATTTTCAATTTTTGTATCCTTTATAATATCCTCAAGCGAGCATTCCTCGTTGAGGTAATTTGTAAGTCCCGGTGTAGGCTCAATTTTAAGAGCCGTGTTTACTCTCGGACGGCGCAGGTCGCACTCGATTACAAGCACCCTTGTGCCCACCTGCTGTGCAAGCGCAGAGGCAACATTGATTGATGTAACGGTCTTGCCCTCGCCCTTTGTTGACGAGGTAAAGGCTATTTTCTTACAGCCCTTTTTAAATATTGAATAAGCTATGTTTGTTCTTGCAGCCTTGTAGGATTCACGAACCTGAAAGCCGAGAACATCAGTGTCGATTGAACGGTCTATTTTAGTCTTTTTCATTGCTGCTGCACTCCTTTAATTATTTTCCGTAGCCGTATCCGCCGTATTTCTTAGAGCTTTTCTGATTTGAAAAATATTCAAAATCGGGAATTGCCGCAAGAATAGGCAGGTCGAGAATTGTTGTCATTTCCTCGTTGTACTTAATCTTTACATCAAGGAAGTCACGGACAAATGATATTATGAGTGAAATAATAAGTCCTGCCGCAAAGGCAATAAGAACATTTTTAGCAACACTTGGCGATGTCGGTGCCTTCGGCACGGTTGCCTCGTCAACTATTTTGAGCTTTGCGTTATCCTTTACATTTGCAATGGTTTCGGGCGCAGTCTTTGCGATTGCGTCGCCTATGCTTTTCGCCTCGTACGGACTTGACGAAACGACAATCGCCTTGAATACCTCGGTGTTCTCAATGTTCTCAAAGGTTATCATTGACTTTAGCTGTGTGGCGGTGTATCTTTCGTTGAGTGCCTTTGAAACCTCGCCGTAAAAGCTGTTTGAGTCAAGCAGCTCAATGTATGTAAGCACAAGGTTCTTTGCGTAGTTTACACTCTGGTAGTCCTCTGCAATGCTTGAGGTCTTGTAGTTTGTTTCAACATACAGCTTCAGACTGGATGTGTAGGTTTTCTGAATAAAAAATGTTGTAACAAAAAACGAAACGGCTGCAAATAAAAGCGATATAACTGCGATGAACAATACATTCTTTCTGATAATCCTTGTTATGTCCTTAAACGATATTTCCATTAAAATAAAACTCCTCCCGGCTTTTGCAAAACAGCAGAAAAGCCGCAAATTCTACATATTATAACATATTATATTATATTTGAAATCAAACTAAAAATCAATACTGTAAAATCCTCAGGCAAACCGACGGCGATATATTTTTTCAAAAATAATTTGTGTATGCAAAACCAACCGATTGTAATTATTGTTAAACTCAACAAAATCAAATGTCAATATTTGTTGAGTTTGTATACAAACAATTTTGTAAACACTTAATATTAATCAAACACAGCGAAAAAATTAAACAAAAATACTTAATTTCGCAAGCGTATTTTCTACGAACACGAAAGCGCATAAAATTTTTTCCGATACAGATGATGTGAAATTTACACAACGCATAAAAACGCCCTTTTGACTCAAATAATCAAAAGGGCGGGAAAACGGCTGTTTTTATCAGGTGTTCTTTTCGTATATCAGTCTGAGCCCCTCAAGCACGAGGTCGTCGTTTACAATAATGTCCTTTTTGCAGAACTTTACTATATGGGGGGCAAAGCCGCCCGTGGCTACCAGCGTGCATTTCTGACCTGCCTCAGCCTCAAATCTGTCTGTCACTCCGTCTATCATTGCGGCGTTGCCGTAGATTATACCGCTGCGGATACAGTCGGCGGTGTTGGTGGCGATTGCCTTCTGCGGAGCGGAAAAGTTTACAGACGGCAAAAGCGCACATTTTGCAGTGAGTGCGTCAAGTGAAATCTGCACTCCCGGCAGAATTACTCCTCCGCAGTACGCCTTATTTTCATTCATATAAAGAATGGTTGTTGCCGTGCCCATACCGATTACAATAACGGGGCAGGGGTACAGCGCCTTTAAGGCTACGCACATACACACAATGTCTGAGCCGACTGCGCCGGGGTTGTCAAGACGGATGTCAAGACCTGTTTTTACCCCCGGACCGACTACAATGCTGTCAACGCCGGTAACGGTGCGGATAGCTCCCTTCAGCAAGTCGGTTACTATCGGCACTACGCTTGAAATGACAGAGCCGTTTATCTCGTTTACATCAACATTGTTTATTCTGAATATAGTATAAAGGTCAACTGCGTAATCGTCGGCAGTTTTGCTGCGGTTTGTAGAAAATCTCAGCTTCATAAGCAGACGGTTTCCTTTGTAGAGTGCAAATTTTATATTTGTATTGCCCACATCGGTGCAAAGCAGCATCAATATCACCTCAATTTAAAATATCCTGTAACATAAAATTATACCGTATTTTTGCTCAGGTTTCAACTCTATTTTACAGATTGGAAAAATACCGCAGAAAATAAACCGCCTTTGGTCGAAAAATGAAAATTTGTATTGTTTTTAGGCTGAAGATGTTGTATAATAAAATATATTTCATAATTATAATGAGAAAACAGCGCATTTTGTCTGTTGTCTTTTCTTTAAGACAGGAGTGAAGCATATGGCAGATAAATATAACCTCGATTATTTTGATGACGATAAGGTTGCACGCCAACGGAGCGAATACAGGCGTGAGCACCGTCAGCCGATTAACAGACCGGTTCCGGGCGGCAGACGACCTGCGCCGAACGGCCACAATGTTCACCGCAAGCCTGACCGCAGAAGATTCAGTAAAAGACTCAGAAACCGCATTATTATTGTAAGTGTTGGAATACTTATATTAATACTCATGATAACTCTGATTTCCTCGCTTTTCAGAGCCTGCGCAGGTGACGGCGAAAAGAAAAATGATGATATCTCCACCGCAACCACCTCGCCGACTCAGGCGGTAACCACTCAGCCTGCCGCTCAACCGGCAAATGCGGCCGCACTTAGCTTTGTCACCCCGAATATACAGGACAATAATTCGGCAGGATATATGGGTACTAACGCATATATCTGGAACGGCGGCGCATTTGAGCTTTTCGGCGGCGACGAATACAGGGCGGAGCTTTATGCCGAAACAATCAACAACGCTCAGAAAAAGCTCGGCAATGTCAAGGTTTATAATATGGTAGTGCCCAACCACACGGAAATGGGACTTCCGCAGAGGCTCAAGAACAGCGACGCACCGTCTGACTCACAGGCAGAAAACATCAAGCAGATATATTCAAAACTCAACAGCTCGGTTACTCCGATAAACGGCTACAACAAGCTTGCAGAGCACTGCAACGAGTATATTTACTTCAATTCCGACCACCACTGGACGGGACTCGGCGCATACTACGCTTACACTGCGTTTGCAGAGGCAACCAATCAGAATGTGCTTGACCTGAGTAGCTGCACCGAAAACAAGATAGAGGGCTTTACGGGTTCATTTGCAAACACAAACGACGGTCTTACAACCGACACCGTAAGCTACTGGTCCTTCCCCTACAGTGTTACAATGGATATTACCGATTCAAACGGAACAACCTCGAATTATGAGTCACCGTATTATCAGTATGCCGAGGCAGGCTCAAACACCTACGGCGTGTTCATTATGGGCGACAATCCGCTCACCGTTCTTCACTCTGATTCGGAAAACGGCGCAGGCAAAAAGATTGCAGTTATAAAGGAAAGCTACGGCAACGCTTTTGCGCCCTTCCTTACAAACAACTATTCTGAGGTACATATTATAGACTTCAGATATTTCGGTCAGAATCTTGCGGATTACTGCACTCAGAACGGTATTACCGAGGTGCTTTACCTCAACGGAATTATGAGCGCAAACACTCAGGTTCAGCTTGACAGTATGGACAGCTTATTCAGCTGATTGCGTTTTAGTTTATTTATTATCTTTTATTATTTTCAGAAAGGAGGCGGCGGCAATGCTTGCAGAAAATGTACGGGTAAATGTGTTCGGCAAGGTGGGAAAGGGATTTTTCTCCGCCTATGTTTCGGGCAATACCGTTACAAACAAAAGCGCATACCTTGTTACACGCAGGGACAGGGCGGAGGAGTACCTCGACGGCGTAGTTATTGCCGTCGCTAAATTTGAAGGTCTTGAGGGCGACAAGCTTATCGTTGCCCCGTACGGCGAAATCTTCTATGAGCCTGAGCTGAAAAAGATACTCTCCCGTCTGCGCAATGTAAAGGTGGAAAGCCTTAGCTGTCTTTACGAAAAATCCTGCGGCGCAGTGATTTTTTACCGCAACAGGCAGAATACCAAGGTACTGCTTGTAAAGAACAGCAACGGCAGGTACTGGAGCTTTCCGAAAGGGCACATTGAAAATGACGAAAACGAGCAGGAAACCGCTCTGCGTGAAATCAAGGAGGAAACAGGTCTTGATGTCACCCTTGTAAAGGGGTTCAGAGAAATCAGCGAGTACTGCCCCTTCGGCAAGATACGAAAAAGGGTTGTGTTCTTTCTTGCACAGGCTTTCACCGACAGCGTGAAAATTCAGGAGGAGGAAATCGACAGCTACATCTGGGTTGATTTACAGCAGGCACGAAAGCTCTGCACCTACGACAACGACCTGAGAATAATTGACAAAGCCGAAACCGCAATACATTTAATGAGAAATTGAATAATAAATGAATGATGAATAATGAATAATGAATAATTTTTGTGAAACACAGCAGAGTTTTCTTAATTTTGTATTTTTAGTCTGAATAAAAATTCTGATAAGGCTTTGATAAAAAGATATTATAATTGTGTGGTATTGCACTTGCAGTCCGTTTCATATATATAATCGGGTGATTATATATGAAACGGATTATTTTATTGCTTATCGCCGTGTTTGTGCTTGCCTGCTCGGTTATGACTATAGTGGGCGGCAAGGAAACCGACAGCTATATCAAATACGCTGAGTTCAATGTGACCGCAGACGCCCTGCAAAAAGCGATAAATTATGATATTTCTTCTCAGGAAGAGGACATCAAGCTCAGCTGCATTGAAATTCTCTCGTACCTCGGCGCAAAGTACGGCGGCGATTTTTCAAAATACAGGCAGAGCGATATGGATAACCTCTGCGCTCAGCTCAGGGACGGAAAAACCATAGCCGAGCTTACAAAGGATATGCAGTATTATACATACTATTATAATGTTTACACGGCGGTGCTCGGCACAATGGTGGGTGACTACGAGGAGGAGCAGTCTGACGGCAGTATAAAGCAGGACTACGGAATACGGTGGTTTTCGCCTATAGCAAAGACATTTCCGTATTCACACTACGACGATTTCGGCGCAAAGCGCACCTACGGCTACACAAGACCGCACCTGGGGCACGACCTGATGGCGGCGGTCGGCACACCCGTAATTGCGGTTGAATCGGGCAGGGTGGAGTGCCTTGGCTGGAACAGATACGGCGGCTGGAGAATCGGCATACGCTCGCTTGACAGCAAGAGATACTGGTACTACGCTCACCTCAGGCAGAACCGCCCCTATGCGGAAAATCTCAAGGAGGGCGATATTGTAACGGCAGGAGATGTGATTGGCTATGTGGGGAGAACAGGCTACAGCGACACCGAGAACATAAACGGAATTACACAAAGCCATCTGCACATAGGGCTTGAGCTTGTGTTTGACGAAAGGCAAAAGGAAAGCGACAACGAAATCTGGGTTGATATGTACGCACTAATCAGCACCCTTGAACAGCACAAAAGCGCAACGGTGAGAAACAGCGAAACAAAAGAGTTTAAAAGACAGTATTCGTATAAAGAAATTAGTTGATTGTGCCGAAATTTCCGCAGGGAAATTATATTTCCGGTTATTGCATTGACTGTACCCTCAAAATAATGTAAAATATACTGTATATCACCCTCGCCCAAGCGGTGAGGGGATATTTTTAATGAAGAAATGAAGTAAAGAAGAAATGAATTAAAAAATGAATTGTGGGGGATAGTGATTGGTTTTTTCGAGCCTTGTATTTATGTTTGCGTATCTGCCTCTTACTCTGCTGATATATTACATCGTGCCGAGAAAGGGCAAAAACCTTTTCCTTTTCTTTATAAACCTTTTGTTTTACGGCTGGGGCGAGCCAAGGCTCATTGTGCTTATGCTCATAAACATAGCCGTAAACTACGCAGGCGGCTTTCTTGTTGATAAATTCAGGGACGAGCCTAAAAAGAAAAAGCTTGTGCTGATACTTACCTGCATTATCGACATCGGCACTCTTGCGGTGTTCAAATACACGGGAATGATAGTTGATACTGTGAATATGCTGCCGTTCCTCAATCTGCCGACTCCGCAGATTTCCCTGCCGATAGGCATCAGCTTTTACACCTTCCAGACAATGAGCTATGTAATTGATGTTTACAGAAACGACGCACCCGTATCGAAAAATCCCATAAACTTCGGCACTTATGTTGCGCTCTTCCCCCAGCTTATTGCAGGACCTATCGTGCGTTACCGTGATGTTGCAAACCAGCTTACAAACAGACGGGAAACCCTCGATGAGTTTACAAAGGGCGTAAACCTTTTTATAATCGGTCTGGGCAAAAAGGTGCTTATTGCAAATCAGATGGGCAACCTCAGCACCGCAATGTTTTCTACCACAGACGAAAACGGCGTTGTGGGCACCTGGGCAGGAATTATTGCCTACAGCTTTCAGCTTTATTTTGACTTTTCGGGCTACTCGGATATGGCTTGCGGTCTTGGCAATATGCTCGGCTTTGAGTTCCTTAAAAACTTCAACTATCCGTACATATCAAAATCTGTTACGGAGTTCTGGAGAAGATGGCATATTTCGCTTTCAACTTGGTTTAAGGAATATGTTTACATTCCCCTCGGCGGCAACAGAAAGGGCGTTAAAAGGCAGGTGCTTAACCTCCTCATTGTGTGGGGACTTACGGGTATCTGGCACGGCGCAAGCTGGAACTTTGTGCTGTGGGGACTGTACTACGGCGTTCTTCTCATCTTTGAAAAATTTGTATTCAAAAAAGTCCTCGACAAACTTCCCTCGGCGGTACAGCACATCTACACAATGTTTATAGTAGTTATCGGCTGGGGACTTTTCTACTTCACTGATATGGGCGAGCTGGGCACATTCCTTACCGATTTATTTAACTTCGGCAACGGACTCTGCGGCGAGCAGGCATTAAACCTTATTCTTTCATATTTACCGCTTATTATTGCGGCGGCTGTTGCAAGCACACCGCTTGCGGCAAGGCTTTACGCAAGGGTGCAGAATACAAGGTATATCGGCATTGCGCAGACGGCGTTTGTCGCAGTTGTGCTTGTGCTTTGCACAGCCTCGCTCGTAAATCAGAGCTATAACCCGTTTTTATATTTCAGATTTTAACGGCAGGAAAGGAGAGTTACTATGAAATATGCGGCAAAACACGCACCAAAGCATATGTCATCGCCAAAGCCTGTCTGCAAAAATCTGCCAAGCCTTGTGTTTATCCTGTTTATATTCGGCTTTGCAATCTGGTTTTTAATAAATCCTAAGGCGGATTACAGCTCAAGCGAAAAGAGATATTTGCAGAAATTCCCGACCGTATCGGTTGACTCTGTGCTTGACGGCAAATTCGGCACGGATTTTGAGAAATACTTTGCCGACCACTTCCCACTGCGTACTCAGTGGGTGGGCGCAAACGCTTACTTCAACCTGTCTGTCGGCAACAACGGCGCAGACGGAGTATATAACTGCAAAAACGGCTACCTTATCAACAAGCCTGTGCTTGTCGGCAGCACTCTTGAGAGCAATGTTCAGACTATTGCGGATTTTGCAAAGACTCAGGCTGTTCCCGTAACTGTAACTATTGTGCCGTCAACAGGCTATATTGCAGACGATGTACTGCCCGCCGTTCACGATAAATACAATGATGACGAGTACATCACGAACGCTCAGAAAATTCTTTCCGAAAGCGGAGCGGATTTTGTTGACTTGCGTACGGCATTCAAAAAAGCCTATGCAGACGGCACACAGCTTTACTACAGGACAGACCACCACTGGACGACCGCAGGTGCATACACAGGCTACACCGAGATTTGCAGGTCGCTTGGCATAACTCCTGCCGACAAGAGTCTGTTCACTGTTGAAAAATACGAGGATTTCTACGGCACAACCTACTCTACAAGCGGTTTCTGGCTTACGCCGCCCGACTCTGTCGAGGTGTGGAACAACACGCAGAACACCGAAAAGAACATCAGCGTAGAGATAATTGAGGGTGACGAAAAAGAGGATTACCACTCAATGTATTTTTACAGCCATTTGCAGGAGGACGATAAGTACCCTGTTTTCATAGACGGCAACCACGCCCTGACAAGGATAAAAAATACGAAGGCTGACGGCGGAAAAATCCTGCTCGTTAAGGACAGCTTTTCGCATTGCCTTGCACCGTTCCTTGCAGAAAATTACAGCGAGGTTATTCTGGTGGATATGCGCTACTACAAGAACAGCGTTTCAGAGCTTGTAAAGCAGGAAAAGGTGGATAACATCTTAGTCCTCTACGGCATAGACAACCTCGCCGCCGATACCGATATAGCGTGGCTTGAGTAATAAATAATGAAGAAATTAATTAAGAAATGATAAAACCGCCCGACCGCAGTGCTTAGCTGAGGTCGGGCGGTATTATTGAATAAATTATCTGTCGGCAGGCTTTTTTGACTTTTTGGGGATGAAGTTATTTAAAAAGCTTGCCTTTTTACCTCTGTTTTTAAGGTAGATAAAGCCGAGGGTGTCAAATACAACAGCGCCGATAAAATTCACCAGCATATCCTTCATTGTGTCGATAAGACCGATGTCAAGATAACCGTTTATGCCGAGGTCGCTGCCGTTCACGGTTGTTGATGTGATACCGCTTATATGAGTAACCTTGTTTGTGTCGTTGCCCGAAAGCAGGGTTGAATTGATTGCGGTAACAACGGTGTCCTTCTGCATATCCTTGCCGAGAAATGTGTCAACGCCGAATTCAAAAAATTCCCACACCGTACCTGCCGTCATTGAAAAGCAGAACGAGAACAGGCATACAAAAATAGGGGAGAGGTTGAATTTTACCTTTTCACTTCTGTTTAAAATATCAGTCAGTCCGAAGCCTACGCCTGCGCAGATAAAGCCGTTCAGAGCATGAAGTATGGTGTCGAGAAAGGGTATTTTTTCGTAGAACGAGCCGATTTCGCCTAAAATATTTGCAGAAAATACAAACAGTATCATAACAGTTTCAAGCACATTTGGCAGCTCAATATGCAGTCTGCGGTCAATGAATGACGGAATGAGCATCAGTATAAATGTGAGTCCGCAGGTCATTGCGCTTTCGTATTTGCCACGGATAATATTGAGCACAAATATAACTATAATTACAAGCCTGAGTATAAAATAAAGTGCGGTAAGCTCCTTGTTCTGCTTGACGCTGTAGAGCAGACCGTGCTGCTTTTTCGCCTTATCCCTGCCCTTTTTCAATCGTTTCACCTTCTTGAATTGCTATACATTATTATATGCAGATGTGAGCCTGTATTTTCTGATATTACTGTCTTTTTGGCAAGCTGAATTTATTTTTTCAAAAATATGATTATCCCTTATAGTAAGCTAAACTGAAATTTTCCTTCCTGTTACACCTTCAATAATGTATATATGTCACTGCCAGTTTTCTCGTCAAAATATTCTTTCAACTCCAAAAAAGCCTTCCATTTTGGAATAGTCAAATCATTAAATCCTCTTCTTATAACAACATCAACCAATCTCTTTTCAACATATGTTGGTCCATTCGGAAATGAAATTGCATCACACAACTGAATTAATCTATCGTAATCGTTATATTCCAACATATCTAAATAGTTCTGTATATATTCCGTTTCCTCTTCTGAACAGTCATTCTGCCCATTATATGCACCAATATTCTTGTATGGAAAAGAATGTGTTAAACATATTCTCGCACTATCATCATACCCCAATGAACTCATAAATAAGTATCCAGCATAAATATGTTTCATATCCATTATACCTTCACGCCTACCTATATCATGTAATAATCCCATTACATAGGCAACATCAGGCTTCAGACCATCACATTTTTCCGCAATTGTTCTTGCACAAAATCCTGCTGTTCTATTATGCTCAATCCAAGGTCCCGGATTTAATCTAGATGCTTCTTCTATTAGCCTTTCTGCTTCTTCTATTGATGGTATTTTCATCATATTCTTCACTCACTGTAAAATTATAGTTTCACTCACACTTAAAACAGATAATTCCTGCTTAGCTAAAGGAATAGTCTGATTAAAAATTATTCATCATTCATTATTCATTATTCATTTTTAAGCTTGTTATTAAGCTCCTCTTTTGCAACGGCGAGCATAAGCTTTATTCTGTTTTCCTGATTTACCTTTGGCGCACCGGGGTCATAGTCAATGGTGACAATGTTTGCCTTTGGGTTGACTTCCTTTATTTTGCGGATTGCGCCCTTGCCGTTGATGTGGTTCGGCAGACAGCCGAACGGCTGAGTGCATACGATGTTTTCGTAGCCTGTTTCGGCAAGCTCCAGCATTTCGGCGGTCAGTAACCAGCCCTCGCCCATCTTGCTGCCGTATCCGATAACGCCTTTTACAAGCTGCTTTGTATGAGCGTATTCGTGGGGCGGAACAAAGTTGTATTTTTTCGCCGCCTCAATCATCAGTCCCTCAAGCTTTGTAACATAGTCGAGCAGCATTTTGCAGAACATTGTTTTAAGCCTGTTTCCGCCGTACAGCTTGCCGTCCTCAATTCTGTTGTCAACCTTAAAGGCGGCAAAGCCCATAAGACCGGGTACGCAGACCTCACAGTCCTGAGAGGCAAGGAAGTCCTCAAGACCGTTGTTAGCCATTTTTGAGTATTTTACATAAATCTCTCCCACGATGCCGACCTTGACCTTGGGCACCTTATTAAGCTTGATTTCTGCAAAGGATTTTGTGATTTTGTCGAGGGTTTCGTCTATTTCCTCAAGGGTGTAGCCGTTGCCCTCGATGAGCATTTTAGAGATTTTTTCGCTCCATTCAGCCACAAGAGCCATACTCTCGCCCTTGTTCACCTCGTAGGGCTTTGTCTGGTTTGACAGCAGCATAAGCTGGTCGCCGTACACAACGCCGCCCACAAATCTTCTGATAAGCGGAAGAGTGAGGGTAAAGCCGCTGTTCCTCTCCATACCGAATGAAAGTGAGATTACGGGCACAAACTCAAAGCCTGCCTTTTTGAGGGCCTTTCTCAGAAGAAAGATGTAGTTTGAGGCACGGCAGCCGCCGCCTGTCTGGGTAATCATCAGCGCAGTTTTATGCACATCATATTTGCCGCTCTGCAAGGCGTGAATGAACTGCCCGATTACTAAAAGCGCAGGATAGCAGGTGTCGTTGTGAACATACTTGAGCCCCGTCTGCGCAATCTCGGGGCCGCAGGTGTCGAGCAGCTCCGACTTGTAGCCGTAGTAGTTAAAAACATTCTGTAATATATTGAAATGAATAGGAGCCATATTCGGCATAAGAATGGTGTATTCCTTTTTCATTTCCTTTGTAAACAGCAAACGGCCTGTTTTGCTGTCATATTTAAGCTCAGCCATATAAAGCACAACCTTTCGGGCGGTGGGTTAATCGTTGTCGATAGCAGCAAGCAGGCTGCGGATACGGATTTTAACCGCACCAAGATTTGTGATTTCGTCAATTTTTATCTGTGTGTATATTTTTCCCTCTTTTTCGAGGATTTCTCTTACCTCGTCGGTAGTGATTGCGTCAACTCCGCAGCCAAAGGAAACAAGCTGTATAAGCTCCATATCCTTTCTTGTTGTAACATATTTTGCGGCGGCATAGAGTCTTGAGTGATATGTCCACTGGTTAAGCACGCCTGTGTGGAATTTTTCAACCCTCGGCGATACGACATCCTCGCTCACAATAGCCACATCAAAGCTTGAAATAAGCTTATCAATTCCGTGGTTTATCTCCGGGTCAATATGGTAAGGTCTGCCTGCAAGCACCATTATCTTCTTGCCCTCTTTTTCGGCTTTTTCGATAATCTCGTTGCCCTTGGCTATTACCTTTTTCCTGTATTTCTGCTGTTCCTCGTACGCAAGCCTTGCCGCCCTTCTTACCTCGTTGAGCGTAAGGTCGGGGAAGTATTTTGAAAGAGCCTCGTATGCCTTCTGCGGAAAATGCTTTGGCATATGCACGCCGAAGTATTCCTTGATAAAGCAGATTTTCTGCACATCCTTCATATTGTTGTTGATAACCTCGGGATAGTAGGCAACAACAGGGCAGTTGTAGTGGTTATCGCCCAGATGCTCGTCAAAGTTGTAGGATAAGCAGGGGTAGAAGATTGTTTCCGCACCCTCGTCAATCAGAGTCTGAATGTGACCGTGAACAAGCTTTGCAGGGAAGCAGACGGTGTCGCTCGGAATAGTCTGCTGACCACGCTGATAAAGCTTTCTTGTGGAGAACGGCGAGTGGAACACCTCAAATTTAAGCTCGGTAAAGAATCTGTACCAGAACGGGTACATCTCAAACATATTAAGAGCCATTGGCATACCGAGCTTGCCACGGAGTCCCTCTACAGGCTTGTATTCCTCAAGCATTTTCAGCTTTACATCATACATATTCAGCTCGTTTGACTGCGATTTTTTGGTAATCGGACGCTCGCAGCGGTTGCCTGCAATGAATTTTCTGCCGCCGCCAAAGCTGTTTATCGTCAGTCGGCAGTTGTTGCTGCACATACCGCAGCTTGTAACCTTAATTTCGTGAACAAAGTCTTTGAGCGTTTTCATATCGGAAAGCCTGCTCCTGCCGTTGCCCTTTGATTTATTCTTTGCATAGAGAGCCGCACCGTATGCGCCCATAAGTCCTGCAATATTCGGACGGACAACCTCAACGCCCATTTCCTGCTCAAATGCACGAAGTACGGCGTCGTTAAGGAAAGTGCCGCCCTGAACCACAACTCTTTTGCCGAGCTCGTCGGGGCTTGAGGCTCTGATAACCTTGTAAAGCGCATTCTTTACAACGCTGAGCGAAAGACCTGCGGAAATATCCTCAATCGTTGCGCCGTCCTTCTGCGCCTGTTTAACGCTTGAATTCATAAATACGGTACAGCGTGAGCCGAGGTCAACCGGTCGCTCTGCGAAAAGTCCAAGCCTTGCAAAGTCGGCAATCTCGTAGCCAAGGGCGTTTGCAAAGGTCTGCAAAAAGCTGCCGCAGCCCGAGGAGCAAGCCTCGTTCAAGAAGATGTTGTCGATTGCTCCGTTGTGAATTTTAAAGCACTTGATGTCCTGACCGCCGATGTCTATGATAAACTCAACATCGGGCATAAAATATTTTGCGGCGGTAAAGTGCGCAATGGTTTCTACTATGCCGTAGTCAACATCAAAGGCATTTTTTATAATTTCCTCGCCGTATCCCGTTACAGCCGAGGATACAATGTTTATTTCGGGATTGATTGTGTAAACCTCTTCAAGAAATCCCTTGATTATCTCAACGGGATTGCCCTTTGAGGGGAGATATTTTGAGTAAAGCAGCTCGCCGTCATCGTTAAGCACAACGCCCTTTACCGTAGTAGAGCCTGCGTCCATTCCCACATAAGCCTTGCCCTTGTAGCCCTTAAGCTCCTTCTGCCTGACGGTTGCCCTTTCGTGGCGCTCCCTGAATTTTCTGTAGTCCTCCTCGTCCTTGAAAAGCGGAGGATTAAAGGCGAAGTTTCCGCTGCCCCTGTAGTTTCTGACTTCCTCAATCACCTTGTCAAAATCAATGGTTTTTTCGGCGCAGAGAGCCGCACCGCAGGCAACAAAGTAAAGCGAATTTTCGGGGCAGATGCCCTTGGTATCGAGCGTTCTGTCAAAGCAGTTCCTCAGCTCGCTCATAAAGGTGAGAGGGCCGCCCAGATAAACAACCTGCCCTTCAATTTCTCTGCCCTGCGCAAGACCTGCAACAGTCTGGCTTACAACGGCATTGAATATGCTTTCGGCAATGTCGCTCTTTCGTGCGCCCTGATTTAAAAGCGGCTGAATGTCGGTCTTTGCAAATACTCCGCAGCGTGAGGCTATGGTGTAGGTTTTTTCGTACTGCTTTGCAAGGGAATCAAGCTCCTCAAGCGGAACATTGAGCAGCGTTGCCATCTGGTCGATAAAAGCTCCCGTACCGCCTGCACAGGTGCCGTTCATACGCACCTCAAGACCGTTTGTGAGGAAGAGGATTTTTGCGTCCTCGCCGCCCAGCTCGATTACAACATCAGTGCCGGGAATAAATGTATTTACGGCAACTCTTGTTGCATAAACCTCCTGCACAAAGTCAATATTGCTCGACTCCGCCACGCCCATTCCGGCAGAGCCCGAGAGCGCAACGGCTGCGTTTTCAACACCCTTTACCCTGCTGCGTACCGTTGCGAGGATTTCGGCAATCTTCTCGGTTATCTGAGAATAATGCCGCTCATAGGTGCTGTAAATAATTTTATTTTCATCGTCTAAAACAACGCATTTTATAGTAGTTGAGCCAATGTCAAGTCCTAATTTCAACATACTGCCTCCGTGCTTTATTCTTTATAATATATATATTATCATAAATAAAAGTAATAAAAGTCGTATTATGTCAGTTCATTATTCAACCTATTATACGCTTGTTTTTATGTTTTTTAATTCTGAAAAAGAATATAAATTTCTTTAACAAAAATGACTATTATTTTATAAAAATTTTGTGGTCGTATTGTAGGTTTTCTTATCTGAAAAAATACAAAATCCGCATTATGTATGTACGATATTTCCGTAATTTCCCAAATTCCCCCTTTCGCTGAATATTCTGTAAACCTACAGCGCAGTTTATGGCGGAAAAAGCAGTGAAAAGCGGTCGCAAAGCCGCAATTTATGAAGAAATTAAAAATATTTGGTAAAGTTTTAGAAAAATCAGGTAAAAACTTATCTGTTATTGTTGAAAACCTCTTTACAAATCGACATTTAAGTGCTAAAATTTATTATGATACAGTGTGTATCTTAAAAAATGTATTAAATGCGACGAAATTCTGTCGCTGACATACTTTAAGGAGGACAATTCCAATGGCAAGAAAAATGAAAACTATGGACGGTAACAGCGCTGTTGCTCATGTTTCCTATGCGTTTACAGATGTAGCTGCTATCTATCCTATCACACCTTCTTCCGTAATGGCTGACCTTACCGACAAGTTCTCGGCAATGGGCACAAAAAACCTTTTCGGAAGAGAGGTTCAGGTTACTGAAATGCAGTCTGAGGGCGGTGCTTCGGGTGCAGTTCACGGCTCACTTGCAGCCGGTGCTTTAACCACAACCTATACAGCATCACAGGGCTTGCTGCTTATGATTCCGAATATGTACAAGATGGCAGGCGAGCTTTTACCGGGCGTTATCCATGTATCTGCCCGTGCTCTCACAAGCCACGCTCTTTCAATTTTCGGCGATCACTCCGATATTTACGCTTGCCGTCAGACAGGCTATGCAATGCTCTGTTCAAACAATCCGCAGGAATGTATGGACCTTGCAGCTGTTGCACACCTTGCAGCTATCAAGGGCAGAGTTCCCTTCCTGCATTTCTTTGACGGCTTCAGAACCTCTCACGAGATTCAGAAGATTGAGGAGTGGGACTATGCAGACCTCGCAGATATGCTCGACTGGGACGCTGTTGAGGAATTCCGCAGAAGATCACTTAACCCTGAGCACCCTGTAACAAGAGGTACTGCTCAGAACGACGACATCTTCTTCCAGGCAAGAGAGGCTTGTAACAAGTACTACGACGCAGTGCCTGAGGTTGTCGTTGAATATATGAACAAGGTAAACGAGAAAATCGGCACAAACTACAAGCCGTTCAACTACTACGGCGCAGAGGACGCTGAGCATATTATTGTTGCTATGGGCTCTGTATGCGACTGCGCAGAAGAGGTTGTTGACTTCCTCAACGCTCAGGGCGAAAAGGTTGGTCTTTTAAAGGTTCACCTCTACAGACCTTTCGTTGCAGATTATCTCCTCAGCGAGCTTCCAAAGACAGTAAAGACTATCTCTGTTCTCGACAGAACAAAGGAGCCGGGTTCAATCGGCGAGCCGCTTTACCTTGATGTTCTTGCAGCTATCAACGGCTCTGAATTTGCAGGCGTAAAGGTATTCACAGGCAGATACGGTCTTGGCTCAAAGGATACAACTCCTGCCGACATCATCGCTGTTTACAGAAACGCTCAGAGCGACGCTCCTAAGAGAAGATTTACAATCGGCATTGTTGACGATGTAACAAATCTCTCACTTCCTATTGTTGAAAATCCCGATACAACACCAAAGGGTACACATTCATGTAAATTCTGGGGACTCGGCGCAGACGGTACAGTAGGCGCAAACAAGAACTCCATCAAGATTATCGGTGATAATACTGATATGTACGCTCAGGGCTACTTTGCTTATGACTCAAAGAAGTCGGGCGGTCTTACAGTTTCTCACCTCCGTTTCGGTGACAAGCCGATTAAATCAACATATTACATCTCAAAGGCTGACTTCGTAGCCTGCCACAACCCGTCATATGTTGACAAGTACGACATCGTTGACGACCTCAAGGAGGGCGGTTCATTCCTCCTCAACTGTCCTTGGGATGTTGAAGAGCTTTCCGAAAGACTTCCGGGCAAGATGAAGAGAATCCTTGCCGAAAGACATATCAATTTCTACACAATCGACGGTATCAAAATTGGTAAGGAAATCGGTCTCGGCGGCAGAATCAACACAGTTCTTCAGTCAGCATTCTTCAAGATTGCCGACATCATTCCTGCCGAAAAGGCTAAGGAGCTTATGAAGGCAGCCGCTAAGAAGTCCTATATGAAGAAGGGTCAGGCTATCGTAGATATGAACTACGCCGCTATTGACCGTGGTATGGAGGACCTTAAGAAGGTTGAAATCCCTGCCGACTGGGCAAACGCTGCTGATGATAATGTAAGCAACGCTGTAGAGGGCGAGGGCGCACTCGTTGAGTATGTAAACGGCATCTTAAAGCCTGTAAATGAGTACAAGGGCAACAAGCTCCCTGTATCTGCATTTATGGATCATGTTGACGGTACTGCTCCTAACGGCTCAGCCGCTTATGAAAAGCGTGGTATTGCAGTTGATGTTCCCGAGTGGAATCCCGACAACTGTATTCAGTGTAATAAATGTGCTATCGTATGTCCTCACGCTGTAATCCGCCCTGTTGCTATGACAGAGGACGAGCTTGCAGCAGCTCCCGAGGGTACAAAGAGCATTCCTATGATCGGTCTTAAGGAGCTTAAATTCGTTATGACCGTATCAACTCTTGACTGTACAGGCTGCGGCGCCTGCGCTAATGTATGTCCGGGCAAGAAGGGCGAAAAGGCTCTCACAATGAAACCAATCGACAGCCAGCGTGCAGGTCAGGCTGTATTTGATTACGCATTAAATATTGACGAAAAGCCTGAGGTTGCCGAAAAATTCAAGTTCTCAACAGTTAAGGGCAGTCAGTTCAAGCAGCCTCTCCTCGAGTTCTCGGGCGCATGCGCAGGCTGCGGTGAAACACCTTACGCTAAGCTTGTAACTCAGCTCTTCGGCGACAGAATGTTCATTGCAAACGCAACAGGCTGTTCATCAATCTGGGGTGCTTCTGCTCCTGCAACACCTTACACAAAGAACAAGAAGGGCTTTGGTCCTGCTTGGCAGAACTCGCTCTTTGAGGATAACGCTGAGTTCGGTCTTGGTATGGCTCTCGGTCAGAAGGCTATCCGCAACAGACTCATTGAGTATGTTGAGAACATCCAGAAGGACACAGACAGCGAGGACTTAAAGACAGCTTGTCAGAACTACCTCGACACAGTATGCGATTCAACCGCAAGCCGTCCTGCAACAGACGCTCTTATTGCAGAGCTTGAAAAGAATGTTGACGACTCTAAGGTTGGCGAGCTTGTTAAGAAAACTCTTGTTGACAAGGACGAGCTTGCAAAGAAGTCAATGTGGATCTTCGGCGGCGACGGTTGGGCTTACGATATCGGCTTCGGCGGTCTTGACCATGTTATCGCATCAGGCGAAAATGTAAATATCCTCGTATTCGATACAGAGGTTTACTCAAATACAGGCGGACAGGCATCAAAGGCTACTCCTGTAGGCTCAGTTGCTCAGTTTGCCGCAGCAGGTAAGGCTGTTAAGAAGAAGGACCTTGCCGCTATCGCTATGAGCTACGGCTATGTATATGTTGCACAGTGCGCAATGGGCGCAGACAACAACCAGGTGCTCAAGGCTATGGTAGAGGCTGAAAGCTACAACGGTCCGTCACTCATCATCTGCTACGCTCCGTGTATCAACCACGGTATCAAGGGCGGTATGAGCATTGCTCAGCAGGAAGAGAAGAAGGCTGTTGACGCAGGCTACTGGAACATCTTCCGTTATGACCCACGCCGTGCAGATGAGGGCAAGAATCCGTTTATGCTCGACTGCAAGGCTCCTACAGCATCTTACCGTGACTTCATTATGGGCGAGGTTCGTTACAACTCACTTACCCGTTCATTCCCTGAGAGAGCAGAACAGCTCTTTGCAAAGGCTGAAAAGGTAGCTGAGGAGAAGTACGCTCATCTTGAAAAGCTCGCAAGCTTTCCTGACGCAGAGTAATTCAATCCGATAAGTGATAAGAATTTAATTAGTTTGTTATCCCCTGCCGTAAAAAGCAGGGGATAACTGTTGACAGTTTGTCGGAAATTTTACCGTGTTTTACAGTTTAAAAGACATAATTGCAAAAAAATTTAAAAAATCATATAAATTTCAAAATACCCCTTGACAAACGGGGTATATTATATTATAATCTATCTTGCTGATTTGATGTTGGCGAACAGATGGCGGAATAGCTCAGCTGGCTAGAGCACTCGGTTCATACCCGAGGTGTCGTAGGTTCAAGTCCTATTTCCGCTACCATACGGCCCGGTGGTCAAGCGGTTAAGACACCGCCCTTTCACGGCGGTAACACGAGTTCGATTCTCGTCCGGGTCACCAAACAATTAGCCGGTGTGGTGGAATAGGCAGACACAAGGGACTTAAAATCCCTCGGTCATTGCGACCGTACCGGTTCAAGTCCGGTCACCGGCACCACAAAAAAGCCCTTTTGTCTTATGACAAAAGGGCTTTTTTGAATGAAGTGTGCCTGTCGGCACATGAAGAGCACTTCGTGAATGAAGTAATGCTTCGCATTATGAAGAAATTATATTAAATCGCAGCCAAGGCACACTTTACTTCATATTGCG
>JBJEOV010000101.1:0-6657 GCA_051880895.1 Ruminococcus sp. | reverse complement strand
ATATCTGCGTAGGAATCGGCGCAATAAAGGAAGAAAATACAGAAATTGTTGATGATGACGCTGAGCAGAATAACAGTGACGAGCCGACTCTTGATGAAAAATTCGAGAAAATGAGCGGTGTAAAGCGCACTACAGTCCGAGTGCTTTCAGCCGTTGCTTTTCTCGCTCTTGTTGCACTCGCCGTTTACGGTACAGACGCAATCACAGGCTTTATAAAAGGTTTATTCAGTTAAATTTCGGAGGATAAGTAATATGAATATTGAAACAAAATGCGTACAGTCAGGCTGGCAGCCCAAAAAAGGCGAGCCGAGAGAAGTGCCGATTTATCAGAGCACCACTTTTAAGTATGATACAAGCGAAGAAATGGGAAAGCTCTTCGACCTTGAGGCTGAGGGTTATTTTTATACAAGACTTCAGAACCCTACAAATGACAGCGTGGCGGCTAAAATCTGCGCTATGGAGGGCGGCGTTGCCGCAATGCTCACATCAAGCGGTCAGGCGGCTAACTTCTTTGCAGTGTTCAACATCTGCGAGACAGGCGATCATCTTATCGCATCATCCTCAATCTACGGCGGTACATACAATCTTTTAGGTACAACCCTTAAAAAGATGGGAATTGAATGTACCTTTGTTGATCAGGATCTTCCCGAGGAGGAGCTTGCAAAATTCTTCAAGCCGAATACAAAGGTTGTTTTCGGCGAAACAATCACAAACCCGACTGTTTCCGTACTTGACATTGAAAAGTTTGCAAGACTTGCTCATTCGCACGGTGTTCCGCTTATCGTTGACAACACCTTTGCAACTCCCGTAAACTGCCGTCCGTTTGAGTTCGGTGCAGACATTGTTACTCACTCAACCACAAAATATATGGACGGTCACGCTACGGCTGTTGGAGGATGTATTGTTGACAGCGGAAATTTTGACTGGATGGCTCACGCAGATAAATATCCGGGACTTACAACTCCTGACGAGTCTTACCACGGAATTGTATATGCCGAGCGTTTCGGCAAGGCTGCATATATTACCAAGGCAACCTCTCAGCTTATGCGTGACCTCGGTTCAATTCAGTCGCCGCAGAACGCTTATTACCTCAATATCGGTCTTGAGTCGCTCCACCTCAGAATGAAAAAGCACTGCGAAAATGCCCTTGCCGTTGCAAAATATCTTAAAGCAAACGAAAAGGTTGCCTGGGTTTCCTATTCTGACCTTGAGGACGACAAGTACCACGAGCTTGCAGAAAAATATCTTCCCAACGGCTCCTGCGGTGTGCTTGCCTTCGGTATCAAGGGCGGCAGGGAAGAGTCAATCAGGTTTATGGACTCTCTCAGATTTATCACTATCGTTACCCATGTAGCAGACGCAAGGTCCTGTATTCTCCACCCTGCAAGCCATACCCACCGTCAGATGACCGATGAACAGCTTATTGAGGCAGGCGTTGCACCTGACCTTATCCGTCTTTCGGTTGGTATTGAAAGTTCAGAGGATATTATTGCAGACCTCGCTCAGGCTTTTGAAAAAATCTAAAAATACATTCGGGAGTTGATTTTATGTCAGCTTATGTTTCTGCTGTAATTGTTGCGGCAGGCGGTTCTGTCAGAATGGGAATTGCAGACAGCAAGCAGTTTATCCCTTTGCTTGACAAGCCTGCTATTGAATATACTTTAAGGGCGTTTCAGAGATGCTATCTTATAAAAGAAATCGTTGTGGTATGCCGTGAGCAGGATGTTGAGCGTATAAACGCTCTTGTCGATAAAAACGGCTTTACAAAGGTGAGCAATATCGTGCTGGGCGGTGCTTCACGCTCTCAGAGTGTGCGCAACGGTATTAAGGCTGCAAGCGAAAAAGCAAAATACTTTGCAATCCACGACGGCGCCCGTCCTCTTATTACTGTTGATGAAATTGAAAGGGTTGTTGAGGCGGCTTTTGAAACAGGCGCAGCCACCCTCGGGACATCTGTTACCGATACAATAAAAATTGTTGACGGATTTAACAGGATTGAAAGCACCCCACTGCGTTCTCAGCTTAGAGCCGTGCAGACTCCGCAGGTTTTTGAAAGCGAGCTGTATATGTTTGCGCTTGAAAACGCAGATGAAAACAGCCTTGAATATACCGACGACTGCGCCCTTATTGAAAATATGGGCGGCGAGGTTCTTGTGGTAAAGGGCAGTGAGGAGAATATCAAGCTTACTACTCCTGTTGATGTTATTATTGCGGAAAGCATACTTAAAAACCGTATGGAAAACGGCAATTTATAATTGAGAGGACAGGCAAATGAGAATCGGTCACGGTTATGATGTACACAGATTTGCCGAAAACAGAAAGCTGATACTTGGCGGAACAGAAATTCCGTATGAGCTTGGACTGCTCGGTCATTCAGACGCAGATGTTCTTGTTCACGCTGTAATGGACGCTCTGCTCGGTGCGGCTGCTCTCGGCGATATAGGCAAGCATTTCCCCGATACAGACGAAAAATACAAGGGTGCAGACAGCATTGCCTTGCTCAGGGTGGTTTGCACACTTATTGCAGAAAACGGCTATAAAATCAGCAATATTGACTCAACTGTCATTGCTCAGAAGCCAAAGCTGAAGGACTATATATCCGATATGAGAGAAAATATTGCGAATGCCTGCGGTATTGATGTGTCGCAGGTCAGCGTTAAGGCAACTACCGAGGAAAAGCTCGGCTTTACAGGCAGACTTGAGGGTATCTCTGCCCACGCAGTCTGTCTTATTGAATGATGAATTAAAAACGGATGAAAAGCATACATATTTATCTATGAATGTTTTTATCATACACAAAAACAATGGAGGCACATAAAATGAAAAATTGTCCAAGATGTAATGCACAGATGGAAGACAACGCTGTTTTCTGTCAGAACTGCGGTTTCTCTGTTGCACAGCAGTCTGACCCGCAGGCTCAGCAGCCACAGTATAATCAGTATGCAGCGGCACCCGCACCTGCAGTAAATCCATACGACCACACAGCAGAGTTTTCTGCCGAAGATGTATCGGAGAACAAACTCCTTGCGGCGCTTATTTATGTATCCGGTATTTTAGGACTTGTTATCGCTCTTATTGCTCAGAGCTCAAGAAAGTCAAAGTATCTTGATTTTCACATCAAGCAGGGACTCATGGCTACAGTAATTACATTCTTCCTCGGCGTAGCAGGCGCAGTACTTTCATTTACCTGTATCGCTCTTCCGGCTGCGGCTATCTGCGAGGTAATCGTTCTTGTTTGTCAGTACATCTGTCTTTTCAAAACTCTTGCCAACAAGTCAATCGAAATTCCGATTCTCCGCAGCTTTGGTTTTCTTAAATAAATCAGTAAAAGCTCATACAAGCAGCACCTCGTTCATACTATTGAACGAGGTGTTTTTTATGATAAAAAAATTATCGGCGGTTCTTGTTATCACAATAATAATCTCAGCTATTCCCATATTTGGCTTTACTGTAAACGCAGTAACCGAAGATACAATAACTGCTCCGTCAGCTGTGCTTATGGAAGCGTCGTCGGGCAAGTTGCTGTTTGAAAAAAATCCTCACGAAAAGCGAGCCTGCGCATCAATCACCAAGGTTATGACTATGCTCCTTGTGTGCGAGGCTATCGACAGCGGAAAGCTGAGCCTTGACGATACCATAACGGCATCTGCTCACGCTGCGTCAATGGGTGGCAGCGATATATGGCTTGAAGAGGGCGAAACAATGAGTGCAGAGGATATGATAAAGGCAACGGTTGTGGCGTCGGCTAATGATGCGGCAGTCGCTCTTGCAGAGCATCTGTGCGGAAGTGAAGAAGTGTTTGTTCAGAAAATGAACGAAAAGGCAAAGCTGCTCGGTATGAATGACACGGTTTTCAAAAACTGTAACGGACTTGACGAGGACGGACACATCACCTCTGCGTATGATGTTGCGGTAATGTCAAGGGAGCTTATGAAACACGAGATGATATTTGACTATACCTCAATCTGGCTTGATAATCTGCGTGGCGGAAAAACTCAGATAGTAAACACAAATAAGCTCCTAAAGACCTACAACGGCATAACGGGACTGAAAACAGGAACAACGAATGACGCAGGCTGTTGTATGTCTGCCTCAGCAAAAAGGGGAGATATGAGCCTTGTTGCGGTAGTTCTCGGCTGTAATTCCGGTAAGGAACGGTTTTCCGACGCTGCTGCTCTGCTCGATTACGGCTTTGCTAATTTTTCGGTAACACACCTTACTGCACCTGAGGATTTGCCCAAAACTATAAAGGTTGAAAACGGAATACAGAGTAATATCGGCATTGGCTGTGATGTGAATGCAAGCATTGTGCTTGACAAAAGCAGTGGTTCAAAAATAGTTTCAAAAATTGATTTGCCCGAAAGCGTTGAGGCTCCTGTTGTAAACGGGCAAAGGCTTGGAACGGTTACATACAGCCTTGACGGTACAGCCGTAAAAAGCTTTGAAATCACCGCTTTGCAGGACGCAGAAAAAATTTCCTTCCCATCTGTTTTCGCTGTTTTACTGAGTTCTATAATTTCTTTATAAAATATACAAAATGACCTTGCAAAAAATCGGGAATTATAGTATAATAAGACAGCAAAGATACTTGTTTCGGTTTATACAGTAATTTTACTGCTGTTTTGGCAATAAATAATGCGGTATATTTCCGAAAGGGAATTTTGGGGGAATTTAAAATGGCTACAAAACTTACAGACAAATATTTAAGAGGCTTTGTTAATGAACACGAGTACGAGGGCGTGGCTGCTGAGGTCAAGGCTGCTCACAAGGTACTCCACGAGGGTAGCGGTCTTGGAAACGATTTCCTTGGCTGGCTTAATCTTCCTACAGATTACGATAAAGAAGAATTTGCAAGAATTAAGGCTGCGGCCGAAAAAATCAAAAAGGATTCCGATGTATTTATTGTAATCGGTATCGGCGGTTCATACCTCGGTGCAAGAGCAGCAATCGAATTTCTCACCTCACAGAACTATAACCTTACCTGTAAGGATACTCCGCAGATTTATTTTACAGGCAACTCAATCAGCTCGTCTGCACTTGCCGAGATTATGGAGCTTTGCGAGGGCAAGGATGTATCCGTAAATATGATTTCAAAGTCAGGCACAACAACCGAGCCGGCTATCGCTTTCCGTGTATTCCGTGAAATGCTTGAGAAAAAGTACGGCAAGGACGGCGCAAGAGAGCGTATTTACTGCACAACAGATAAGGCTAAGGGCACACTCAAGGCTCTGGCTGACGAAGAGGGCTACGAAACATTTGTAGTTCCCGATGATGTTGGCGGCCGCTTCTCAGTGCTCACAGCAGTAGGTCTTCTTCCAATCGCTGTATCGGGTGCTGATATTGACGCTCTTATGCAGGGTGCGGCAACAGCTCAGAAGGAATTTGACAACGATGACCTCAACACAAACGATTGCTACAAGTATGCAGCACTGCGCAACATTCTTTACCGCAAGGGTAAAACAATGGAGGTTATGGTATCATACGAGCCTGCTTACACAATGATGTCTGAATGGTTCAAGCAGCTTTTTGCAGAGAGTGAGGGCAAGGATAACAAGGGTATTTTCCCTGCAAGCGTTATTTTCTCAACAGATCTTCATTCACTCGGTCAGTACATTCAGGACGGCAGAAGAACTATGTTTGAAACTGTTGTTCTCTTTGATAAATGTAAAAAAGAAGTTACACTCGGCACAGATCCTACCAATGTTGACGGTCTTAACTTCCTTTCGGGAAAGACAATGGGATATGTAAATCAGAAAGCCTTTGAGGGTACTGTTCTTGCTCACAATGACGGCGGCGTACCTAACATCGTTCTCAATGTACCTGAGATGAACGAATCAGAGCTTGGCTATCTCATCTATTTCTTTGAAAAGGCTTGTGCTATTTCAGGTTATATGCTTGGCGTAAATCCATTCAATCAGCCTGGCGTTGAAAGCTACAAGAAGAATATGTTTGCTCTCCTCGGTAAACCCGGTTATGAGGATCAGAGGGCAGCTCTTGAGGCAAGACTTAAGTAATTTCTTTATAAATAAGTTTAATATTCTGGAGGAACTAATATGGTTACTTTACTTATCGGTAAAAAAGGAACAGGCAAAACAAAAAAGCTCATCGCTCTTGCTAACGAGGCAGTAGCTGCATCAGCAGGTAATGTTGTTGTTATTGAAAAAGGCGCAAAGCTTACTTACGATGTAACACACAAGGCAAGACTTATCGACACCGAGCAGTACCTCATTGAGGGCTACGATATGCTCTTTGGCTTTATCAGCGGTATCTGCGCAGGCAACTACGATGTTACAGACATCCTTGTTGACTCAACCTTCAAGATCTGCCCGACAGGCATTGACGGAATTGAGTCGTTCACAAAGAAGCTTCAGGAGCTTTCAGAGGCTTCTTCAACAAACATCGTTCTTCTTATTTCAGCAGAGGAGTCAGAGCTTCCTGAGTCGATTAACGCTGTTTGCCAGAAGGTTTAATCAGTAAAAATTATTAACGGACTGCTGTGCTTTTGCAGGGCAGCCCGTTTTTTTTGCTGGAATTACAGCAAAAATTTGCAGATTTTCACCTGATTTTCACGAAAATTATAAACTGCTTTCAGTTTTGTGGTTTATAATGCTTACTGAATAAACGGCAACACGCCGTTGCCGTTTTGTAAAAACACCG
>JBJEOV010000100.1:0-6748 GCA_051880895.1 Ruminococcus sp. | reverse complement strand
ATTTCCTTTACGGCTCGGTATCTGCCACCTATTTGTCGGCAGTTGTTGATACTCTCTGACAAGGCAAAAAACTTCATTTTAGGAGGAAAAATTATGAGCAACAAACAGAAAGCAAAACCAAAACGACTGTTAAGTCTGCTGCTTGCACTGACTATGGTGCTGGGAATGCTCCCGGCTATGAGCCTTTCGGTTTATGCGGCGACCATTAAGGGCACTGGCACAATCGACGACCCCTATATCCCGACAGATGAGAATACATTTATGGATGCGTTGTTTTGGAAAAACGGAAAATACATTAAGCTGAAAAATTTTACCCTTGATTATAAAAATGAGTCGCAGTGGTTTAAAACGACTAAGGATAAAGTCTTCATTCTTGAAGGAACAAACACTTTAAAGCAAGCCGAAGCCAATTACCCGCTGATCATGGTGGACGGATGCAATCTGACCATTGAAGGCGACGGCGTATTGCAGTATGGAATGAGCTACGACACTTATGATGAGTTTACATCCACTACTCAGCCTGTGTTCAATACAGTTAACGGAGGAAGCATCACCGTAAACAGCGGCACCTTCAGAGAAGTTAGCTATAGTGGTTCAAGTTATCATGACAACAAGCCTTCCGGTCTGTTTAATGGCAAGGTCACTGTAAATGACGGTTTGTTCATCCCGCAGAATGATGAAAGGAACGCCAATCAACACAGTCGTGACAGGGAAGTCATTGATACAAGTTATATTATCGGGGATCCCCAAGGTGCAGTAATAAACGGCGGCATATTTGAGAACGCTTTTTACACTTTCAGAACCACTGCCTACTGTTCCTCTGATGATTATAAGATTGGTCACGCAGAATCGGGATGGAATGATGTGAGCAGCTATAACATTAAAAATGCTGTTTTCCGTTTTGATTCCACAGCGGTGGGTAGTATTAAATTTGAATTTTCCACCAGAGAAGATCATATAATCAGACGCGCGTTTGACAAGGAGAAGCTGGTGCAGACCTTCATTAAGAATACACAGTATAACAATCTCCTGCTGAATAAGGACGCTCTTCCGTGTCTGAAGGAACCACTTATTTCGGATTTAGATGTCCTGAAAAGTGTACTCAATGATATGAATGAGGACTGGAACAGCCTTGATGTTGTATTTATGAACGGAGCGAAATCGCTTACGCTTGAAAGTATCACAGCGGCAGGCACAGCACCCTCTGACGACAGAGAAATTCAGGTCGTTGAGAACACGAAACCCGAAGTGAAGATAACCGTCAGCCTTACCGGCAGAATGAAGGAGTATTGGGATTCCCTGCCCACTAAGGACGAGCTTGTCAATGAGCTGTTGAGAAAAGCCACCATATACCTCTACTCGGCTGACTATTCCCAAACGCTGACATATAGAGCTGACGGCTACACTTACCGCTTCACCGTAACCGACAACGGAAACGATACATACACCTACAAGCTGACAATGCCGAAAATGTCTGCCGGCGACAGCTACAGACTGCAAGTCAACACGGCTCTGTTCAGCTCCTCAATTACGACGATAACGGCGTATGCAAACCCACTGACCGGCAGAGTGCAGTTTTCAAGCGGCGCAGTGGTCGGCAGTAAAATTTCGGTCGTACTGGCGGACGGCACAGTCACACAGGTAAAAACTCCGATTTATGCATGGCAGCTCTCCACAGACGGCGGCAAAACATGGAAAACACTCACCGACGCTAACGCAAGCAAGAAGAATTATATTCCGCTGGCAAGCCAGGTCGGCAGTCAGCTCCGCCTTTGCGTTATGGCAGCGAATTACTCGGGCATCCTTGTCAGCCAGCCCTTAACCGTTACAAAAGCGGCGAACAATAATATGCCGGTAACGCCAACACTCTCCGCAGTGAAGGATGAAGCCGGCGAATACACAACGCTGGTTATCCACAATTACTTGGAGAATCAGGAGTATGTATATTACACCTACCCTGTTGCAGATCAGTCGAAAATCGAATGGACAAGTACGAATCGACAGCTGACATCCGGAACCACCACAGGACTGTCTGCAAACAGCACCTATTATATCTACACAAGATTCAAGGAAACCGAGGGAACAAAGGCGGGCACACAGATTGTATATAACTATGTTCAGATGAGTGATCCCCTGTACTTACAGAGAGTGACCCTTGAAGGCTATACAGATTCAGGCGATTTCAATAAAATTTATGTTCCGCTGGGAGAAAGCGTGACTGTAAATGTCAACAAAGAGCCGTATAATGCACAGCAGTGGAGTTATTGTACATTCGGTCCGAGAAGCGGTTCAACTGACATTTACACCGTTACAGACGGAAAGTCCGTCACCGATACTATGCCGTACAGCATCACCATAAGGGGCGACAAGGTGGGTACGGCAGAGCTTGCACTCTACTATCGCTACGGTCAGTCATACTACGGTATGTGGAATGTTGTTGTCTATGACCCGGACGGCGATATTCCGACGGTTACCTTCTATCAGCAACCAGATTATGACGATATTACCCTCTGTGTGGGCGACAGCCTGACACCTGCGCAGCAGACCGTTATTATGCGCCCGGATGAGGCAAATGCAATTTACAACACCTTTGAATGGTATGTATGCGGCTCTGTTTCAGAGGCTGTCAACTGGACTCCAAGCTATTACGCAACAAGCAATCCGTATATAAGCGTAAATAAGACCTCAGGCAGGGTAACGGCATTGAAGGATACCTCGTCTTTGACCGGAAGGTATCTTGCGTACAAGGATGTTGTGCTCTACGCCGTAAGCTCTGACGGCGGCAGAGTCAAGATTGCGCAGTATGCCGTGGATGTCAGTCAGCTGGATATACCCCTTAGCAGCATAACAATCAAGCCCACAAGCGCAAAAATGGAGCCGGGAAGCGTTATGACGCTGACAGCTGTCAAGGCTCCGTCAAATACAACGGTAACAGACCCTGTCGTATGGAGCTTAATCAACGGCAGCAACAGCTTCAAAATTGATGCAAACGGCAAGCTGACCGTTTCTGAATCTGCACACGAGGGCGAGTGGGCAGAAGTAGGCGTATCCTGCGGCGGAAAGCTGTACAATACCTGCAAAATCACGGTCGAGAGAGCAAAGTTCGGCGCAACGGTTTCCGGCACAGTTAAAAGCTTCGGCAGCGACACCGACGATGTGACCGTTCAGCTGATTGCAGAAGGTGCATCCGAGGCGGCGTATGAAACGATCGTTCACGGCAACACCGCCGGCTATTCCATTGAGGGTGTGTCAGCCGGTACATATACTATGAAGGTGATGAAGAAAAATCACGCAACCGGAGAATATACTGTTGCTGTAGGCAATGAAGCAGTTATTCAGGACGCAGAAATCTTCCTTATGGGCGATGTAAATATGGACGGCACTGTAAGCGTAAACGATGTTACCACAGCTCAGCAGGGCATAGCAGGCTTAATTGAATTAACGGATTATCAGAATAAGCTTGCGGATTGTAATTTTGACGGAATTCTGAATGTAAATGATGTTACTAAGCTACAGACATATATTGCAGGTATTATTCATGAGTTCTGATACATATAAAAATAAAACTTCATTTTAAGGAGGAAAAATTATGAGTAACAAACAAAAAGCAAAATCAAAACGACTGTTAAGCCTGCTGCTTGCGCTGACTATGGTGCTGGGAATGCTCCCGATAACGGGAACAACCACTGCGCTTGCCTACAGTGACAGCGAAAACAGCGTTAATTATCAATCCGGTGGCGTTCTTACGCCTATCACATTCATTGAAATAATGGGCATTGTCACACCTGTATACGGCAAGATGGCGTCAACAAACTATATTAATACTACAACCGAAGCAAAGGTGAGTGAAATAAAGTGGGAATCTGTAAATGATTCAAGCTGGAATTGGACCACAGACAAATTTGTTTCGGGCGATCGGTATAAGATTATCATTACTTTAGATGCTCGTGACGGTTATTACTTCGTAAAGCCTGCCACCACAGCAACGATAAACGGATATACCGCAACAATAGCTTCGGTGGATGAGGATATCCTTGAAATTTCGTATGTATTTCAATGTCCTAATACAACAAAAATTAAGAATATCAATTTTTACGGTGTAACAGAGCCTGTAACAGGAGAAACGCCCGATTTTTCAGATCCGCCTATACTCCAGAGCAACTCTGTTACGATAAAAGGCGTCAGATGGTTCTATGTTAAAAGCAATTCTTCAGGCGATCTGAGTACAAGCTCACAGTTTTCAGCTAATATGACTTATAGTATTGATATCGAAATCCTTCCAAAAGAAGGTTATGAGTTCCTTGATCCTTCCGAAATGACTGCGACGATAAACGGCAAAACAGCAAAATTTTACAAGGTAATCAACAGTGACAATTATGCTGTTACATACACATTTCCAAAAACCAAATATGTGCTGTCAGCTATTACTGTTGAAGGCATAACAAAGCCTGTTGCCGGCGCAAAGCCTGACTTTGCTGTATCAGCACCTGATGCGGGTGTTGAGGTTGATTGGGTAACCTGGAGAGATCTGGGCGCAAGCTCGAGTATGGGTGAAAACGATGTTTTTGAGGCAGATCGCACCTATGAGCTGACCGTCAAATTAAAAATGTCAGAAACATATGCGCCTTATCAGTTTGCCGATGCGGCAGATTCCTTTGTTCACTTCAAATACGACGATGTCGGCAACTTTGATTCGGGAATTGTGTCAGGTGACAGCAAAACAGAAAAAATTGTTTCAATAACCTACTACTGTTCCGGAACAAAGTTAGGATATGTCGGTATAGCTGACCTTCAAACTCCAAAAGAGGGAGAAGCCATAGATATGGATATTTATCAGAACGAAACACCTCACGCACAGATTTATGATTTCTGGTGGACTGATAATACAGAAGGAAACAACAAGCTTACTGACGGCACTAAATTTGTGGGAGGACACGATTATTCACTTGTTATTTATGTAAAGCCTGATACAGGATATTATTTTGAACGAGTATCAGAAGAGGATAATACTTATACAGGAATCGTAAGCGTAAACGGAGATGCGGTTACATTCAGTGACGGAAATAAACCGTTTGTGTACTTTACAAACACGGGCGAAGAAGGCAGTAACTGTCTGGTAGTTGTGTTGAATTTTTCCGTAGAAGCTACCGTAGCAAAGCCTGTCATCACAAGCCAGCCGAAGCCTGCGTCCGCACCGACAGGCTCACCTATGAGCTTCAGCGTAACCGCAACGGGTGCAACAAGCTACAACTGGTATGTATATGACACACGAGGCGAGCTGGCTTATTCCTGGAGCAGTATCAGGCAACACGCCGTAGTTTCAGGCGAAAAAACCTCAGAAATTACGATTACGCCGACCGACACCTGGCTCAACGGTAAGGTTATCAGATGTACTGTCAAAAACAGCGGAGGCACAGTATATACGAACCGTGTCGGTATAACGGTAACCACCCCCGTAACTAAGGGCGTGACGGTTTCGGGTACGGTTAAAAGCTTCGGCAGTGATACCGATGATATTATGCTTCAGCTTATAAAACAGGGTCAGAGCGAAGCTGCTTATGAAGCTGTTGTAAATGGTAACAGCACAAGCTATTCCATTGAAAATGTAGAGGCCGGTGCATACACCTTAAAGGTTATAAAGAAAAATCATATTACCCGTGAATATACCGTAAATATCAACAGCGAAGATGCGATTGTGAACGCAGAAATCTTCCTTATGGGCGATGTAAATATGGATGGCATAATAAGCGTAAACGATGTTACCGAAGCTCAGCAGGGCATAGCAGGCTTAATTGAATTAACGGATTATCAGAATAAGCTTGCGGATTGTGATTCTGACGGAATCCTTAATGTAAATGATGTTACTAAGCTACAGACATATATAGCAGGTATTATTGATGAGCTCTGATACATATGAAAAGTAAGTGGTGTTTATTTATGGGGATTCTTGCTTGTGTTCTCTCGCTTTTCGGCTGTTCTCACAAGTCGGTCAGACCGGACGGTGAGCTGACATCAATTTCAATTTCTCAGAGTCATATGGACAGAACATATTGCTATAGCTTCTGGGCAAGAGAAGAGAATAACGCTTACTTGCTGGACGCCGATTGTATGATTGTTGATTATGATAATGATGAATACACGGAAATTAATTTTACAGAAACGGCAATCAGCAAAGAGGATTTTCAGCAATTTGTAGAGCTTGACAAAAAGTATGATTTTTTCAGCTTGCTCAAGCCGAACGAAAAAAAGAAAAGTATATTTTTTGCTCTTGATGAAACAATAACAAGCTTTTCGGTAAAATACGGTGATGAAAGCCTTTCACTAAACACAAGCGGCGACTGCTGCACAGAGGCTTGCAAATACTTTTTTGCACTTGCCGAAAAGTATAACAAACAATAAAACGATAACCAGGGAAACACTGAATAAATCACGCTGAAAGCTGTTTGCACATCTTGCTTGCATATTTTCCGACAGCTTGCCCAAAAAATCTCAAAAACAATGCGTCAGCATTACTGCGGTTTATTTGTGCAACCTGACAAAAAATCTGTCGGCGCAATATGTACAAACGATTTAATCAGTGTTTCCCTAGATTAAAAGGAGGAATACATAATGGGTTTATTTGATATGTTTGCAAGCAAGGCGGCAAATCAGCTCGGAAACGCAGTAAAACAGGGCGTGAGCAATGCCGTAAATAATAAGAAAGAAAAGATTGTTTTTAACAGTCTGCCCGAAACCTACGAGCAGTTTA
>JBJEOV010000099.1:0-6813 GCA_051880895.1 Ruminococcus sp. | reverse complement strand
GTTTTACCGTAGGGAACCCACATCAGGGGTTCCCTGTGAGCAAGAGTTGTGTTTTTCATTATAATTTAAATAGGATTGCTTTGCCACTTTCAATATAAATATATTTAGTACCGTCAGCGTTTTAAGAATTTCTTTGTGATTTTTGATGTCAGCTTTTTCATTTCGTTTCTGCTGAACATTACGGGGAGTATGATAAGGTATCCCAGAACACCGCATATTCCGCAGACAACGGCAAGCGACAGCCACGAATTTATTACGAAAACGGACTGAACAAAGCAGAAAATAACCAGAAGAACAAAGAATGAAATCCAGCCTCTTATTATAGGCGGATAGAAGGTTGATTTTTTCTGCTTTAGCATATGCGCCGCATAAAGCGGTATAAAAATAAGGACTCTCAGGCTTGTAAGGAGCGAGCTGATTCCGGCAACAAAATAAACGCCGTAGGTTTTTGCATCGGTAATATTGAGAAGTAAAAGAACCAGCGCAGTGCTTAAAGCACCGACAGCAAGCGAAACTATAACCGGAGTTTTATTTTTATTGCAGAGAACCTGCAAAAGAGTAAGACACTGCGTATGCGCCGAAAATAAAAACTGTACGCAGGTGAGTACGGATAAAATCTGAATCATCATAATTTCATCGGGATTTTTATCAGGCTGCCAGAGGGTAAAGAAATCATATCCGAACGCAATAAAGCCGGTAAGGGGAACTGTAAGTATAAAGCTGACGATTTTTGAGGTGAATTTAATTTCTTTTACAAGCTCTGTGATTTTATTTTTCGCATACAGAATTATGTAGTGCGGAGTAAATACCTTGGCAATCGTTGTAATAAGCAGTGAAATACTGTGAGGAATTGTTTTTGCAATCGAAAGCATACCCATAAGCGTTGCGCCGAGGGTGAGGTTACAGATAAGCAGGTCAAGTCCCGAAAGCAAAATATTGCTTAGCTGGGCAAGCGACATCCATATTCCAGCGGAAATCAGCGTTTTTACAAGGTCAAAGCGGAATTTTTTAATATTCACTTCAACATCGGGGAGTATGCGTTTTTTAACATTTACATTTGCAACCAAAAGGAAAACGCCTGCGGCGAGGGAAGCGGCGGCAAGCGTGTAGAGCTTGATACCGAAAAAGCCGATGAGGGAAAACAAAACCGCAATTTTGATTAAATTGGAAATAATGTCACGCACAGAGTTGATATCCACACGGTTTTTTACATAGGTGGCAGTTGTAAAAATTGCGGTGACAACGCTGATAACAAAGGTTAAAAAGGTCAGACCGAAGGTGATTTTTACACTTGTAACCAAATCCGCAACTGTTGCGGTTGAGGCAGGAATAACGACAAAGCTGTCGATAAAAAATGTGATAAATGCCGACAGCGCAAGCATTACAGCCGCAATTATCAGGTCGGCAACAAGCACCGAGCTGAACAGCCTTGAGGCTTTTTCCCTTTCGCCACGGTGGTAGGCAAGAGAAATGAACCGCCCCGACATAGAATTAAGCGCAGAGGTGATTACCGTTGCATATTGCACAAAGTTGTTTGCAAGACCTATAAAGCCGTATGCCTCCGTACCAAGCTCTTTTGTCAGAAACGGAGTGAGAAAAAAGTTAATTCCCATTGTTACGGAAAAGGAGATAAGCGACGCAATAATATTGACCGACATTTGTTTTCCTGTTGATTTTTCTGCCATTGGTATGTTCCTTTCAGAGTTTCTTTAGGGCAACGCTGAATTATAATTTGTTTATATTGAAACGACAAAGCAAGACTATAAAAATTATAATACAGGACAAAACTCTCGTTCACAGGGAACCCCTTTAGTGGGTTCCCTACGGCAAAACAGTCCACCGGACTGTTTTGCCTACCCTCCTGCATTTTCAAAGCAGTTTCTTTTGTGGGCTCTGCCCACCCCCCGCAAGTCTTTAAAAAGGCTTGACCTAAACTTTTTATCCGAGCAGATAGTAAGCTGTAATCCTTAATTCTGTTGCCCGACCGAAAGTTTTGTTTTTTCAATATATTAATTGTGCGGCGCTGCCTTTAATGCCGAAAGATATTCAGCGGATTTTCTACGCTCGGCTTCAAGCCTTTGGCGCACACGCTCAAGGTCATAGTCAGCGTCTATATCGGGAGTACGAGAGGACGACAGAATCCTGTCCGACAGACCGAGATACTCCATAAACTCCTGAGATCTTGTATTGAATAAAGCGGCGGTTTCGTTTTCTACAACAAATTTTTTGCCGTAAATAAGTGAAAATGCGTTGCCGTGGAAGGAGTTGGTGCAGACATATTCGGCGTTTTTTATCAGTCCGATAAATCTGTCTGCCGTTACGGGATTAAGATATTCAATACGCCTGTGCTTAACGGGGCGGCGGTTGTTAAGGTAAAGAATTTTTAAATTCTTCTCCTCTGCAAGCTTTATTGCATACTCAATCAGCCTTTTGGGCTTCAGCACATCAAAAAGGAAAATATAAGGCTCCCTTTTTTCATCGTTCGCTATTTTATCCCATTCCCTTGCGTCAAGCAGAAGGGTGGGGTCAATATTTACTACAGCGTTTTTGCCCGTAAGCCTGTGCACGATTTCTGCGCCGCTTTTTTCACGGAGCGAGCAGCTCTGAAAATCCGATACCCTTTTTGCAAATTCGTCCCTGAGGTTATCGGGATATTCCTTTACCGCAATACTTGCCGCATAGCTGTACTTTTGCTCAGGCTTTGCAAAGGTGAGAAAATATGCAGGGTCAAAGTCGACGCAGGTGGGGCTCCACACCTGGTCGCTGCCCGTTACAAAGGCTTTGTATTCATTCTGTGCCTCTGCAAGATTTTCATTTGTGTAGGGGCGGCTCATTTTAAGGAATTTTTCGTCAAATTCCAGCATCGCTTTTCTGCCTGCCCATACGCCCGGCGCAGTTTTCAGACTCCATAAAAAGTCCTTTACCGCATTATTGCTTGTACGGCGAAGGGTTTTCTGATAGCGGTTTATCATATTTTCGCATTTATAGTCCACAATTTCATTGTCAATTCCAAGCTTAAGCATAAAATTCTGTAGTGCGTAAGCCTGAAGAACTGCACCGTAGCTTATAGCCTTGTGAAATGTCACAATTCCGACTTTATTGTTCATAACATCCTCTTTTTCTGTAATTCTTTAGTGATTTGGGTTTGTAAAGTCCGCTGTTGATATTTACGCTTCTCACAATGGCAAAAGCAAAGAACAGCGACAGCGTCTGGTCGGCGAAAAGCAGAACATTACCCGAAACGCAGTAAATGAGCAGCATAATCTGGACAGCGAGCGCAAAATATATATGGTAACGCTGAACAGGACTAAGCGTTTTGTTGCGGATGAGCATAAAGGTTTTTACGAGCATATAAATAATTGCGCCGAAAACAATTACCGAGCCTAAAATTCCAAGCTCTCCTAAAAATTCATAGTAGCAGTTATGACCGAATTCTTTCCAGATGTTTCCCTTGGCGGTGCGGTATCCCATATCCGCAGCAAATTTGTTGTAAGAGCCGAGTCCCATTCCCGTTACGGGAGATTTTGAGAACATCATAAATGAAAAACGCCACAGCTCACCTCTTCCTGTGAGCATATCGGTATCTGTATCATTGGTTAATCTTTCAAAAACATGGCTCATTGACGGAATAAAAGACATTATAAAAAACAGTGCCGAAGCTCCTGCAAGAGCGATAACAGCAAATTTAAGTATTTTACCCTTGATTTGCGAGGTAAGCATCAAAACCGCAAATACGGCTACAACGCAGACAAGTATCATTCGCTTTGAGGTTAAAAGCAGTGCGCCGACTTCGGCGATAAGACCGATAACCTCGAACCATTTAAGCTTTTTACCCGAAAAATACTTAGCCATATAGATGCATATACCCATTCCCATAATATATGCCGCCTCACCCTTTTCCCTTGCAAAGCCTATGTATGCGTGACTGTAGGCAATAGAATTACGCATACTTTGCGCAACCTCGGGACTGTTTGACGGGTTTAAGAGCCACGAGAAATATTTGTTCATACAGTCGTCTATGGGAACGGAAATAAGGATTGAAACAGCTATCACCAGTACAAAAACATTCATAAATTTCAGCACGGTATCTATAAGCTCATCACTGTACTCAATCATCAGGACAGCCGCCCCGATAACATAGTAGCCCGCTATCTTAAAGCCTGTTTCAGTGTCTATAGACGCCGACGCAGAAATCAGCATATACGCACCCACAACGATAAAAAGACCGAGGGAGGCGTCGATTATAATTTTTTTGCGCACAACCAGCGCAACAAAAAGCGAACAGAGCACCAGTCCTGCCGAAAGCAGATTACGGGTATTCATAAAGTACGGGTTGTAGCCGCCCACACATATTACTGCAAGCGCAGTTGCCGTGAAAACATACCACAGCGACTGAAAGGTTATTTTAAAGGTTTTATTTTTCATAATATATCAAATCCTGACAGACGGAATAATTGATTTACATTCTAAAATTTTGACAATGCCTTTACGGCAACAGTAAAAGGTATTTTCCCTAATTTAAGCAGGGTGTATTTCATATATATACTTTTTTCGAGGTGCTTTTTGCAGAGCGCACGGTCCTGCTTTTTTACAAATTCTCTGATTTCATCAAATTTTTCGCCGAAATTCTTTTCGCCGTGCAAAAGTATGATAAGCTGGCACACACGCAGATATGAAACTAAAGTATTTGCTCTTGCGTATTCAGAAAGGTTTGGATATTGCTCGCAGACACGCTTTTCAATCAAATCCGCAAAGTAGATTATATCAAGGTATTTTTCCGAAAAGCATTGGGTTGCAGACGAGCCCTTGTGCCTACAGTAATTATATTTCGTAACATTTCTAACGCCGAGCTTTTTGCATTTTTCAAGTGCGCAGAAGGTGTAGTAACGGTCCTCGTTGATTTTATGTGGAGCAGGAAATTTTATCTGCCTGCAAATTTCTGCGCTGAAAAGCTTTGTATATACGCTCGACTTGATTTTGCTTGATAAAAACAGTTTCATCATTTCGTTTTTATCCGTATATAATTTAAATGAGCCGTCGCTTGTTTCGGAAACTCTGCCGTCAATAAACCTGATTGCACTGTTAATCATTGCAATATCACAGCCGTGCTCATCAATAATGCCGTAAAGTGTTTCGTACATATCCTCATACGGAATATCATCCGAATCGCAAAATCCGATATATTCACCCTTGGCGGCGGCAATACCGGCATTTCTTGCGGCACAGACTCCGCTGTTTTTCTGATGAATTACCGAAAATCTGTTGTCTTTTTTTGCTATTTTATCGCAAAGCTCTGACGAACCGTCTGTTGAGCCGTCATCAACCAGAATAATCTCAAGATTTTTGTAGGTCTGAGAGGAAAGATACTCTGCGGTTTTTTCAATGTATTCAACCACATTGTAAACCGGAACGATTACGGATATAAGAGGTGCGGTCATAGATTAACTCCTTATGTTCAAAAGATTGTATTTGCTGTTCTGATGTTATAGTTACTCCCAATAGAAAGCAAGAGCCTTATCAAGATAAGCCTTTGAGTCGCTTCGGATTTTCTCTATACGGCTGTCAACGGCGTCATAGTCGATTTCATCTGTAATTGATTCAAGGTTGCTTCCGTCGAACATTCTGTGAGTAACTCCGAGGTTTTCGCAAATGCTGTAAATTCTTGAATTCTTGGAGGTTTTTGAAGAATCTGCATATCTCTTGAAAATCATCAGCTTTTTGTGGTAAAGCAGAGAGAATACCGAGCCGTGAAAGGAGTCGGTGCATACATACTCCGCTCCCCTTATAAGGTTGAGAAATTCCTCCGGTCCTACCTCAAACGGCGCATAGTCGCCAAAGCCGACATCAGCCTTGTTGTAGGTATCCATATGATGAAGTGCGACGATTTTAAGTCCCGTAAGCTCTGCAAGCTTTTTTGCCTGCTCACGGTTTTCCTCGCTTTTTCCGAGAAAATACGCAAATATATACGGCTCGTCATACATTCTTCTGAATTCGATTTCCTCGTCCCACTGCTCTCTTGTGAGGAGCATTACGGGGTCGGCAACCACCTGAGCCTCTCTGCCCGTCAGCTCCTTAACGATTTTCTGACCGGCATTTTCTCTTACGCTTATGTAGCTCAGACGATTAAGAAAGGTTTTATAAAGCTTTTTATAGTAACCCGGAATTTGCGAAACGCCAAAGCTTGCGGCATAGGAAAATTTCGGTACATTGTCGGGAACAAACATAAGGTTGTGAAAATTACCGCTGATTCCGCCAGGACTCCAGAGCTGGTCTGAGCCGACAAAAACACCGTCATATGACGCACCGAGAGCCTCAAGCTCATCGTGGCCTATGCAGGGCTTTGAAAGGTTTGTAAAGCGTTCCCTTGAAAACTGAGCAAATTTTTCATTGCGCACATCATTCTGACGCTTTATATCCTTATGAAACATCAGAATAAAACGCTTTTTGTAGCGTAAAATTCTATCGCTGATAAGAGTACGGTTAAAAAACAGCGTCCAGATTTTTGCCTCACGCATAAATTTCAGTGTGAATTTCTTTTTGTACTGAATGACCTCGCAGTCAATTCCTCTGTTTCTCATTTCAACGGTGGTTGCATAGCTCTGCAGCTGACTTCCGTAGTTGCGATGCTTGTAGCAGCAGCAAAGTCCGATTTTCTTTTTCATATATATACTCCGTATTTTATTTATTGTGGTTATCTGTATTTATAATTTTGATTATCCATTTCAGTAAGCTAAACTATAATTTACCACACTATCAATAATCAAAAGTATTGATAAAAATAAACTATGATAGAAAAACAAAAGTATAGGGTTT
>JBJEOV010000098.1:0-1626 GCA_051880895.1 Ruminococcus sp. | reverse complement strand
AATAAGAAAGAAAAGATTGTTTTTAACAGTCTGCCCGAAACCTACGAGCAGTTTATAAGTCTGCCGCAGGCTTCCTTGTCAACTCCGCATGAAACAGCGGCTATGGCAGTGCTTGCCCTTTGCTTTTATCCAAAGGACAAAGAGCTTTGCTATAAAATGATTGAATTTTTGTATGGTCCAAGACAGCTCAACGGCTCGGATAAGTCTTTTATTGCCGACCGTTTTCGTGACAAGGACTATGTACCACGCTCATACTTTGAAGGGGCAACTCCGGGCAACGATTATCAGCCTGCCACACCCTATACGGTTGAGGTAAGAGAAAATCAGTACACCTATGAAATAGACGGAATTGCTAAGCTGTTTATCCCTTCGGGCGGAGCAGACGCCCCACGACCGATACAGCTTCGCAAAGCAAAGGACGGCAAGTGGTATTTGTGGGAGTATTCAAGTATTTTGCTGGGTATTCGTCAACCTGAAAGCAGTAACCCTTGGGCATAAATGGATATTATTGGAAAATGTAAAGTTCAAAAATCGGCATTATGCAGCCGATTTTAGTATTAAATTGCTTACATCCGGTGAACTCAAAACTATTGAGGACGCCGAGGGATGTATCATAAATTTTTTATAATTCATAATTATTAGGAGGAATTATTATGAAAAAATTTGCAGCAATTTTATTAGCACTCGTTATGACAGCATCGCTTGCAGCCTGCGACGGCTCAAGCGAAAGCTCCGGCACAAAGGAAACTTCTGCTCAAAGCTCTGCTTCTGCTACTTCAGAAGTAAAGGCTGAGGAAACAACCGTTGAAGAAACAACAGCTTCGGCTGAATTGAAGACAGACGACAAAGGCGAGGGTGAGAAAACTCTCGACAGCGCTTTCTGCACAGTAACAATTCCCGAGGGTTTTCAGTACAAAATTAACAGCTATTTCCATGATGAAAACGCCCTTGGCTCAATAGTAATTGATTTCGGTAAGGAAAGCACATTAGAGGGCAAGCTTCAAGTAAGTACAACAAGAATGATAAGCTCCCTTGACGACGCCGTAAACGAGTGTATAAGAGTAAGAAATCTCGATACCTACAAAGAGGGCAAGTCTGAAATCGGCGAAGAAGTAACCTACGGTGACACTACATACAAAGTGGTTGAAATGTCACACGAATACGGCGCAGAAATCTGCCTTGTATCCTATTACAAGAGAGCAGATGGCAAGGATATTTATGTTGAAATCAGAATAAAGCAACTCGATATAGATGAATTGACAATCGACGATCCCCTTGTTCAGGAGCTTGCAAAATCCGCTGTTTACAAGTAATTCTATCAGCTATTGCACATCGCAGAAGTAATAACTTTTATGAATCATTTACGCTCATATTGACACTTGAATTAAATAATTAAATAAAAATATGCTGCTGTTAAATTTTTTGACAGCAGCATATAGTTTTGAAGAAGAATAAAGGTTATAGAAAATTATTGGGGTAAAGAAACCGAAACTCTGAAAAGAAAACTCGGTGAGCTTACAGAGGAAATCGCAAATTTATTGTTGGGCGACAGTAAATTCACACTCGATGTTCTTTCAATGGCTATTGAAACTACCAAGGGTAAAATCGCAGACAATGTTCAGCGAA
>JBJEOV010000097.1:0-6981 GCA_051880895.1 Ruminococcus sp. | reverse complement strand
GTAAAACAGTCCGGTGGACTGTTTTACCGTAGGGAACCCACTAAAGGGGTTCCCTTGAGCGAAAGTTTTGTACTAATAATAATTTATATAGGATTGATTTGTTGTATTAAATACAAATAAATTATAATTCAGCTTACTAAATGGGAGAATCACATAAAATTATTCAACCGTTTCGCCAATCGGGTCACAGTCTGTGTAGTCTGTAATCCTTACCTTTACAAAGCTGCCCGGCTGCGGCTTTTTGCCGCTTGCAGTAAAGAACACACAGCCGTCAATCTCGGGTGCGTCTGCGTAGGTTCTGCCGTAAAAGCACTCAGCAATTCTGTCAAAGCCCTCAACAAGCACTTCAATCTCCCTGCCAATCAGGCTTTCGCAGTACTCAGCCATAACAAGCTGCTGATGCTCCATAATAATATCTGCTCTGCGCTGTTTGATTTCTTCGTCAATCTGATTCGGAAATTCTGCGGCAGGTGTGCCTTCCTCGGCTGAATATGCAAAACAGCCGAGTCTTTGAAATCTGATTTCGGCGGCAAACTCAGCAAGCTCCTCAAACTGCTCCTCGGTTTCACCCGGAAAGCCTGTTATAAAGGTTGAGCGGATTATCATATCGGGCACTCTTGCCCTGAGCTTATTAATCAGTGCGGTAAGGCTCTCACGGTTGCCGTGCCTGTTCATTCTCTTTAAAATATCGCCGTTGCAGTGCTGTAACGGCAAATCTATATAATTTACAAGCTTTTCTTCCTCTGCAAAGGTATCAATAAGCTCATCTGTCAGCCTGTCGGGGTAGCAGTAAAGCACTCTTATCCACTTTAAACCGTCAATTCTGCAAAGCCTTTTAAGCAGCCTTGCAAGGTGCGGCTCGCCAAAAAGGTCCTCGCCGTAACGGGTGGTGTCCTGAGCAATTACAATAAGCTCCTTAACGCCGTCCTCTGCAAGCTTTTTAGCCTCGGCAACAATATCGTCGGGCCGGCGGCTCCTGAAATGACCTCTTATCGAGGGAATAGCGCAGTAGGTACAGCGGTTGTCACAACCCTCCGCAATTTTGAGATATGCAGTGTAGGGAGGGGTGGACTGAATTCTTCTTCCCTCAAGGCATAAAAGCTCTTTGTCGGGAAATTCCTCTATTTTTTCAATGTGGTCAGCCTTGTCTGACAAAAGCTCAGCCACAACATCGGCAATCTGCGAATTTGCGCCGATTCCGAGGGCGGCGTCAACCTCGTAAAGCTGACGGGTAATTTCGTTTTTATATCGCTCGGCAAGACAGCCTGTTACGATAATAGCCTTGATTTTGCCCTCCTGCTTGAGCTTGCCCAGCTCGATAATTTCGTTTATACTTTCCTGCTTTGCCGACTCAATAAAGCCGCAGGTGTTTACAATAACCGCATCTGCGTCTGCAGGATCGTTTACTAAATCAAAGCCCCTGCTTTTTAGCGTAAAAAGCATCATTTCGGCGTCAACCTGATTTTTCGGACAGCCGAGTGATACAATACCAACCTTAGAACTCATCTGTTTCATCCTCATTATATTCCGAAAGAACGCTTTTTATGTCGTCCCAGCGGTAACCGAGCCTTTGCAGATAAGCAACGGCTCTGCGCTTTACCTTTTCATCGGATAGATTTCTGTATTTTTTGTCAATTACCGCCCGTATCTGTTCGCTTACATCAACATCAAGCTCTTCGCAAAGCTCCTCGGCGGTTTCTCTGTCAATGCCCTTGCGTGTAAGCTCATAGGCAATTCCACGCATAGACATATGCTTTGTATTCAATAATTTTTCGGCATAATGCCTTGCAAAGCGTTCATCATCCACAAGACCCAGCTCCTCCATTCGGTCAACTGCCTTTTGGGCAGCTTCTTCGTCGGAAGTACGGCGGATTTTGTCCTCAAGCTCCTTTTTTGAGTGTTCCCTGTAGGACAACAGCCAGAGAGCCTTTTCCTTGGCTCTTCTTTCATTGCTCAGCTTTATGATTTCGTGCAAATCCTCATCGCTGATTTCTCTGCCGACATCAAAGCGGTTGTCAATCAGCGTTTGTGTGTCGAGAGAAACGGCAAATTCGCCGTCAATGTAAACTGCACTCAGCTTTTTTCTGCGTGGTCTGATTTCCGTTATTTTCATTATTCGTCAACCAATACATCAATATCGGCGCTGTCGCTGCTTTCAACAGGTGCGTCAGCAGGCTTTTTGGCATTTGCAACCTCTGTTATTTTAGCCTTTGCACCTTTTTTGCTTGTTGTAGCCATTGCGGCAATAACAAGGTCCATATTCGCCATCAGCTTGTCCTCAATTTCCTTTGCAAGTTCGGGGTCGTTTGAAAGTAATTCCTTTACATTATCTCTGCCCTGACCGAGTCGCTTGCCGTCAAAGCTGAACCATGCGCCTGCCTTCTGAACAATATCAACCTTAACCGCAAGGTCGAGCAGCTCGCCTATTCTTGAGATGCCCTTGCCGTACATAATGTCAAACTCAGCCTCTCGAAACGGCGGCGCAAGCTTGTTTTTTACAACCTTTGCCCTTGTGTGAGCGCCGATTATTTCGCCGTTTACCTTTAAAGCCTCCTGCTTGCGTATATCAATTCTTACCGAGCTGTAGAACTTGAGCGCTCTGCCGCCCGTTGTTACCTCGGGATTTCCGTAAGTAACGCCGACCTTTTCACGCAGCTGGTTGATAAAGATTGCAACGCAGTTGCTCTTGTTGATTGCGCCTGCAAGCTTTCTTAAAGCCTGCGACATAAGCCTTGCGTGTAAGCCGACATGGCTGTCGCCCATTTCGCCCTCAATCTCAGCCTTGGGAACGAGAGCCGCAACCGAGTCGATTACAATTACATCAATAGCGCCGCTTCGGATAAGAGCCTCGGCAATTTCGAGTGCGTCCTCACCTGTATCCGGCTGAGAAACGAGCAGAGAGTCAACATCTACACCGAGAGCCGCCGCATAGGTGGGGTCAAGTGCGTGTTCAACATCAATAAAGGCAACATTGCCGTTGTTTTTCTGTCCCTCTGCAATGCAGTGGAGAGAGAGGGTGGTTTTACCCGAGGACTCCGGTCCGTAAATCTCAACAATTCTTCCTCGTGGAAGTCCGCCTATGCCGAGGGCAATGTCGAGTGTGAGCGAGCCTGTTGAAATATGGTCAACATTCATATGCTTGTTTTCGCCAAGGCGCATTACAGCACCCTTGCCAAACTGCTTTTCTATCTGAGTAAGCGCAGTTTGCAGCGCTTTTTCCTTATCTACAGCCATTATAAAAGTACCTCCTGTTATTTTTCAGGCAAATTTTCAGATAATTGTATATTTACTTGTATATTATAAAATATAGCGATTAAAAAAGCAAGACAAAAAATCGAACTAATTTTCTATATTTTGGGCAAAGTCCCGATTATTGCCCTTTGAATACCGCCAAAGTCAAGGCTTTCGGTTATTCCGACAAAGCCGTTGTCGGTCATAATTTTACTGACCTCGTCATACTGCCCTTCGCCAAGCTCAAAGGCAAGCGCACCGCCTGCTTTAAGCTTTGGCTTCCAGAGGGGAACAATTCTTCGGTAAAAGTCCAGACCGCTTTCGCCGCCGTCAAGAGCCATTACAGGCTCACGGCGCACTTCCTCCTGCAAGCCCGAAAGCTCGGCGGTTTTTATATACGGCGGATTCGACACAATCAGGTCAAGACTGTTGTCGGGAATTTCCTTGTGACATTCAAAAATATCGCCGTTCAGGGCGTTTACCGCAGAATTGTTTAATTTTATGTTTTGTGTAAGATATGAAAAAGCCTTATCGCTCAGCTCAACGGCTGTAACCGTACAGCCTGCGTATTTTTCGAGAGCAAGGGAAATTGCGCCGCTGCCTGCGCAGAGGTCGGCGGCAACCGGCTTTTCTCTTCCGCATAAAAAATCTATGCAGAGTGAGGTGACAACCTCGGTGTCATCTCTCGGAATCAGCACTCCTTCGCCGACAAGCAAATCAATACCCATAAAGCTCCATCTGCCGAGAATATACTGTAACGGCTCGTGGCTAAGACGCCTTTCTGTCAGCTCGGAAAGCAGAGCAAGCTCATCTTCGTTTGCCGTGGTCTGTTCGCCCCTTGTAATAAGAGCAGGACGGTCAAAGCCGAAAACCTTTTGAATAAGACATAACGCTTCAAAGGCAGGAGCTTCAAATCCTGCCTTTGTTAAATTGTCTTTAGTTTTTCTGTAAGCCTCGCCGACAGTCATAATAAAGCCTCTTATTTGTAATTATTTGTTGTTTAAAATATCCGTGCCGTCCTCGGGTATAACAGCCTTCATTGCCTTGATGGCAACCTCAATCATTTTGTCGTCAGGCTCTTTTGTTGTAATTCTCTGCGCCCAGAGTCCCGGAGCGGCAATAAATCTTGTAAATGCGTTGTCGTGCTTTCCGCATATTTTGATAAGCTCGTAGCCGATACCGCAGGATACGGGAAGTAACAGGATTTTGAATACAGGTCGTAAAAAGCCTATTCCGAACGGCGCAACGGGGATAAAAAGACCGATAACAATGCCGACAATCAGCATAAGTATCATAAAGCTTGTACCGCATCTCGGATGAAAACGAGTCTGCTTTCTTACATTTTCAACAGTAAGCTCTTCTTCGTTTTCGTAGCAGAAAATCGTCTTATGCTCAGCGCCGTGGTACATAAACACACGCTTCATTTCCGTCATCTGCGAGCATAACACAATATATCCGAGGAAGAGTATGATTTTTAACACGCCCTCAAAGACAGATTTCCAGAACACCGCAAGCTCACCGCTGCCCTGAAAAACAGGTACAACCTTTGCGGTCAGATCAAAAAGGAATGACGGTAAAAAGAAAAACAGAGCAACCGCAAGTGCAACGCCTAAGACAGACGCAATTACCATTACGATTTTTACAAGCTTGTCGCCGAATTTTTCGTCAAGCCATTTTTCAAACTTACTCGGCTCTTCCTCTTCAACCTCGCCTGCCTCAACCGCCTTGTCGGCTGAGAGCATCAGCGATTTATATGAAAGGCGCATTGAATCAATAAGTCCTGCAATTCCCCTGAGGAACGGCAGCTTGAAAAGACTGCATTTTTCGGGAATTGTAGTTACCTTAATGTCCTCGCTGTAGATTTCGTTTTCGCCTGTTCTGACGCATACGGTAGTACGCTTCGGACCACGCATCATAATGCCCTCGATAAGTGCACTGCCGCCTATAGAGGTGATTTTTTTTGTACTGACCTTGCTCATCGCATAATCCTTTCGTTTATAGCTTTACATTTTCTGTTTGCGGCTGATTTTCGTCGCCCTCCTTATAAATAGGAAAGGTGAGGGTAACAGTTGTGCCTACGCCCTCGCCGCTTTCAATGTCAAGAGAGCCGTGGTGTAAATTCATAATTTCATCGGCAACGGCAAGTCCGATTCCCGAGCCACGCACGGTCTGATTTGCCTTATAGAATTTTTCCTTGACCTTCGGCAGATCCTCGGCAGGTATTCCGCAGCCTGTGTCTGTCACGATAATTTTTATGATGTCGGGTTCATCCTTGTTGTAAATAACCTGAGCCGCAACCACACCGCCCTTAGGCGTGTACTTGAGCGCATTGTCAATTACATTGAGAAAAACCTGCTTGAGTCGGTTGCTGTCGCCGTAAACGGGCGGATACACAGCGTCCACAGGCTCGTCATACAGCAGATGCTTTCCCTCGCTTACCGCTCTGTCCTTTAGCATATACACGGTTTCGTCAAATTCGGCAAGAATGTCAAGCTTTTCCTTTGTAAGCACCATTCTTCCGCTCTGAATACGGCTGAAGTCGAGCAGCTCCTCAACTATGCTTGTAAGTCGGGAGCTTTCCTTTATAATTACCCCCATACCCTTGTCAAAGGTGCGCCTGTCAAGCTTGCCCTTTTCGTTGAGCTGCATAGTTTCCGCCCAGCCCTTGATTGCAGTCAGCGGAGTTCTCAGCTCGTGCGATACTCTTGAAATAAAATCGTTTTTCGTCTGCTCCGTGGTCTGCAAGTCCTTTGCCATATCTGAGATAGCGTCGCAGAGGTCGCCGATTTCATCGTCATACTTATGCTCGATTTTTTCCGAGGCAGAAAAGTCGCCCTGCGCAATCTGCGCTGCTCTGAGCGAAAGCTCTCTTATAGGCTTTACAATAGAGCGGATAAACATAAGTCCCGATAAAAACACAAGCGCCATAATAACAAGTCCGCAGGCAATGCAGAATACCGAAATAAACAAAATCCTTGAGTTTACAGGCTCCATTGAAACAATGTATCTTATTGCGCCGAGCATAACGCCGTTTGAATTGCTTATTATGCGTGTTTCGCTCATTGCCCTCTCCCCTGAGATAAGAGTGCCGTTCCACACTGCACAGCCGCTGTCATTTGTGCGGGCTTCCTCAAAATCGGGCATCTGGGTTTTATCAGAGGGAGTAAAGCCTGTTGAGGTCATAATAACCCTGCCCGAGGAGTTTATTACCATAACCTCCATCTGCTCCTTGCGGTCAAAATTCTCCACATATTCACGGGCAGACGAATTAAAACTTGTGGTGCTGTCGCTGAGGTAATCCGAGAACACAAGCGACAGCTCGTTGCCTGCCGAAGAAAGCGTCTGTTCAACGCTGCTCTGGTAAACATATGTAATAACAAAGATAAGGCTGACAACGATTAAAACTATTATTGTAAAAATCACGCTGAGAGTGTTGAGCATCCAGCGTTTTGTAATACCCTTAAACATTAAGCTGTAACCCTCCTTAAAGGCGTCGGGTTAAGCTCAGGCATTCCATTTGTAGCCAAGTCCCCATACGGTAATGATATATTTAGGATTGGAAGGCTCATCCTCAACCTTCATTCTCAGTCTTCTGATGTTTACATCAACGATTTTGTCCTCGCCCACATAGGCGTCGCCCCATACATGGTTTAAAATATCCATTCTGTCAAGGGCTGTGCCGGGATTTGAGAAGAAGTATTCCATAATCTGAAATTCAACCTGAGTAAGCTCAATCATCTTGCCGTTTTT
>JBJEOV010000096.1:0-6983 GCA_051880895.1 Ruminococcus sp. | reverse complement strand
AAACTGTCTGCACCTGGAAACCACGCTGCTGCTCCCATTCCTCGTCAAGAGTCTGAGCCATATACTGACCGAACTCACGGGACTTGCCCTTGATAAAGCTGATTCTGAAGCCGTCAGCCGAGAAGTTATTGATAGCCGAGCTTAACGCAGTCTCAAATTCTCCGCTGTACTGCAATGCCTTTGTTTTGTAGTCAAAAGGCTGGCAGGTGGTAACGAGTCCCTTGTCGACTACCTCCTGATAGAACTTGAGCGGATCGGTAATCTTGATTGAATATGTACCGTGCGCACGGAGGAAAAGCTCTGCGTTGTAAAAGTTGTCAAAGTAGTTTACTACATTCTTTGTTCCGAAAAGAATACCCGGAATTTCAGCAAGGTTGATGTAGATTACATACTGCGACTGTGAGGGGATTCCGCCGTACTTGATACGGGAGAAGGTTTCCTTTAAGGAGTCGCCGAACTGACCGCAAAAAAGCGACGGCATTGAGCTGTTGCTAACCTGATAGTAGCCCGGCTCTGCCGTAAAGTCGGCAACCTTACCGCCGTCGATAAGGAGCATACACTGGTTGTCGAAAACCTGAATAACCGAACCGTTTGATACTGTGTTCGGTGTGCCCTTTGTGTTCTGTGATTTGCCGTGTGTTACCTTTACGCCCGGAACCATTGCGAGAGTTCCGCTCATCTGTCCCGGCTGAATAACCTCCTGCCAGGAATCTGCCAAACCGCCCTTGATTGAGTTTATGGCTGCTCTGATAATGCCCATAGTTTTTTCTCCTTTGTAAAAATCTGAATTTATTTTTAGGTTAAAAATCAATACCCTTAGGTCTGATTTTGTTGAATGTTTTGTAAAATTAATACGGTCTTGTGGTTGTTGTCTGCTCCCTTACGGAAGAAAACCTCCACGCTCTTATGTTGATTTCGGTGATTCCCGTTCCGCAGTATTCGCAGAATTTATGACCGAGATTTTTTATCGGTGCGCCGCAGTTGGGACAGTTAAGTCCGAGTCCCTCGCTGCCGTCTGCCATTCTGTCAACATTCTGTACATAAACAAGTTCGGTTTCGTAAACGCTCTGGGTTTTCATTTCCCTTGTGCCGTACACAACCTTGCCGCTGCCGTCTGTGGTGTAGCTGTACGAGCCTACCGACGACACAAACAGAATTCTTGCCGTTGCGCCGTCCTTTGTGTAGCGGGAAATTTCCGTGCGGTGAATGACAATATCGTCAAAGCTCTGCGTGTATCCCCTTGCAGACAAATCTTCAACAATACTTTTCACGCTGTCCTTTAAAGCCTTGGTACATTCGCCGTAAAGCAAATCGGGATTTTTCTCCTCTACTGCATTCATATAGCTGCGCAGTACGGTCTGCGCCTTCTGCTTGTAGTCCCCGTAGTCAAATTCGGGAAAATCCCTTTGTATTCTCGGCAGACAAAGACTTGTCATAGCCTGCAAGGAGCGTGGCGTTTCGCTCATTTCCTTTTTCTGATTATTAAGTCCCTGAGAAAACGAGTCTGTGCCGAAAAGACTCCTTGAAATCTGCCTTATTCCGCTTTTTACCTTATATACCGCCACCGCCACGGCAATCGCCGCCGCAATGACAAGCACAAGAATTACGATAAGTCCCACAGGCACTCCGCCTGCCGATACCTCCGCACTCTGAGCCAAAAAAATCTGTCCGTCAGATAATATACTCATCGCTTACTCCTGTGGCTTTATGCAGATGCCGAGAACATCAAGGCTTTCGCCGTCAACCGCCGACGGACAAGCCGACATAAGCTCGCTTGCATTCTGCACCTTCGGGAATGCCGTTACATCACGCAGGCTGTCTGTACCGCACATAAGCATTGTAACACGGTCAAGACCGATGCCCATTCCGCCGTGCGGCGGTGCGCCGTACTTGTATGCCTCAACAAGGAAACCGAATTTTGCCTCAATTTCCTCGTCGGTAAGCTTTAATGCCTTGAACATTCTCTGCTGTAATTCGTAATCGGTAATACGCATTGAACCACTCGAAAGCTCAGTACCATTAAGGGTGAGGTCGTACGCCTTTGCGATAACCTTTGACGGATCTGTGTCGAGATATTGCAGACACTCCTCCTTGGGCATTGTGAACGGGTGGTGCATTGCAACCCACTCGCCGCTTTCCTCGTCATATTCAAAGAACGGGAAATCCACAATCCAGAGGAATCTGAACTCATCGGGAATAATATCGAGAGCCTTTGCAACCTTTAGTCTTAATGCGCCGAGGGTGGAAAGCACGGTGCTGTTCTTGTCGGCTACAATAAAGATAACATCGCCCTTTTCTGCGCCGAGTCTTTCGTAGATTGCCGAAAGCTCCTCGTCTGTCATAAATTTCTTGAACGATGCGTTCGGCTCGTCAACCCATCTTACATAGGCAAGTCCCTTTGCGCCGATTCCCTTTACATACTCAGTGAGCTTGTCGATTTCCTTTCTCGTATATACAGCGGCGGCGTTCTTTGCAACAATGGCACGAACAGAGCCGCCGTTTTCGATTGCGCCTGTAAACACGCTGAAGCCGCAGTCCTTTACAAGGTCGGAAATGTTCTGAATCTTCATATCAAAACGAATGTCAGGCTTATCCGAGCCGTAGTTTTCCACAGCGTCCTTGTAGGTCATTTTTTCAAACGGAGTTTTAAGCTCCTTGCCAAGCACTTCCTTGAATAAACGCTTGAAAAGTCCCTCGTTGATTTCCATAATTTCGTCCATATCAACGAACGAAAGCTCCATATCAATCTGAGTAAACTCAGGCTGACGGTCGGCTCTTAAATCCTCATCTCTGAAACAGCGGGCAAGCTGAATGTAGCGGTCAAAGCCCGATACCATCAAAAGCTGTTTGTAAATCTGCGGCGACTGCGGAAGAGCGTAAAATTTGCCCTTGTGTATTCTTGACGGCACAAGGTAATCTCTTGCGCCCTCGGGGGTTGACTTTATCATCATAGGGGTTTCAATCTCGATAAAGCCGTTTTCGTAAAAGTAATCTCTTGCAACCTTTGCAATCTTACTTCTCGTAATAATGTTGTTCTGAATCGGACGGCGGCGCAGGTCGAGGTAGCGGTATTTAAGCCTTAATTCCTCGTTTGTGCTTGTATCGTCAACAATTTCAAACGGCGGAGTCTGTGCCTTTGAAAGCACCCTCAGGTCGGTTACCAGCACCTCTATATCGCCTGTAGGTATATCCTTGTTCTTTGAGCTTCTCTCACATACTATGCCCTTTGCCGCCAGAACATACTCACTGCGGCAAGAAAAAGCCTTATCAAAAATTTCCTTATCGGTTTTATCATTAAACGCAAGCTGAACAATGCCCGTGCGGTCACGCAGGTCAATAAAGATAAGCTGACCGAGGTCACGGCAGCGCTGTACCCAACCGCAGACCGTTACCTCTCTGCCGACATCGGTAATTCTCAGCTCAGAGCAATAGTCGGTGCGTTTAAGTCCTGTCATAAATTCTGCCATTTTTGTATCTCCTTAAATATGTATATCAAAGCCTGATTACAGCTTAAAGCTGTCAACAGAGGAAAGCTGAAGAACCATAAATTTCTCGGTAAAGCCTTCGTCAAGCGCAAGCTCTGTCTGCTCGCCGCTCGTCATATTCTTGACAACCGCCTTGCCCTGCTCAATTTCATTGTCGCCCAGCACCATAGAGAACTTTGCGCCGATTTTGTCGGCATACTTCATCTGCGCTCTCAGTCCTCTGCCTACCACATCCGTTTCGGCAATAAGACCGCAGCTTCTTACATTTTTGATTATTTCAAACGACTTCAAAGCCGCTTTTTCGCCCATTACCGCAACATAGAGGTCGCAGCCCGAGGGCTGTGGAATTTCAATTCCCTGCTTATCCATAAGCATTAAAAGTCTTTCAATGCCCATTGCAAAGCCGAGCGAGGGCAGGTGCTTTCCGCCAAGCTCCTCGATAAGTCCGTCATATCTTCCGCCGCCGCAGACCGTGCCCTGTGCGCCGATAAAGTCTGTAACGAACTCAAAAACAGTCTTTGTGTAATAGTCAAGTCCACGGACGATTGTGGGATTTACGGTGTATTTTACACCTGCGGCATCAAGATACCTCTGAACGCTTGCAAAATGCTCCCTGCACTCGTCACAGAGATAATCGGTAATTTTCGGTGCGCCCTTTGCAATCTCTGAGCATACGGGACTTTTGCAGTCGAGTATTCTCATCGGGTTTTTCTCAAGCCTTGAATTGCAGGTTTCGCAAAGCTCGTCCTTATAGCCGTAAAAATATTCCTTGAGCGCCTTGTGGTACTCTGCACGGCAGGTCGGACAGCCGATTGAGTTAATCTCAAGCCTGAGCTGCTTAATGCCGAGGCGGTCAAAAATTGACTGTGCGGCGCAGATAAGCTCTGCGTCAGCAACAGGCGACTGCGTGCCGTAGCACTCCAGACCGAACTGGTGGAACTCCCTGAGTCTGCCTGCCTGCGGCTTTTCGTAGCGATAGCAGGATACAAAGTAGCTCGCCTTGATTGGCAGGCTGTCGTTTACAAGACCGTGCTCAAGCACCGCCCTTGCCGCACCGGCTGTACCCTCAGGGCGGAGGGTAACGCTTTCGCCGCCCTTTGTGTCGAAGGTGTACATTTCCTTCTGAACCACATCGGTTGTCTGACCTACTCCCCTTGCAAAAAGCTCGGTATGCTCAAACACCGGAGTGCGGATTTCCTTAAAGCCGTATGACGCCGACTCCCTGCGCATAACTTCCTCAACAAACTGCCAGCGATAGCTGTCCTTTGGCAGTACATCCTCTGTGCCCTTAATTTTTTTGGTAATTACTCCCATTATTTCCTCCGAATTATAAAACCTTTTGTGTTAATCAAAAACTCCGTATAAAACACAATTATCGGGCAGCACAAAACCGCCCGACAACAAAACTGCTTTTTACTTTAAAATATTTCTCCAGTCGAGGTCGCCACGCTCAAGACCGTGAATAAGTACCTCTGCGGTTGCAATGTTTGTTGCAACCGGAATATTGTGCATATCGCAAAGTCTGAGCATATTCATATCATTAGGCTCATTCGGCTTTGGACTGAGCGGATCTCTGAAAAAGAGAAGCATATCAATTTCGTTGCAGGCAATTCTCGCCGCAATCTGCTGACTGCCGCCCTGCGAGCCTGCCAGAAACTTCTGAACTGTAAGACCTGTTGCCTCCGAAACCATTTTGCCTGTAGTGCCTGTTGCACAAAGGTTGTTTCTGCTTAAAACACCGCAATAAGCGATGCAGAACTGAACCATAAGTTCCTTCTTTTCATCGTGTGCAATAAGAGCAATATTCATACACAAATTCCTCCCTATATATTAACAGGCTTATCCTTTAAAAGCAAGGGGAACTCTCTCTCCCTCAAGCCTGAGCGCCAGGCAGTCAAAAACTGCTGCTGCGGCACTCCAGTTAAGCCCTGCAACTCCACGCTGCATAATAACTGATATTCTGATGTCAAACGGTACAAGCGCAATAAGCTGAGTCTGCACTGCATCAATAACCTCGTCAAGGTCGGCATAAAAGCCAAGCTCTGTAAAGGTTTTTCTGTCAAAGCGGTTGATAACAAGCCTTTGATTTTTTATACCCATAGCGTCAAGCTTATTTTTCACCTTTAAGCCGCCTCTTACGCTTGTCGGCTCTGCATTAGCTACAATAAGCGCCCTGTCGGCAGGCGTAGCAGCAGTAACAAAGCCTGAGCCGATGCCTGCGGGTGAATCAATTATAACAAAGTCGTAGTCAGCCTTTAAGGTATCAACAAGCTGACGGAACACACCTGGACTAAGCTCGTTATCGGTATCAAACGGTGCCGCCATAAGATAAAGATTTTCATTGTTCTTGCTTTTGTAAACTGCATCTGCAAAGGAGCAGTTACCGCTTACGGCGTCTGCCGCATCAAAAACAATATCGTTTTCCATATCGAGCATAATATCAAGACCACGCATACCGCAGTCGCAGTCGATAAGTAAAACCTTTTTGCCCTGTTTTACAAGAGCAACCGAAAGGCAAATGCACACAGTTGATTTACCGGTGCCTCCCTTTCCGGAGGCTACAACTATAACATTATCCATAATACATACTACCTCTGCATTATTCTATCATATTTTTGTCAAAAGAGCAATAAAAGAGTGCAATTTTATCAAACAAAAATAGCAAGCATTTTTTATGCAAAACATCTAATTTTGAAGTGGTACTTTTTTGTTTTTTACATTTTTACCATAATTTATAATCAAAACCGCACTAATATGCTATTTGTTTTTAAATTATATCACCTTTTGCCGTCAAAACAAGTATAATTTTGGCAGAGGGTATTTTGGCATAAAAAAACAGACAACAGCACAACGCCGATGTCTGCAAAGTAATGAAAATCAGACAGTGATTTTTATCAGATTGTCAACATACATTGTTATATACTCAATTTTCATTCAAAGCTCACGCTCTCTAATCAATTTTCTTTGCTTTTTGCAGTTCTGACAGATGATATAAGCATAACCCGAATACTTGTACACTCTGCGTCAAGCTGTTTATATTCATTCTCAGAAATATATCCTGTTCTGAAAAGCAGTTCAAGCCAATAGCCTGTTTCATTAGCTTCTTTAAGAGCAATCTGCAGCTTTGCTATAAAATCCGCTTTTCCGTGAGCATACTGTGCCTCACGGATATTTGCACCAATGGATGTGCCGCTTCTGCCGATTTGATTGGAAATTATAGATTCTCTTTTTTCTTTTAGTGATTTTACAAGGCTAATTATTGATACTGCAAAATTCATTGATTTAATTGATAATTGATCATTCCTCATATACTTTTGCCCCGTTTATTTAATGAAGTATTTGCTGTGCAAATGTGAAGCCGTCAGCAAGCTGACTGTGAAGTATTGCGCCTTGCGCAATATGAAGTAAAGTGTGCCTTGGCTGCGATTTAATATAATTTCTTCATAATGCGAAGCATTACTTCATTCACGAAGTGCTCTTCATGTGCCGACAGGCACA
>JBJEOV010000095.1:0-1677 GCA_051880895.1 Ruminococcus sp. | reverse complement strand
ACTGATTTTGGAAAGTATGATTTTAAAAATCCTAAAATCATTGTTTTGTAGACCTGCAAATAAAAGTCAAGCCCTAAAATGAAAAATCCTGAAAAAATTTTTCAATGAAAAAAGGGTATGACAAAAAGACCGCTTCAAGACAGATTTTTTGAAGTAGCCTAATGAGGAAGTAAAGTCTGAAGTTATTGCGATTTTAGAACCTGATTTACTTTGGCATAATATATCCTCAAAAATTTGTTTGCAGCAGCGATCCTGTAAGAGTAATAATGTTTACCCTCGGAACGCTTTTTATCAATGAACTGATATACAGGTTCGTCTTCAGGCTTGTTCAGAATAAAGATTTCAGTAATTTGGAAAAGAACTTTTCTGAGTGCTGCAGAGCCTCGCTTGGAAATGTGCCGTGAATTGATATCAAGCTGTCCCGATTGATAAGGAGGAGCATCCAAACCTGCGAAGGCTGTTATTGCACGCCTATTTCTGAAACGGCGGGTGTCACCGATTTCAGCCATAAGCTGAGGTCCGTACACTTTTCCAACACCATACATTGACATTACAATTTCGTATTCTGGCAATGAAGAAGCAATCCTATCCATCTCTTTACGAATGGAAGATATAGTTTCCAGTATAGTATTAAGCTGCACAACAGTCTGTGTTATCAGTAGTTTTACACTGTCATTCAGTGGAAGAACAGCTATAGCAGATTTAGCAAATGTATGGATTTCTTCGGCTTTTGTATCCGAATAATTGTAGCTGTTTTTACTGCACCAGCTTTTATATTTTGCCTTGAAAACAGACAAATACAGCTTTGCAACACAGTCTTTATGAGGGAAAGATTTTAGAAAATCCACCCATTTTTCATGACCGTCCGACTGTCTTTCGGGAGATGTAAAGAGTTTATTGATACCCGGAAAAGTAGAATCGGTCAATGAGATAAGATTGTTTTTCATCATTGTCTGAATCTTGTTGGATTGATTATACTGTCTGTTCAGCATCTTTAATATTTTACGCTGTTCATCGGCAGGAATGTATTCTTCAAGTTCAGTCCAGCGGTCGAGAGCATAGGAAGCAAGCTTTAATGCGTCTTTCTTGTCCGTCTTGACTTTTCTCAAAGAGCTTCCGCCATAGTCATGAACCAACAACGCATTGACTACGGAAACAAATATACCGTTGTTATGGAGAAACTGTGCTATGGGTTCAAAATATGTACCAGTGTACTCCATAACAACCTTTGATTCACCCGGCAGTCCTTTGATCAGCTCTGCAAGCTGTTTAAGGTCACTGTCGTTATGAATAACATCAAAGGGTGAAACCACCACTTCTCCGAATGGTCTAAGCACTGTGACTGTGCTTTTGCCTTTGGAAACATCAATACCTACTGCGTTCATAATATATCACTCCTGTTTGAATTTGTAATCGGATGCCACGCTTTTTCTCATTACCTATTCAATCTGTTGGGTAACACGAACGCACCGATATGGTGGCTCAACCTGCAAAAACGAACACTGCAATGAAAGCATGGATGACAGTCTACAAAACGGGCGCTTTGTCCCAAGGAGGACTCCGTCATTCCAATCACTGCTTTCATTGTAGCTCAGAAATGAGTGCGTGTAAACCATGACTGGCTTGTCATGGTTTTACCGACTAATATTATTGTAACAGTAGGATTTAAAATCTCTA
>JBJEOV010000094.1:0-7168 GCA_051880895.1 Ruminococcus sp. | reverse complement strand
CTTGGCAGTACTAATAGGTCGAGGGCTTGACCACAAGAGTCTTTTGGTCAGCTATAAAGTATTTACAATGTTACTTCTCACAATTTGCTTATTCTTTATTCAGTTTTCAGGGTACTCCCTTTAATATACACCTTTACAGGTGACCTTTGAATTTACAGCACTGCTTAGGCAGTGCTTTTTTGTTTGCAAAAAAGAATATTCTACATATGCGAAAGCGTAATTTAATAATGTAACATTAAAACGGTAAGCTATACAAACATATAGGTTTCCACATCACCTTAACAGAATGTTGAAAACTAAATTAATTTTGTATTGCATATCACAAAATACTTCAGTATAATAAAACTAAGTAATAAATGTGCAAATTTTTACATAAAATTAAAGAAAGGTGATGTAAAATGAGAGAAAAGTTAGCCGAGCTTAAAAGGCTTAGCGAAAATGTATGTGTTTACTCCGATGACTGCAACAAATTTAATTACGGAAGGCTTTTAGCCGTAAATGATTATGATTTTGCTATGCTGATGTATTCTCCGTCAGGTAAATATGACGGAATAATTGTAGGGCAGATTGACGATATTACACGCATTGAGTATGGCGGTCAGTACGAGGAAAAGATGCAGAAGCTGATTGATACTGACATTGATCCTGAAAGCATACCTCTTGACACAGAAAATATTGCTGTATCTGTGTTGAAACTGGCTTTTGAGCAAGAAAAAATTGTTGCTGTTGAGCTGCTTGACAGCGGATTTGAAAATGCGGTTGGCTTTGTAGAGGAGATTTCTGACAGCGGTTGCGTTATTGCCTTGGTGGACGAATACGGTTATCAGGACGGTCACTGCTTTTTCCTTATTAACGATATTACTCAGATTTTGCTTGACACAGAGGAGGAGCAGCAGATACTCAGGCTTTGGAAAATGACAAAATAATATGCAATAATCAGTATATTTTTCAGTTCAGGCGAGGGCATATGCTTTCGCCTGCTTTTAAAATATTGTTATTATTGTGATTCTAAAAAATAAATTTCTTAACAAATTTGTGAAGAATAACAAATGAAATATTTGTATATTTATGGTATAATATGTTCGTTTATTAATATATCAGAGGAGGTTTTTATGGTGGGAAAATTAAAAAAATTTACGGCATCGGTGTTAGCGGCAGTATTATTAATGTCGATGTTTACAATCGCACCGAATGCGGCAGAAACTGATAAAGCAAATGCGGCAGTTGATACATCTGCTTATTCCGTTTCAGGAGATAACTCATTTGGAGAGATGCTTTCCTCGGAGATTTCCGAAAGCAGGGAGCAACCTGAAAATGCCGGCACTGACTACAATTTGTGCGGTATTACCATTAACGAAAACATTGCTGCGGTAGAATACAGCACAATTAAAGATTGCATAATATTGGTTGCTGTTTATGATGAAAAAACCGGTGCAATGCTTGCCTCGGGAAAGTCAGAAGCTGCTGCCGAGCAGAATACTGTTGATGTAAGGATTGAAACCGATTCAATGCCGCAGTATTTTGTAGTAAAGGCTTATATGCTGGACGATAACAATTATCCGCTGACAGATTGCTTTGTTGAAGAACTCTACACTGAGGGCGTGCAAAGGGTAAAGGCACTCGATTCTTCTGATTTTGACGAGGAAAAAGTGCTTAACCTTGACAGCGACACATCAACAAACTTTGCAATTTATAATGATAATACCATTGTAATAAACGAATCGGAATACAATATTCCTTCTTCTGTTGATGAGGAGAGCGGAATATATACATTCACTAACTGCAACGAGGAGATTACTTCCCTTGTTAAGGGTGATGTTTTTGTATATGAATACACGGACGGAAATGTGATTATCGTTAAGGTCGGCGACATAAGCGTTGACGGCGCAAATGTAACCATTACCGAGGATAATAACATAGAGCTTGAAGAGGTGTTCGATTATATAAAGATTGAGGCAACTCAGACCTCTGAAAAAGCAAAGGTAGATATGAGCAAGGCTGATGAAGGCGTAACCTATTTGGGAAATGCTCCGCAGCCGTCCGGCTACAGCAGTGACAAATGCATTGAGAGCGTGGGAGCAAGCTGGAATGGCGAGGCAGGAATAACCCAACCTTTCACAGTGGATTTTTGCGCAGGCACTCAGAGCGGCAACAGCGGTATAAGCGGACAGGCAGGCTTGTTGCTTTCTGCTAAGGCAAGCATTGATATATACATAGGTTATATATGGGAAGTTGATGTTCACTATATAAAATTCGGCTTAGATTATGAAATAAAAATTATGGCTGAGCTTGAAGCAGAAACAACTGCACCTATAAAAAAGAATATTGCGTCTATTGAAATTCCTGTTGTTGCAGGCGTTAATGTTACATTGGAGCCTAAGTTTATAGTAAAGCTTTCGGCAAAGCTCGAGGCAACTATCGGAATCAGCGGACGCCTTGGATTTTTTGCTTCATTTACAAGCGGAGTGCACGACACATCAAAATCCCCCGATTATACTTGCAGTCTTGCGCTTGAGGGAGATTTCTTCGTAGGAATGGATTTCTGCCCAGGTATTTCTCTTGTAAACAAATATGTTGCTCAGGTTGAGCTGAATATGACGGCAGGTGCAAAGGTACACGCAGAAACCGAAGTCAGCACTGAAGAGGATGACCACGCCTGTAACCGGTGTTTCAGCGGTACTGTAGGACCGGAGTTTTCTGTCGGAGCAGAGGTGGAGCTTGTTACTAAAACTGTAGGTGAATTCAGTCATACTTTCAGTCCGTTCAGTAAGAAATTCTATTTTTCTGTTGACCATATGGATTTCGGATGGGGTGAGTGCCCGTATGTTAAGGCTGATGCGGAATATTCAGGATGGTGCGGAGATTATGCAGAGTGGAGATTAAGTAGTGACGGCACTCTGGAAATATTCGGCAGAGGCATAACCGAATGTACTCTTTATATTGATCATATTGGTACATACGCTGCCTCATGGTATAAATATAAAGATTTAATAAAAAATGTTAAAATATCAAAGGGTATTACTTCTATAGGTGATGTACTTTTCAGAGATTGTTCAAATATTACAAGTATTTCAATGCCTGATACTATTAAATATATAGGAAGGAGTGCATTTCTGAGGTGCGAGGGTATTACAGAAATTTATATTCCGGACAGTGTTGAAGAAATAGGTGAATTTGCTTTTCAGTCCTGCACAAATCTGACAAAAGTAAATATCCCTTACGGAGTAGAGAGTATTGACGCCTTTCCAAATTGTAAAAGTCTTGCAGATATAGAAATTCCCGATAATGTAAAAACAATAGGACATTATGCCTTTGACGGTTGTACAAGCCTTAATAATATTGAAATCCCGGATAGTGTAGAATATATTGCTGAATTTGCATTCAGAGGTTGCACAAGTTTAAACAGTATTAAAATTCCGGACGGCATAACTGCGATTAATCGTGCTGCCTTTGGAGATTGTGAAAATCTGACAGATATTACAATACCGGAAAGCGTTACACAAATTCAAACAGCCGCTTTTGCAGATTGCAAAAGTCTTAAAACGGTAACAATACCAAGCAGGGTAACAATCATTGGCGATTATGCATTTTGCGATTGCTCATCTCTGAGTGAAATTTATTTTACCGGAGATAAACCCGGAATAGCTTACAATGCCCTTACCCGTATAGCTGAAAACGCAAAATGCTATTATAACGGAAATAACAGTACATGGCAAGGCATACCCAATATAGCAAACAGAAAAATTTTATGGGTATCCGTCACTTCAATTCCGTCGGGCAGTGCTGGCGCACCGTATCTGCTCAACAGCGGAGTTGCCGAAACTGAAAAAATCACTGCCGAATACAGCAAGGCAGCAAATGAAGATTATATTATAGCAGTTGTCAGGGATAAATACGCCGAGGATGTTTTGTCTGCCGATAATCTTTTATACATTGAACAGGTTACAGCTGATAATGACGGAAAAATATCGGTATCCCTGCCTATTTCGGACGAGGTCGGAGATTATGAAATTCTTATCTTCGGTCCTGAGAAAACCGTAATCAAGGGCGATGTAAACGGCGACGGCGGTGTAGATGTAAATGATGTTACATATCTGCAAATTCACCTCGCAAACGGTGAAGATAATCCGCTTATCGACATAACGGACAAAGCCCGCTTTGACGCCGCCGATATGGACGGCAACGGTCAGCTTGATATTCAGGACGCCACCGCATTGCAGGTATATTTAGTATAAAACACCATAAAAAGGATTGCTGAGCAAAATATGCAATCCTTTTTTCATCAAAAATGTAAATACAGCTTATAATCAGTGTTTCCTTAAGTATTCATTCATCATTAAAAGCCTACACACTGTCGGGTGTATCTTTTTCTCTAAAAAAACAGCTCCGCAGGAGAATAATTCCTGCGGAGAATTTTATTTGGCGAAAATTCAAAAATATTAAAAAATATTTGCTTTTTTAGAAAAAAGCTCTTGACAACCTCCCTTTGGTAGCGTAAAATAGTACAATGTACCATAATGGGGTTATGTACCGACGCAGTCGGACAAATCGTCAAAAAATTTTTTAGTACAAGGGGATATTATCACAAAATTTCCAAAGTGTCAAGAGGTTTTTTGACAGGGGCATTGCCCTCAAATTTATTAAGGAGTGATACGCCTATGGTTAATGTCAAACCCGTTAAGCTCGGCAACCGTGAACGAATGAGCTTTGGCAAAATCAACGAAGTTATTGATATGCCTAACCTTATTGAAGTTCAGAAGCAGTCTTATCAGTGGTTCCTTGACGAAGGTCTTAAAGAAGTATTTAAGGATGTTTCCGGAATTACCGATTATCAGAATAATCTTGTACTTGATTTTATTGATTACTCGATTGATGTTGATCACCCGAACTACAGCATTGTGGAATGTAAGTCAAGAGATGCAACATACTCTGCTGCACTGCGAGTTACAGCAAGACTTCTTAACAGAGCCACAGGCGAAATCAAAGAAAGCAATGTGTTTATGGGAGATTTCCCTCTTATGACTCCGAGCGGAACCTTCATCATCAACGGCGCTGAGCGTGTTATTGTTTCTCAGCTCGTAAGAAGCCCGGGCGTTTACTATAAGATGGATCACGACAAGACAGGTAAGGAGCTTTACAGCTCAACCGTTATCCCTAACCGTGGCGCATGGCTTGAGTACGAAACCGACATCAACGATGTTTTCTATGTTCGTATTGATAAAAACCGCAAGCTGCCCGTTACCGCTTTCATCAGATCCTTAGGTCTTGGCACAGACGCTGAAATTCTCGACTTCTTCGGCGACGACGAAAGAATGAAGGCTACTATCGAAAAGGACCAGACAAGCAATATTGAGGAAGGTCTTATCGAGGTTTACAGAAAGCTCCGTCCGTCAGAGCCGCCCACAGTAGAAAGTGCTCAGACACATATCAACAATCTTTTCTTTGACCCCAACAGATATGATATGTCGAGAGTAGGCAGATATAAATACAACAAAAAGCTCGGTATTGCCGACAGACTCGAAGGTCAGGTAATCTCTGAGCCGATTTCAAACCCACGCACAGGCGAGGTTATGGCTTTCAGAGATGAGAAAATCACCAAGGAAAAGGCTCTTGAAATCGAAAATGCAGGCGTTAAGGTTGCATTTGTAAAGGCTCAGGACGAAAAAATCGTCAAGGTTATTTCAAACGGTATGGTTGACATCAAGGCTTATGTTGACTTTGACGCCGAGGCTGAGTGCGGCATCCGTGAGAATGTCCGTTTTGATGTTCTCTGCGAAATTCTCGATTCCGCACAGAGCGAGGATGAGCTTAAGGAAATGCTTGCAGACAGAGCAGACGAGCTTGTGCCCAACCACATCACAAAAGACGATATTTTTGCTACTATCAACTACCTCAACTGCGTTGCTCACGGCGTTGGAAGAACAGACGACATCGACCATCTCGGCAACAGAAGAATCCGCTGCGTGGGCGAGCTTTTGCAGAATCAGGTAAGAATCGGTTTTTCAAGACTTGACAGAGTTGTAAGAGAGAGAATGGCTACACAGTCGCAGGATATGGACTCGCTTTCTCCCAACTCGCTTATAAATATCCGTCCCGTAACTGCCGCAATCAGAGAGTTCTTCGGTTCTTCTCCGCTTTCGCAGTTTATGGACCAGACAAACCCGCTTGCAGAGCTTACTCATAAGCGCCGTTTGTCAGCCCTCGGCCCCGGCGGTCTTTCAAGAGATCGTGCAGGCTTTGAGGTTCGAGATGTACACTACACCCACTACGGCAGAATGTGTCCTATCGAAACCCCTGAAGGACCAAACATCGGTCTTATTTCATACCTTACATCATTTGCAAGAATCAACAAGTACGGCTTTATCGAGTCGCCTTACCGCAAGATTGACAAGGAAACAGGCGTGGTAACCGACGAGGTTATTTATATGACAGCCGATATCGAGGATAACTACACCATCGCTCAGGCAAACGAGCCGCTCGACGAGAACGGCAGATTTGTAAATGCCAGAGTAGTCGGCAGACGCAGAGATGAATTTGTTGACCTCCCTGCCGACCAGTTCGACTTTATGGATGTATCGCCTAAGCAGGTACTTTCTGTTGCTACGGCTATGATTCCGTTCCTCGAAAACGATGACGCAAACCGTGCTCTTATGGGTGCGAACATGCAGCGTCAGGCAGTACCTCTCCTCAGAACAGACGCACCAATCGTAGGTACAGGTATGGAGTACAAGGCAGGTACAGACTCAGGCGTATGTATTCTTGCCGAGGAGGACGGTATTGTAATGAGCGTTGACGCCCGCAATATCCGAGTGCAGTACGATTCGGGCAGGGTTCAGGACTTTGAGGTTATCAAGTTCCTGCGCTCCAACCAGGGCACCTGCATCAACCAGCGTCCTATTGTTGAAAGAGGACAGAGAGTAAAGAAGGGCGAGGTGCTTGCCGACGGTCCTGCTACAGACCACGGCGAGGTTGCTATCGGTAAGAACGCACTCATCGGCTTTATGACCTGGGAGGGCTATAACTACGAGGACGCCGTTCTTCTTAACGAAAAAATCGTAAGAGATGATGTTTACACCTCAATCCATATTGAGGAATACGATACAGAGGCAAGAGATACAAAGCTCGGCCCCGAAGAAATTACAAGAGATATTCCGAATGTCGGCGAGGA